>NZ_CADCWS010000001.1 GCF_902806475.1 Candidatus Frankia nodulisporulans
TTAACCTACGGCCATTGGGCCGTGGCCAGAGCCGCGACGCGGATGCCCTCATCTCGCTCGCCGAGGCGTTCCTGCATCATCAGGCGCCGAAGCTCCAGAACTCGCCACACACGTTCAACGTCCACGTCACCGCTCCCGGGACGGATGAGGACGAGGGCAGCGCCCACGCCGACGAGACGGCGTCCGAGGCCGCGCGCGATAAGGCCGACGTCGCCGGTCAGGATGTTCCGCGGAACCGCAGCAACAGCGAGCAGTCCGAACGCAGGACGCAGGCGTCACGAGGGCGGGTTCCCGCTGGTCTCGCTTCCGTCGGCGGCTGGACCGTCGGACTGCCGGCCGGCATGGTCAGCCGGCTTGGCTGCGACGGCATGATCCGTGCGTTGCTGACCGACCGTGAGAACAACCCGTTGCGTCTGGGCCGGCGCAACCGGCTACCCACCAGCAGAGTTCGTGACGCCGTGTATCTCCGCGACGAGGGCGTCTGTCGGTTTCCCTCCTGCGAGCACACGCGCTGGCTGCAGATCCATCATCTGGATGAATGGCATGCTGACGGCGGTGAGACGAACATCGAAAGGCTGTTGCTCGTCTGCGGCACGCATCATCGCGCCATCCACGACCAGAATCTTGCGCTTCGCCGTGACCACGACGGCACGGTTACCGTTCATGCTTCCGATGGCCGGGTTCTTCTCGGCACGCCGCCCGCGAATCGCGATTCCGGTTCTCAGCCCGTCCTCGTCCCGACCCTTGACGCGGCCATTCTCGACGAAGGAGAACGATATGGGCTGACGGCGTAGCGCAGCTGACAGGTCAGTTGACGCTGGCCGACGGTGCGGTGGCGAGCGCGGCCGAGCCACCGCCGCCGCCTACCTCACAGCCGCCGGAGTCCGCCGCGCTAACGGTGATCGTGACCACCTGGCCCTCACCGCCGGAAGAACCGAGTGCCCGGCCGTTGCAGGACAGGGCGACAGCGCCGGCATTTCCCATCCGAATGCGCAGTGCGCCGGGAGCGGTGATTGTGCGGGAATCTCCGGACTGGAGTAGCTGAGAGAGAAGAATGTGACTCTGATCGTCGCGAACCTCCAGCCAGCTCTGGGCTTCTGGAGTGGTCAGCACGAGATTCACCCCGGCAGGAGCGGGAGTGGTGGGTGGCGGAGCACTGGCCGACGGCGGCGGGGCCGCGGGCTCGCTCGCTGGGGTGCTCGGCTGACCTTGGCGCGCAGAGTCAGACGAATCAGACGAATCGCCACCGGGCAACAGGAGGATGACGATGGCGACCAGACACACTGCCAGCAGAGAAACAATCATGGCGGTGCCCCAGCGGAAGGTACGGCCGCCGCCACGGGAGGATCCGCGCAGCGGATCGAACTCACCCGGGGGGACGACGAGAACCGGGCCGGCCACCGACTCATGGGTTGCGTCGTAGGCGGCCAGTACTGGGCCGGGCTCAAGACCCAGAGTCGTCGCGATGCTGCGGAGGTGACCACGGGCGTACACCGTGCCGCCGCAGTGCGCGTAGTCGTCTCGCTCGATCTCTTCGATCAACGCGACCCGGACCCGCGTGCGCTCGCTGACCTCGTCGACTGTCAGGCCACGTTCGCGGCGGGCCGCGGCGAGCTGCGAGCCGGCGCTGGCCGGCTGCGGATCGTCCACGGACTGCATGACGCGACCTCCGCACCGTCCGTTTGCTGCCTACTACAGTGGAGGCACCCGGGTGCGAGTGTACGGTTCCCGACCCGGCGCTGAAAGCGGACTCACCCGGGCGTGCTCCCCCAGTCAGCCGGCTCGCAGGGTGGTGAGCAGGCCTTCCAGTTCGTCGGGCATGACCAGCACGTCGCGGGCCTTGGAGCCCTCGCTGGCGCCGACGATGCCGCGGCTTTCCATCAGGTCCATCAGGCGGCCGGCCTTGGCGAAGCCGACCCGCAGTTTGCGCTGCAGCATCGACGTCGAGCCGAACTGGGTGCTGACGACGAGCTCCACGGCTTGCAGGAACAGGGCCAGGTCATCGCCGATCTCCTCGTCGATGTCCTTCTTCGGCTCGCTGCCCGGATCGAACACGTCCACCCGGAACGCGGGCGGGGCCTGTTCCTTGGTGTGGTCGACGATGGCGGCGATCTCGTCCTCGGAGACGAAGGCGCCCTGGATGCGCGCCGGCTTACCGGCGCCCATCGGCAGGAACAGGGCGTCGCCGAGGCCGACGAGCTTCTCGGCGCCGGCCTGGTCGAGGATGGTGCGGCTGTCCGCGAGGGAGGCGGTCGCGAACGCCAGGCGGGACGGGACGTTCGCCTTGATCAGACCGGTGACGACGTCCACCGAGGGACGCTGCGTGGCGAGGACCAGGTGGATGCCGACGGCGCGGGCCATCGCCGTGATCCGGCAGATGGCGTCCTCGACGTCGCGCGGGGCGACCATCATCAGGTCGGCCAGCTCGTCGACGATGGTCAGGATGTACGGGTACGGGGTGTACACCCGCTCGGAACCTGGCGGGGCGACGATCTCGCCGGAGCGCACCTTGCGGTTGAAGTCATCGACATGACGTACTCCGCAGGCGGCGAGGTCCTCGTAGCGGTTCTCCATCTCCTTCACGACCCACTGCAGCGCGTCCGCGGCCTTCTTCGGGCTCGTGATGATCGGGGTGATCAGGTGCGGGATGCCCTGGTAGCTGGTGAGCTCCACGCGCTTGGGGTCGACCAGCACCATCCGGACCTGATCGGGGGTCGCCCGGGCCAGCACCGACGTGATCAGCGTGTTGATGCAGGTCGACTTGCCCGCGCCGGTCGCGCCCGCGATGAGGATGTGCGGCATCTTCGCGAGGTTCGCCAGGACGTAGCCGCCCTCGATGTCCTTGCCAAGGCCCACGACCAGCGGATGGGAGTTGCCAAGCGCCTCACCGCTGCGCAGCACGTCGCCGAGGGACACCAGCTCCCGGTCGGTGTTCGGGATCTCGACGCCGACGGCGCTCTTGCCCGGGATCGGGCTGATGATCCGCACGTCCGGGCTCTTCACGGCATAGGCGATGTTCTTTCCCAGCTGGGTGATGCGTTCGACCTTCACCGCCGCGCCGAGTTCGACCTCGTAACGGGTCACTGTCGGGCCGCGGGTGAAGCCGGTGACCCGGGCGTCGACCTTGAACTGGGCGAACACGTCGGTCAGCGAGGCGATCACCGTGTCGGTCGCCGCGGAACGGACCTTCGGCGGTGTCCCGGACCGCAGCAACGTCGGGGACGGCAGCACGTAGTCGCCCTCGCCCGGTGGCACCAGGAACTCGATCTGTTCGGCGGCGGCAGGCAGGCCGGTCGCCGTGTCGGCGGCACCCGCGGTCGCCTTCGCGGCCCGCTCCCGCCGACGCGGGCTGGGCGCCGGGGCGGCCGCGGCGGGCTGGGCGGGTTCCGGTGTGGCGTAGCCGGTGTCGGCCTCGGGGCCGGCGACCTCGCCGAACAGATCCAGGCCGACGTCCGCGGACGCGGCGGCCACCGGGTCGGGGGCTGGCTGACGGCGCCGGGAGCCACGGCGACCGGCTGGCCGGTCGGCCTCGACGTCGTACACCTCGACGGGTGCGGAGACAGCCGCGGCGGCGGGGGCGGCGTGGAACTCCTCGTCGTAGTCGGCCTCGGGCTCGGGGTCCTGGCCGGCACGCGGCTCGCGGACACCGGCGGTGAGCCGGTCGACGAGGGCGATCAGGCGTTCCGGGACCTGACGAATCGGGGTCGCGGTGATCACCAGGACGCCGAACAGCGCGAGCAGTACCAGCAGCGGGACGGCGATCATGGGGGTCACGGCGCTGGCCAGGGGCAGCCCGCCGATCAGACCGACGAGGCCGCCGGCACCCCGCACCCGGCTCAGCCCGTCACCGAGATCCGGCAGGCCACGAGCGATGTGCACCACGCCGAGCGCGCCGACCGCGAACGCCGACCAGCCGATCACCACACGGCCGCGGCTGTCGGGGTCGGTCGGCGAGCGGACCAGCCGCCAGGCGGCGCCCAGACCGAACAGGGGCAGCATCCAGGCACCGGCGCCGACGAACAGCTCAAGCGTGCCGGCCACGAAGTCGCCGACCGGCCCGCCGGCGGCGAACCACACCGCGGCGACGGCGAGGATCGCACCGCCGAAGGCGGCCAGACCCAGCCCGTCCCGCCGGTGGGCCGGGTCGATGCGCAGATCGCGCGCATTGCGCCCGGTGTGCCGCAGCACCGTGCCGAGCAGCGTCGCCACCGACATCCATGACCGGTAGCAGGTGCGTACGACAACCTGCCCGATCAGCAACGACAGCGGCGGCCGGGTAGGCCGGGCTGGCCGGACCGCCGGTCGTGCTGGCGGGCGAGCCTTGCCGCCCTGACGTCCGCCGCCCCCAGGTCGGGGCGTGGCCGTCCCCGTCTGCGCACGCGCCCGCGCGCCACTAGTCCGTGTGGCCACCGTCGAAACGGTACACAGGAAGGAGGCCTAGTCACTGCAACCCCGACGAACCGGGCGTGCCGCGGCGCGTGCGGCGGCACGCGCCGCTCAGACCTCCAGCACCACCGGAAGGATCATGGGGCGGCGACGGTAGTTCTCGTTCACCCAACGGCCAACGGTCCGCCGCACGAGTTGCTGCAGCGCGGCGGTGTCGTTCATACCGGTGCGCATCGCGTCGGCGAGGGCGTCTGCGACGAGTTTCGCCACCGGGTCGAAGGTGCTACGCGAATCGGTGAACCCGCGGGCCGACATGTCCGGCCCGACGACGACCTTGCCGGCCGCGGCGTCCACCACGACGGTGATCGTGATGAAGCCCTCCTCGCCGAGGATGCGCCGGTCCTTCAGGCTCGGCTCCCCGACATCGCCGACGGCGGCGCCGTCGACGTAGACATAACCGCAGGGGACCACCCCGGTGATCCGGGCCCGACCGTCGAGCAGGTCGATGACCATGCCGTCCTCGGCGAGCACGACGTGGTCGGCGGGCACGCCGGTGGCCTCGGCGAGCTTGGCGTGCGCGCGCAGGTGACGCCATTCGCCGTGCACGGGCATGACGTTGGACGGCCTGGTCGCGTTCAGCACGTACAGCAGTTCACCGGCCGGCGCGTGGCCCGAGGTGTGGACCTTGGCGACGCCCTTGTGGACGACCCGCGCACCGTGGCGGGTGAGCCCGTTGATGACCCGGAAGACGGCGTTCTCGTTGCCGGGGATGAGGCTGGAGGCGAGCACGACCGTGTCACCGGTCTCGATCCGGATCTGGTGGTCCCGGTTGGCCATCCGCGACAGTGCCGACAGCGGCTCACCCTGCGAACCGGTGGAGACCAGGCAGATGTTGCGGTCGGGCAGCGAATCGAGGTCACGCAGGTCGACGACGAGACCCGGTGGCACCCGCAGCAGCCCCAGGTCACGGGCGACACCCATGTTGCGCAGCATCGAGCGCCCGACGAAGCACACCGAACGGCCATGCGCCTCGGCCGCCTCGAGTACCTGCTGCACCCGGTGCACGTGGCTGGAGAAGCAGGCGACGATGATCCGCCTGGTCGCGTCCCGGAACACCCCGTCGAGCACGGGGGCGATCTCCCGCTCCGAGGTGACGAACCCTGGGACCTCGGCGTTCGTCGAGTCGGACAGCAGCAGGTCGACACCTTCGCGGCCGAGCCGGGCGAAACCGCCGAGGTCGGTCAGACGCCCGTCCAGGGGGAGCTGGTCCATCTTGAAGTCGCCGGTGTGCAGCACGAGGCCGGCGTCGGTGCGGATGGCCACGGCGACGGCGTCCGGAATCGAGTGGTTGACCGCGAAGAACTCGCACTCGAACGGGCCGTAGTTGTGCCGCTCCTCCTCCCGGATCTCCTGCGTGACCGCCTTGATCCGGTGCTCGGCGAGCTTGGCCGTCAGCAGCGCCAGGGTGAGCCGGGTGCCGATGATCGGAATGTCGCGACGTTCACGCAACAGGTAGGGGACGGCGCCGATGTGGTCCTCATGCGCGTGGGTGAGGATCAGCGCGTCGATGTCGTGGAGACGGTCCCGAATGGCGGTGAAGTCCGGCAGGATCAGGTCGACGCCGGGCTGGAAGTCCTCGGGGAACAGGACACCGCAGTCGACGATCAACAGCCGGCCGGCGTGTTCGAAGACCGTCATGTTGCGACCGATCTCGCCCACCCCGCCGAGCGGGATGATGCGCAGACCGTCGGCGCGCAACGCCGGCGGGGGTCCGTACTCAGGGTGCGGATGGCTCATGCGGACTCTCCCGCTGCGACGACGGCATATCGATGGCCGTGGGCTGATTCGGGCGCGAGGGTGACATCCAGGCCGGGCACGGCAGCGAGGTCGACGCGCAACTGGGTGATCTCGGCGGGCGTCGCGTCGACCAGGGGCGGGCGGACCGGCCCAGCGGGCAGGCCCGCGGCCGCCAGCGCCGCCTTCGCGAGGATCACCCCCTGGCTGCGGAAGATGCCCTCGAAAGCGGGCAGTAGTGCCTCGTGCAGTGCCCGGGCCCGGGTGGCATCACCCGCGGCGAAGGACTCGATCATGGTGCGGATGGCGCGGGTCGCCACATGTGACACGACGCTGATCACTCCGCAGCCGCCGATCGACAGCAGCGGCAGGGTGAGCGCGTCGGTGCCGGCGTAATAGGCCAGGTCGCTACGGGCCAGCACTCGGGAGGAGGCGGCCAGGTCGTCCTTGGCGTCCTTGACGGCGACGATCCGTGGATGCTCAGCCAGACGCAGCAGCGTCTCGGATTCGACCGGCACTCCTGTCCGGACCGGGATGTCATAGATCATGACGGGCAGGTCGGTCGCGTCGGCGACGAGGGTGAAGTGGCGCAGCAGGCCCGCCTGCGGTGGCCGACTGTAGTAGGGCGCCACCACGAGCAGCCCGTCAGCACCGGCCGCCGCGGCGGCGCGGGCGAGTTCGACGGAGTGCGCGGTGTCGTTGGTGCCGACCCCGGCGACCACCCGGGCGCGCCCACCGACCGCCTCCGCGACGACCCGGATCAGCCGGGTCTTCTCGGCGTCGCTCGTGGTCGGCGACTCGCCTGTGGTGCCGTTGACGACGAGCGCCTCATTGCCCACCTCGACCAGGTGGGTCGCGAGCGCGGCGGCACCCGCCTCGTCCAGGGCACCATCCGCCCCGAACGGCGTGATCATTGCCGTGATCATGCGCCCGAACGGCGCCGGCGGCAACACTGACATACCGGTCACGCTAGAGCGCACCTCCGACAATCGTCTCTTCCGGCCGGCTCACATCGCACGGCCCACCGAACCCACATTCACCGTCTCCACCAGTCCACGCTTCGAGCACACACCGATCCGCGCATCAGATGGCCGGCCCATCGTCCATCGAGCCGGCCACGCCGGCCAGACCGGCGTGTCACCCATGGTGCGCGTCCGCCCACAACGGACGCCCATGGGGCACCTGCCGGCGGCGAGCCACGAAGCCCGGGCCGCCCGCAGGCGAGCAACACCGACCCGTCCCCGAGCCGCGCCCCGGGGACGATCGACGCATCTCACGTTCAGTGAGCGCGCACGGACCCTCCGGGTACACGACCGGGCGAACGGGTCGCCCGGTCGGCTCCCTGCCCGCCAGCACCCAGCATGTTGCGATCCAGCCGCTGCCACAGTTCCCGGCGCCCGAGACGTACCAGCGACCGCAGCCCGCCGGCCCGTGATGCGCCAAGGGCAACACCCGGGCCGTAGTTCTTCGGCATCCGCCACCGTCCCGTCAGCCGCTTGGGGGCCTTCAGAGTACCGCCACGAAGCCGGTCGAGGATGGTGGCAACCGGTTATCCGGACTCCATCCGTGGCCCGGATGATGCCAGCGGCACTCCGAGCGGCCCCGCCGACACCTCGACCGGGGCCGCCAGCGCCCCCGCCCGCACCCCCGAGAGCGAGCCGGCCTCCGCCGGGGCGCGCCACCCGGCGGCCCGCGCACCGGCCAGCACGGACAGGGCGACCAGCAGCATGAGCAGGGCTGTCTTCGCCGGGCCGAGCACCCACGCGGCCAGGCTGGAGCGCTCGCGGGTGAGCAGCAGCGTCGCCGCGAACGACGACGGAAGGGTGATCACAGCGACCGCGTCCGGGGCGAGATCGATCGGTAGCACCGACACCACGACGGTGAGCAGCATCAGCAGACCGACCCCCGCGGTCACCCGGCTGACGTCCGCCGACACGCTGAGCCGGACCACCAGCCGAGATCGCGGCGGGCGGCGGGCGTCGGTGGTGTAGAAGGCGAAGACCTCCCGGTTGCGTTGTAGGTCCTCGATGTAGGTGCGGCCGACCGGATCGCCGAACTGGTCGACCATCACCGGAGTGTCCAGTTCGATGGACGTGTCGTCGGTGCCGATGCTGACGTGGTAGCTGCCGGTGCCGGCGGAGTCGACATCGATCAGCGCCGCGGGGCGCAGCGCGGCCCGCCAGCGCGCCGACCACCGGGCGACCCCGGACCCGCCAGCGCCCCCACCGGGACCAGGCCCACCGGGTACCGCACGACCGCGTACCAGAACGGTCCGCAGTTCCTCGCTCGACTTGATCAGGAACGGTCGGTACGGGTCCACGGTGATGGCTGCCAGCGCCTCCCAGCGCCGGCCGTACTCCGCGACGGTGGTCAGCACCGGCTCGGCGGGCGGGCCGGCCAGCACCAGCGCGTCGACCCAGGTGACGAACGCGCCGAGATAGCCCTCGATCGCGTCCGGATCGAGCCCGTCGGGGACGTCCGGGTCACGCCAGAGCTCACCGACCGCGAGCAGCAGGGTCTCGGCGCTGCTCAGCGCGTCGAACGGCTCCGCCAACGCGGTCGCGAGCACCCGCTCGGTGTCGGCGACGAGTTCGCCCCAGCGGGCCAGCCGCGGCCGCGGTACGTCGAGGTCGGCCTCGAGGGCGAGGTAGGCCTCGAGGGCGTCCGGACGCACCGGCCGACCGGCGGGGGGAAGCAGGACCGGATAGTTACCCGAGAGCCGGCCGGGCCGAAAGCGCGAGATCGCGTCCACGACGCGGCGTGCCGGCATCTCCAGGGGGACGCCGGCCGCGTCGGCGAGCCGCGCGACCAGGTTGCCCTGTACCGCGACGGAGGTGCCGTACGGCATCAGATGGGCGTCGGTGCCGCCCGGACCGACGAGGTCGAAGGCCACCAGGGCGCGTTTGGACAGGGTCGAGACCGGCACCAGGACGCTGACCTCGGCGGGGAGCCGACCGGACGTGTCGACGCGGCCGGCCCCGGTGGCCGGGACGATCTCGGTGAGCACCTCGTCCAGCGGACCCCAGTTGACCGACCGGGCCAGCCGGCAGCGGTTGGCGCTGACCAGCGTGAACTGGTCGACGACCCGGCGCCGCAGCCCCTGGTAGCGCGGGGGTGGGGCGAGCAGGGTCATCGTGACCTCGTCGACGTCGGTGAGGTCGAGCACCGAGGCGTGGGCGGCGTCGTCGCGTCGACGCCACCGCCACGGCCGCCCGAGACCAGGCCGCCCGCCCGCGCCGCTCGCACCACCAGGCATGCCTGCCACAAGTCAGGACATTACCTGACTTGAACGGCGCGTTCCCTCACCGTGGGTCAACCTGGACCGGCGAGCGGGCCGCGGGTGGTCAGCCCTCGCCGACCAGCGGGCTGGAGGCGACCTCGGTGCCGTCGTCGAGGGTGGAGATGCGGAAGTCGGCGAACACGTTCGGCGCCACGGCCTGCAGCTCCCGCAGGATCGTCACGGCCAGGCCGCGGATCTCCACGTCGGCGTGCTCGCTGGCCCGCATCGCGATGAAGTGCCGCCAGGCCCGGTAGTTGCCGGTGACCACGATCCGCGTCTCGGTCGCGTTCGGCAGCACCGAACGGGCTGCCTGGCGGGCCTGCTTACGCCTGGAGGTCGGCGCGGAGACGTCGGCGAAGTGCTTCTCCAGGCCTTCCAACAGTTCACCGTAGGCGGCCAGGGAGGCGGCCGTGGCCCGCTGGAACAGCGCGTGCAGCGCCGGGTCGGCGGCGACCACCTCGGGTTCGACGACGGCGGCGTCCCGCTCGGGGACGTAGCGCTGCGACAGCTGGCTGTAGGAGAAGTGCCGGTGGCGGACCAGCTCGTGGGTGAGGCTGCGGGACACCCCGGTGACGTAGAGCGTGACGGTGCCGTGTTCCAGGACCGACAGGTGCCCGACGTCAAGGATGTGGCGCAGGTAGCCGGCGTTCGTCGCGGTCGCCGGGTTCGGCTTGCTCCAGCTCTGGTAGCAGGCCCGGCCGGCGAACTCGGCCAGCGCCTGACCACCGTCGGCATCGGTGCTCCAGGGGACGTCCGACGGTGGGAGGAACTCCGTCTTCGCGATCACCTGGACCCGCGGGTGGTCCGGCGCTGGTACGGCGCCGTCCCTGGACTCCGACCCGGGCACCGGTTCGGCTGCCGGCTGCGACACTGCCACCTCCATCCGACCCGCGACCCGGGATCGGGCACGGACCTCCCAACGGTAGACGCTGGCGTCACCCCGCGAACCGCCGCATCCGGTCGAGCGTCCGGCAATCCGTCGATCAGGGCCAGCAATGCGCCGAGCCGGCCAGCAATCGCCCAAGCGGGCCGGTGTCGGCATCCACTTACCCGTCCGGTCACGCGATCGACGCGCGACGGTTGGGCCCCCCGCGACGCGTGGTACACCGGAGATGGACGCCTCGCCGCTCCCCAAACGGCAGGTGTCCGCATCGCCCGCACCCGCGGCGAGACCCGGCCTGGCCGGGGGTCTTCGCCCCCGTCACCCCCCGGCCACCGGGCCCGCGGCGGTGGGCGGCCCTCCCGCGATGGCGCGGCGGCATCCCCGCCGCGCGCATCCGGGCCGACCGACCTGCCGACCGGCCAGATCGGCCAGATCGGCCAGATCGGTTCAGGCGCTCGGCGGCGTCCATCCGGTCGGGTCGGCGGTGGTCTGGTCGCCGGTGGTCAGATTCTTGACCTCGTGGTCACGGCCGTCGTCGAACGGAGGGAACCAGACGTGGCCGATGCCCTTGCGCACCGCGTACCGGACCTGTTTGGCCAGCTTGTCGGGCTGGTGGTAGGTCTCCACCCGCAGGCCACGCCCGCGCAGCTGCGCCGCGGTGGACAGCGCCGCCGCCCGGCGGGCCGCCGACGGGATGACGACGAGCACATCGGCGGGACTTGCCGGGCCCAGCGTCAGCAGCCCCTCGGCGAGCAGCTTCGCGAAGATACGGGTCAGACCGATCGAGATGCCGACGCCGGGCAGGCTGCGGCGGATGAACGAACCGGCCAGGTTCTCGTAGCGCCCACCGGAGCAGATGCTGCCGAAGTCCGGCCAGTCCACGAACTTCGCCTCGTAGACGGTGCCGGTGTAGTAGTCGAGGCCGCGGGCGATCGACAGGTCGGCGACCACGCTGCCGGCGGGCAGGTCGGCCAGGTCGGCCAGTACGGCGGCGAGCTCATCCAGGCCTTCGTCGAGCAGATCCGACTTGACCCGCAGCTCCCGAACCCGCTCGACCACCTCGGCGTCGGAGGCCACCCGGATCGCGGCGAGGTCCAGGCAGGCCTGGACCTGGTCCGGGGCGAGACCGGCCCGCGTCGCGAGCAGGTCACCGACCCCGACCCGGCCGATCTTGTCCATCCGGTCGACGATGCGGATCACCGCGAGCGGGTCGGCGACGCCGAGCCCCTCGTAGAAACCCTGCAGAACCTTCCGGTTGTTGATGTTGAGGGTCCACGGTGGGACACCCAGGGTGGTGAGCACCTCGTGCACGATCCGCGGCAGTTCGGCGTCGAAGTGCAACGGCATCCGGTCGACGTTGATGACGTCGATGTCGCACTGGGTGAACTCGCGGAACCGGCCCTCCTGGGGCCGCTCGCCCCGCCACACCCGCTGCGTCTGGTACCGCTTGAACGGAAAGACGAGCTCGTTGAAGTGCGCGGCGACGTACCGGGCGAACGGCACGGTGAGGTCGAAGTGCAGACCGAGCCGGGCGCTGTCGTCGTCGGCGTCGGCCTGCAGCCGGCGCAGGGCGTAGACCTCCTGCGAGGTCTCCCCCTTGGCCATCAGCACGTCGAGGGCCTCGACCGAGGGTGTCTCCACCGAGCAGAACCCGTAGCTCTCGAAGATCCGCCGGATCGTGTCGAGCCAGCGCTGTTCGATGACCCGGACCTCGGGCAACCACTCGGGAAAGCCGCTGATGGGCAGGGGCCGCACGATCGGCGCGTCGCCGGGCGCCGCCACGTTCTCCTGGACCATCCTCGTACCCTACCGGTGGATATCCACATCTCGGGGATCCCCGCTGCGGCCGGCCATCCCCGGCCCGCCGGCGACCGGCCGCCGGCGGCCGATCAGCCGATCGCCCTAGCCGACCTGTGGCGCGTGGGCCGGCATCCGGGTGGCCGCGGCGACCTGCGCGGGCGGTGTCGACGCGGCGGACGTCGGCACCGGCCACTGGGCCGGGACGCCGGTGGGGATGACCCCGGTCGGCCGGCCGGGCGCCAGGTAGACCCAGCCGGCCTGCCGCCAGCGGTCGCCGTCCAGGGCGTGCCGGGCGTCGATGACCACCCGGCGACGCATCAGCGGGCCCAGCCTGGCCGGGTCAAGCTCGGCGAACTGCCGCCATTCGGTGAGCAGCACGACCGCGTCCGCCCCGGTGACCACGCTGTCCTCGACCCGGTCGCTGTAGGCGACCGTCGGCAGCGCCCGGCGGGCGTTATGCGTGGCCACCGGGTCGACGACGGTGACCTGCGCGCCGGTGCGGGCCAACAGGTCGGCCACGGCGAGGGCGGGTGAGTCCCGCACGTCGTCGGAGTTCGGTTTGAACGCGGCGCCGAGCACGAGCAGCCGACGGTGCGCGAGCGTGCCGTCGAGGGCCGCGGCCAGCAGTTCGACGACCCGGTCGCGCCGACGGTTGTTGATCTCGTCGATCTCGCCCAGAAACCGCAGCGCGACACCGACGCCGAGCTCATCGGCCCGGGCCTGGAAGGCGCGGATGTCCTTGGGCAGGCAGCCACCTCCGAAGCCCACCCCGGGCCGCAGGAAGTTCCCGCCGATGCGCACATCGTGGGACAGCGCCTCGGCCAGCGTCAGCACATCGGCGTCGACGGCCTCACACACCTCGGCCATCGCGTTGATGAAGGAGATCTTCGTCGCGAGGAACGAGTTGGCCGCGGTCTTGACCAGTTCGGCGGTGGCGTAGTCGGTCACGATCACCGGGACGCCCTGGGCGATCACCGGGGCGAACGCGGCCCGCAGCGCGCCTTCGGCGGCCGGCGAGGCCACACCGAAGACCAGCCGGTCCGGTCGCAGGGTGTCGGCGACCGCGAAACCCTCCCGCAGGAACTCCGGGTTCCAGGCCAGCTGGACGCCTCCGAGCGCGGCGGCGGCGCTGCTCGAGCCGGCGGCGGCGCCGTTCGTCCCGGCGGCGGCGCCGTTGGTGTGGTTGGCGGGGGCGAGCCTGGCCAGCGTCTGGGCGATGCCGGCGGCGGTGCCTGCGGGCACCGTGGACTTGCCGACGACCAGGCAGGGACGGGTCAGCAGCGGTGCCAGCCGCTCGATCGCGGCGTTGAGGTGGCTCAGGTCCGCGCCGTTGCCGCCGGCCTGCTGCGGAGTGCCGACGCAGACGAAGTGGACGTCGCCGAACGCGGCGATCTCCTCGAAGGAGGTGGTGAAACGCAGCCGACCGGTGGCCAGGTTCGCCCGTAGCAGGTCGGCGAGATCGGGCTCGAAGAACGGGATCTCGCCCGCGGACAGCCGCTCGATCTTCGACTGGTCGACGTCGACCGCGAGTACCTCGAATCCCAGCTCCGCCATGCAGACGGCATGGGTGGCGCCGAGATATCCGGTTCCGACGACCGTCAGGCGCGGTCGGGACGTGCGGTCCGCTGCCTGGTCAGGGCGCTCCGGCGTGGTCATCAGGCTCCCTCGTCGTCATATCCGGTCGGGTTGAGGCGCTGGAACTCCCAGGCGTCCCGGCACATCTGGGCGACGTCGTGGCGCGCCGTCCAGCCAAGCGCCTCGCGGGCGAGCGTCGGGTCGGCCACCAGGGCGGCGACGTCCCCGGCGCGGCGCGCCATGATGCGCCGGGGCAGTTCTCGTCCGCAGGCCGCGGAGAAGGCCGCGAGCAGTTCCAGGACGGATGTCCCCTGGCCGGTGCCCAGGTTGATGACCCGGTGCCCGGCGACATCGCGAAGGTGGTCCAGGGCGAGGCGGTGGCCGTGGGCCAGGTCGACCACGTGGATGTAGTCGCGCACACCGGTGCCGTCCGGGGTCGGGTAGTCGTCCCCGAAGACGGACAGTTCGGCGCGGCGTCCCACCGCGACCTGCGCGATGTAGGGCATCACGTTGTTCGGCACGCCGCGCGGGTCCTCGCCGAGCAGGCCGGACGGGTGCGCACCGACCGGGTTGAAGTACCGCAGCGAGGTGATGTGCCAGCGCGGGTCCGCGACGCACAGGTCGGCGAGGATCTGCTCGCAGATCCACTTCGTGCGCGAGTACGGGTTCGTCGGACGAGCCGGCGCGTCCTCGGTGATCGGCACCTTGTCGACCGTGCCGTGGATGGCGCAGGACGAGGAGAAGACCAGGTCCCGCACGCCGTGTTCGCCCATCACGTGCAGCAGGCCGAGGGTCGCGCCCACGTTGGAGTCGTAGTAGGCCAGCGGCATCTCGACCGACTCGCCGACCGCCTTGCGCGCGGCGAAGTGCACCACCGCGTCGATCGGCTGGCGGCGGAACAGTTCGTCGAGGGCGGCCCGGTCCCGCACGTCGAGGCGGACGAAGTCGAGTTCACGATCGGCGATCTTGCCAATCCGGTCGAGCACCCGGGGCGAGGAGTTGAGGAAGTTGTCGACCCCGATCACCCGGTGTCCCGCGGCCAGCAGGTCCACACAGGTGTGCGAACCGATGAATCCCGTCGCCCCGGTGACCAGGACCGTTCTGGTGGCCTGCGTCGACGTCATCGTCGCGCCCCCTTCATCCACGCCGCTGGCACCCTCGTCGTCGACATCTCGGCGGCCGACGTCCGGCCAGCCGGAACCGGGACAACATAACTCCCTGGTCGCGCGGCGGCCCCCCGGTGAATCACACCGGTGTGAGCCGGCGGGCTGGTGTTCACCCGGCGGTCAGGCGACGGTCTGGCGGCGCTCGATGAGCTGACCCGCGAACCACGAGATCGTGCGGTTCAGACCGTCGTGCAGCTCCGTTTTCGGTTCCCAGCCAAGCAGCGTGCGGGCCTGGGTGATGTCGGGCTGACGCACCGAGGGATCGTCGGTCGGCCGGGGGACGAAGGTGATCGGCGCGGACGAACCACACAGATCACGCACGAGCCGCGCGGTGTCGAGGATCGACATCTCGTGCGGGTTGCCGATGTTGACCGGGCCGGCCAGGTCGGAGTGCAGCAGCCGGACGATCCCGTCGATGAGGTCGTCGACGTAGCAGATCGAGCGGGTCTGCGAGCCGTCGCCCGAGACGGTGATCGGCTCGTCGCGCAGCGCCTGTGACACGAAGGCGGGAATGGCCCGTCCGTCGTCCACCCGCATCCGCGGGCCGTAGGTGTTGAAGATCCGCACGATCGCCGTGTCGACTCCGTGCTTGCGCCGGTAGGCCATCGTGACCGCCTCGGCGAAGCGCTTCGCCTCGTCGTAGACGCTGCGCGGACCGACCGGGTTGACGTTTCCCCAGTAGGTCTCCGGCTGCGGGTTGACCAGCGGGTCGCCGTAGGACTCCGAGGTGGACGCGAGCAGGAAACGCGCGTTCTTCTCCCGGGCCAGGCCGAGGGCGTGGAAGGTGCCGAGCGACCCCACCTTCAGTGTCTCGATCGGCAACTCGTAGTAATCCACCGGAGATGCCGGCGAGGCGAAGTGCAGGACCACATCCACCGGGCCGGAAACGTGGATGAAATCCGTGACATCCCGGTTGACAAGCCGGAAACGCCGATCGGCCAGCAGATGATCGACATTCTCTGGTCGACCCGTGACGAAGTTGTCAAAGCAGACGACCTCATAGCCGTCGCCGAGGAGCCGCTCGCAGAGATGACTGCCAAGGAAGCCGGCGCCGCCGGTCACTATCGCACGCACGTGAAGTGCTCCCGGAGCTGAATCATTAAGGACGATTTAAGGTTCACTCCGACGACCGGCCGGTCCGACCGGCCGGATCGTGCGGCCCACAGGCCACCTGACCGGCCCTGGCAGCGATGCCAGGCAGCTGGGCCAAGCCCCTCTCCCCACGCCTGGATGGCTGGGAAAAGGGCCATCGGATCAACCACAATCGACGGGGAGAGACTGCTGCCGCAGCGATCGGCTGTACACCATCCGCCTGCCCTGCATCGCCTGGGAAATGATGCCCTGACCTCGCCGCACGGCCACCCCCAAGATTCTGACCAGATCAGCCCGACCGACCTCTTTGGGCATGGTACACAGCCTCCCGGGCGCCTTCAGGGGACCCCTCCCTTACGTCAGCGCGGCGACGGGAAATCCCATCCGCACCACCTGGGAGGCCGGCTCCTGCTGATCGGTCCGGAAACTACACCGGCGTCGTCATTCGGGCGGATCACGTCGGGGGTGGATTCCGCGCGGTGTCTGGTTCGAGGCGCAGCCAGGCCGCCGCCGTCGGCGCGATCACCAGCCGGCCGCTGTCGCGGGTTCCGCGGAACACCGCGACGTGCAGTGGCCGTTCGGCCGGCAGGACCACCCCGCCCTCACGGCGGTGACGTGCACTGGTCACCCTGCGGGTGAACGCCCCCGGGTCGGTCGCCGACCGCGGCCGCTCGTCGACACGGGCCACCACCACCATCTCGGCGCAGTCCGCCGGCCAGTTCCAGCGCAGCCGACCGGACTCCCAGCGCAGGCCGATCGTCGACGGCGGCGGCGACACCGTCCTCGGCGTAGACGGCCCATCACCCGCCTCGGGCACCGAGGCGACCTCGGCGGGGGCATCACTACGGGTGGGGGGCGACCAGACCGGGCCGAGACCCGCGCTGACCGCGTAGGCCACCTCGCCCGCGGACGCGCCGCCGTCGGCCAGCTCGGTCGCCGACGTCACGCCGACCACCCGGCTGGCGCCGTCCCCGCCGATCCGACTGACCCGGTAGCGGACCTCGCCCGGCGTCGTCGACGCCTGCCAGCGCACCACCACCGACCCGGCCTCCCAGCCCACCCACACCCCCGCGGGCGCGGCCACCGCCCCCGGTGTCGGCCCCTGCTCCCGCGTCGGCGCTGGCCTCGACCCACCGGTTGCCGCCGTGGCGTCGCGCAGGGCGAGCGCCTCGGTGTGGTCGGCGACCAGCGCCAGTGCCTCGTCGATCAGACGCGACCGCTCCTGGGCGCCGCCTGGTCCTGTGCCGTCTGGTCCCGTGCCGTCTGGTCCCGTGCCGTCTGGTCCCGTGCCGTCTGGTCCCGTGCCGTCTGGTCCCGTGCCGTCTGGTCCCGTGGTCGCGGCGGCACGTGCCCGGGCGACGAGATCGTCGGCGGCGGCGCATCGTGCCTCGGCGAGGGAGAGCAGTTCACCGGGCAACTGGCCGCCCGGACCTGGCACGTCGGCGGCCACGGCGACCACCGGACGCACGGCGTCGAGCACCGCGCGATAGCGCGCGGCGGCGGCCAGCTCGGCGAGCCTGCCCCAGGCGGTGGCGGCGGCCCGGATCGCCGCCTCGACCTCGTCCCCCACGGCGCGAATGGGCGGCAGCGTCTCTCCCGCGCCCTCCCGCGCGGCGGCGACATGATCGCTGGCCGCCACGGGACGTCCGGCCCGCAGCGCCGCCCGCGCCCGCGAGACGTGGACGCGCCAGTCGAGGGCGCCCCGGGTCGGGCCGGCGGCTGGGCGGCGCGCCGAGTGGTCCGCGGGCCGCGAGGTCGAACCACCCGGCTCGCCGGCCGGCGCGGCGGTCCCGCCGCGCCGGGAGCGGGCACCGGACGCGGGCGCCTCGGCGATCGGGGGCAACGGTGGGGCGGCGACACCGTGTTCGCGGGCGAGTGCCCGCACGACGGCCTGGGCCCGGTGCGGGTCGAGACCGTCAGCCAGGGCCGCAGCGACGAGCCGGGCCGCCTCCGCGGGCAGCAGGGCGTCCTCGACCAGGACGGCGGCGGCCACCTGTGGGCGCAGCCGGGTGGTGGTGTCGGCGGCGAGGGCGTCCAGGTACGCGTGGGGGTCGCCGTCGACGAGCAGGGTCTGGACGGCGGCCAGCAGGTCGTCGAGCAGCGCCCGGCGGCGATCTGGTCGACGGGCCCGGTTGCGGGCCAGCGCGGCGTCGCGGGCGGCGCGGATCCGCTCGGGCGAGGCGTCCGTGGGCAGGCCGAGCAGGTCGAACAGGCCGCGCGGCGGGGTGGTCGCGGCGATCCGGGCGAGTTCGTCCAGGTCGGAGCGGATCTGGCGGAGCACCGCGGGCGAGACCTGCTCGCCGTGGGCCGGGCCGGTGGCCGCCTCGGTGCCGGCGGCGGGCAGGACGCGATGCCGGCGGATACGGGTGTCGAACTCGGCGGCGGTGATGTCCTGGGTCGCGGCCCAGGTACGCAGGCCCTCGAGGCGGTCCGCGGGCAGGCCACCGAAGCGGGCGACGAGTCGACGGGCGGCGGCGTCGAGGGCGGCGAAGCGCTCGTCGTCCCGCTCGGCGCGGGCCGCGGCGACCCGTTCGGACAGGGCCAGCCGGGTGGTGCGGTCGGCGAGGGCCGCGGCGAGTTCGGCGTGCCGCTCGAGCAGCCCGATGATCGCACCGCGGTAGCGGGGATGGTCCCGGTTGCGCTGCCAGAACGCCCAGACCTCGTCGATGCGGGCCTGGACCTGGGTGTCGGTGAGGGTGGCGACGGCGGCCAGCGGGATGTCGTAGATCTCGAACGGGTCGCTGTGTTCGGCGCCGCCACGGCGGTGCACCGACGCGAGCACGCGGGCGCGGTAGTCATCCGGGGTGAAGTCGGGAAGCGTGGGTCCGGGCGGGCCGACGGCGGGCATCGGGCTCAGATCCCAGGGTTCGCGGCGCCGGGGCCGGAGCCGAAACCGGGGCCGGTGGCCCGTTCCCGACGGGCCCGAGCCACCTGTTCATGTTCCCGGGCGACGTCGGCCTGGCTGAGCGCCGCCGAGGTCTCCACCCGGACCGTCAGCGGCCGCTGCGCCAGACCCTCGTGGGTCGCGGTGACCTCGAGGATGCCGTCGAAGCCCATCCGGAACTGGATGTGGATCTGCGAGCCGGCCGGGAAACCGGCGGGAATGCCGGTGATCTCCGCCTCGGCGATCACCTTGTTGTCCTCGACCCGAGGCGACTCGACCCCACCGGCCTGTTCGACGACGTGGACGATGACCGCGTCCTGGTCGTCGCGAACCGTTCCGAACGACCGTCCGACGGCGACCGGCAGCCGGTCGTTGCGGTGCACCAGGAACACCGCGTTCTGGTCACCGAACCGGTTGAGCGCGAGCACCCCGAAGCCGCGGGACACCACGTTGACGACCTGGACCTCGACCGTCCGGCGGACCCGGGACGCCGGCAGGTCCAGGGCCTGCGCCAACCGGTGGCAGGCCGCGTCGAGCGCCTCCGGGGCGGCCGCGTCGACCCCGGCCCCGTCGACCAGCTGACCGCGGGTGACCAGATCCGCGAGGACGAGTCGTTCCAGCGCCTTCTTCTCACCGTAGATCGCCGCGCCACGGGCGACGGCCAGGTCAGGATCGGTGAGCGCCACCGGAACACCGAACTCGGCGGCCAGCCGTCGGGCGACCGCCGGCATCCGCGAGGCGCCACCGACCAGCAGGATCTGGTCGATGCCACGCACCCCGCGGGCCAGCGCCGCCTGCTGGGCGGCCCGGGTCAGGGCGATCGTGCGGTCCAGCAGGCCGGCGGTGAGCTCCTCGAGCGCCGACCGGGTCAGCACCACCTCGGTGCGCCGGCCGTCATGCTCGACGACGACGGTGGTCCGCTCGACGTCGGTGAGCTCGCGGCGGGCCCGTTCGGCGGCGAGCAGCAGGACCTGGGCCGCCTCGGAGGAGTCCAACGGGTCCGGTGCGCCGGGATGTTCGGCGAGGAAGCGGTCACCGAGCAGCAGCACGATCTTCTCGTCCCAGTCCGCTCCGCCCAGCTGGTGGTCGCCGTCGATGGCGACGACCGACACCCGCCGGTCGGCCAGTTCCACCACCGTCACGTCGAACGTGCCGCCGCCCAGGTCGTAGACGAGCGCGACCTCCTCGGCCACCGTGCCCGGGCCACCGAGGGTGCGCCGGCCGCCGATCTCGAACCGGGCGAACCCGTAGGACAGGGCGGCGGCCGTCGGCTCGTTGATGACATCGACGACGGACAGCCCCGCGTACTCGCCGGCGAGTACCGTGGCGCGCCGTTCCTCGTCGCCGAAGTAGGCCGGGACGGTGATGACGACGTCGTGCACCGGTTCGCCGGTCGCCAGGGCCGCGTCGGAGACGAGGGCCTTGAGGATCAGCCCGCTGACCGCCGGCGCCGACCAGGCCGTGCCCTGGGTGACGAAACGCCAGTCGCCGTCACCCATCCTGCGTTTGACCAGGGAACAGACGTCGTCGGGACGGGCGCGGGCGAGTTCACGGGCCGGCTGACCGGTGATGTAGTCGTCGGCGCCGACGAACAGCACCACGCTCGGCAGGGTCTGCGCGTCCCCCGCCAACGGGACTATCCGCGGCTCACCGGTCTCGGTGACCCGGGCCACGCAGCTGAACGTCGTCCCAAGATCAATACCGTAGACGCTGTGGGAGCTCGCCGCCGAGCGGCGGTCAAGGTGTCCGACCACACCCGGGAACCTATCTTTTGCGGTCTCCGACAGCACTCCCCGGCACCTTGGTGCCAGGCCGATGCCGCCCGGCCCGCCGGGGACCCGCCGGGGACCCGCCGGCTCAGCCGAGGTCGAGCAGGTGTTCCAGGCCGACGGTCAGACCGGGGCGGCTGACGATCTCGCGCACCGCCAGCAGGACGCCCGGCATGAACGACGTCCGGTCGTAGGAGTCGTGGCGCAGGGTGAGCGTCTCGCCCGCGCCCCCGAGCAGGACCTCCTGGTGGGCGACCAGCCCGGCCAGACGTACGGCGTGCACGGGCACGTCGTCCACCCGGGCCCCGCGGGCCCCGTCCAGGGCCGATGTGGTGGCGTCCGGACCGGCCGGGGCGAGCCCGGCGGCGCGGCGGGCCGCCGCGACCAGTTCCGCGGTGCGCCGCGCCGTTCCGCTCGGTGCGTCGATCTTGTTCGGATGGTGCAGCTCGACGATCTCCACCGAGTCGAAGAACCGGGCGGCCCGTGCCGCGAAGGTCATCATGAGTACCGCCGCGACACCGAAGTTCGGCGCCACCAGCACGCCGACCCCGGCGGACCCGGTGAGCCAGCCGCGGACGGTGTCCAGCCGGGCGTCGTCGAAGCCGGTGGTGCCGACGACGACGTGCCGCCCGGCCTCGACGCACCACCGGATGTTGTCGAGCACCGCGTCCGGGGTGGTGAAGTCGACGACCACGTCGGCGGCGCGCAGCGGCTCCCGCTGCTCGCCGGTGTCGACGGCCGCGACCAGGTCCAGATCCGGTGCCGCCTCGACGGCCGCGCAGACCGTGGCCCCCATCCGGCCGCGGGCCCCGAGCACCCCGACCGCCAGCCGATCACTCATCGTGCCTGTTCCCCTCTCGCGCACCCCGCGGGGCCGCCTGATCCCGGGCCGATCTCAGCTGGCGACGGCGGCGCTGAAATCGTGGTCGTCGAACGGCCCGATGACGCCCAGCGCCCAGGGCTGCGCCACCAGGGTCGCCGCGATCTCGCGTACGTCCTCGAGTGTCACCGCGTCCACCCGGGCGATGATCTCGGAGACCGAGAGCAGTTCCCCGTGGGCGAGTTCGCTCTTGCCCAGCCGGCTCATCCGCGAGCCGGTGTCCTCCAGGCCCAGCACGAGCGAGCCGTGGCTCTGCCCGCGGGCCCGGTCGAGTTCCTCGGCGGTGATCCCGCGCTCGGCGATCGCCCGCACCTCGTCCCGGGCGATCGCGAGCACCTCGTCGGCGCGCCGCGGACCGCAACCGGCGTAGACGCCGAACAGGCCGGCGTCGGCGAAGTGGGAGGCGAACGAGTACACCGAGTAGGCGAGCCCGCGCTTCTCCCGGACCTCCTGGAACAGCCGGGAGCTCATCCCGCCGCCGAGCGCGGTCGAGAGCACCCCGAGGGCGAACCGGCGTGGGTCGTGCCGGGACAGCCCGACCGTGCCGAGTACCAGGTTCGCCTGCTCGGTCGGCCGCTCGGAGACCACGATGCCGGGTGCCGGCGGGTAGGCGTACCGCCCGGCGCGCACCGGCCGCGGCGTGACACCGGCGCCCAGGCGCGCACCGAACGCGTCGGCGACCAGGTCGAGCGCACGCTCGTGCTCGAGGTTGCCGGCCACCGCGACGACCAGCGCCGGGGGAACGTAGCGACCGTGGTAGTAGTCGGCGATCGTCTCCCGGCCGAGCCCCTCGATCGACTCGATCGTGCCGAGCACCGGCCGGCCGAGCGCCGAGGAACCGAGCATGGCCTCGGCGAACACGTCGTGGACGACGTCCCCCGGGTCATCCTCGTGCATGGCGATCTCCTCGAGGATCACGCCCCGCTCGGCCTCGACGTCGTCGGCGGTCACCAGCGAGCTGGTCACCATGTCGGCGACGACGTCGACGGCCATCGGCAGATCGGTGTCGAGCACCCGCGCGTAGTAGCAGGTGTACTCCTTGCTGGTGAAGGCGTTCAGGTCGCCGCCGACCGCCTCCACCGACGCGCTGATGGTCAGCGCGTCCCGTCGGGTCGTCCCCTTGAACAGCAGGTGCTCGAGGTAGTGCGAGCAGCCCGCGGTCACCGGTGTCTCGTCGCGCGAGCCCACGCCCACCCAGACGCCGATCGCGGCCGAGCGGACTCCCGGCACCCGCTCGGTGATGACCCGAAGGCCGCTGGGCAGCACCGTGCGGCGCACGGTGCTGCCCAGCGGCGATTCGCTGGTGAACCCGCCGGTGGTCAGCCGGGACGGGGCCAGGTCCGGGGTAGGCGTGTCGGTCACGACGCGGCCGTCAGGAGGTCGACGCCGCGTCGGCGGCCTCGGCGATCGGCGAGAGCGAGATCTTGCCGCGGTTGTCGATCTCGGTGATCTCCACCTGGAGCTTCTGCCCGACGGTGAGCACGTCCTCGACCTTCTCCACCCGCTTGCCGCCGGAGAGCGTCTTGAGCTTGGACACGTGCAGCAGACCGTCCCGACCCGGGGTGAGCGACACGAACGCCCCGAAGTTCGTGATCTTGACGATCGTGCCGAGGTAGCGCTCGCCGACCTCCGGCATCTGCGGGTTCGCGATCGCGTTGATCGCCGAACGGGCGGACTCGGCGGACGGGCCGTCCACGGCACCGATGTAGATCGTGCCGTCGTCCTCGACGGTGATCTCGGCGCCGCTGTCGGCCTGGATCTGATTGATCATCTTGCCCTTGGGCCCGATCACCTCACCGATCTTGTCGACCGGGATCTTGACCGAGATGACCCGCGGGGCGTGCGCGGACATCTCGTCCGGGCTGCCGATGGCCTCGGCCATCACGTCCAGGATCGTCAGCCGCGCGCCGCGGGCCTGCTGCAGCGCGGCGGCCAGCACCGAGGCGGGAATGCCGTCGAGCTTGGTGTCCAGCTGCAGCGCGGTGACGAAGTCACGGGTGCCGGCGACCTTGAAGTCCATGTCGCCGTAGGCATCCTCGGCGCCGAGGATGTCGGTCAGCGTGACGTAGGTGCCATCGGCGTGGATGAGACCCATCGCGATGCCGGCGACCGGCGCCTTGAGCGGCACACCGGCGTTGAGCAGCGACAGCGTGCTCGCGCAGACCGAACCCATCGAGGTGGAGCCGTTGGAGCTCAGCGCCTCGGAGACCTGGCGGATCGCGTAGGGGAACTCCTCGCGGCTGGGCAGCACCGGCAGCAGCGCCCGCTCGGCGAGCGCGCCGTGGCCGATCTCGCGACGCTTGGGCGAACCCACCCGGCCGGTCTCACCGGTGGAGTACGGCGGGAAGTTGTAGTTGTGCATGTACCGCTTGGTGCGGTCGGGGTTGAGCGTGTCGACCGTCTGCTCCATGCGCAGCATCGCGAGCGTCGTGACGCCGAGGATCTGCGTCTCGCCCCGCTCGAACAGCGCCGAGCCGTGCACCCGCGGGATGTAGTCGACCTCGGCCGACAGCGCCCGGATCTCGGTCGTCGACCGACCGTCGATGCGCACACCCTCGGTGGCGATCCGGGAACGCACCAGCTTCTTGGTCAGCGCCCGGTAGGCCGGATTGATCTCCTTCTCCCGACCCTCGAACTGGGCGGCGACCTTCTCCGCCGCGAGCCCGCGGACCCGGTCGAGCTCGGCCTCGCGCTCGGTCTTGCCGGCGATGCGCAGCGCCGCGCCCAGCTCGTCGCCCACCGCGGCGGACAGCGCGTCGAACACGTCGTCCTGGTGGTCGACGAAGACCGGGAACTCCCGGATCGGCTTGCCGGCGGCCGCGGCCAGTTCGCTCTGCGCCCGGCACAGCTCGCGGATGGCGGGCTTGGCGGCCTCCAGACCCGCGGCGACGACCTCCTCGGTCGGCGCGGGAGCGCCCCCGGCGATCAGCTCCACCGTGCCCGGGGTCGCCTCCGCCTCCACCATCATGATCGCCACATCGCCGCCGTCGACGACCCGGCCGGCGACGACCATGTCGAAGGTGGCCCGGGAGAGCTCCTCGTGCGTCGGGAAGGCGATCCACTCACCGTCGACGTAGCCGACCCGGGTCGCACCGATCGGACCGGAGAACGGCAGACCGGACAGCGTCGTCGACGCGCTCGCCGCGTTGATCGCGACCACGTCGTAGAGGGTGTTCGGGTCCAGGGCGAGCACGGTGGCCACGACCTGGATCTCGTTGCGCAGGCCCTTGGCGAACGACGGGCGCAGCGGCCGGTCGATCAGCCGACAGGTGAGGATCGCGTCCTCGCTGGGCCGGCCCTCACGGCGGAAGAACGAGCCGGGGATGCGCCCGGCGGCGTACATCCGCTCCTCGACGTCCACCGTCAGGGGGAAGAAGTCGAGCTGTTCCTTGGGCTGCTTGCTGAACGTGGTCGCGGACAGCACCATGGTGTCGCCCAGGAAGGCGACCGCCGATCCGGCGGCCTGCCTGGCCAGCCGGCCGGTCTCAAAACGCACCGTGCGGGTACCGGCCGGGGTCGCGATGACCGCCTCTGCCGCATGTGTCGAGTCGTCCACTCGAAGCCACTCCATCCTCGTCGTCGGCCGGGTCCACGCAGCCGATCGTGTGTTCCGGCCGGGTCCGCGTTTCGAGGATGCCGGTGCTCAGTCGAGGCCCCCGGGAACACGAGCGGAAAGCTCGCACCCGGCGACCACGACCGAGGACCGGCGGATCTCGCCGTCACGGACCCGGTCAGGTCCTTCATCGTGCCGGCGGGACTCCCGCCGGCACCTGCCGCACCGGGTACCTACCCCCCGATGCGGCAGAGGGAGCGTCCCGAGCGGGTCCGCTCCCTCTTGGGCGCTATCGACGTAGCCCGAGTCGCTCGATCAGCGACCGGTACCGGTTGATGTCGGTATTCGACAGGTAGTTCAGCAGCCGGCGCCGGCGCCCGACCAGCAGGAGCAGGCCGCGGCGGCTGTGATGGTCGTGCTTGTGCACCTTGAGGTGCTCGGTCAGGTCACTGATCCGCCTGGTCAGCATCGCGACCTGGACCTCCGGCGAGCCGGTGTCCCGCTCCACGGTGGCATAGTCCGACATGATCTTCTGCTTGACGTCGCTCGCGAGCGGCACGCTGAACCCTCTCCTCTGCTTCGGGACGGCGTGCGTCCGGGGTCTTCACCACCCGGATCGACAGCCGGTCCGCGGCCACCTCGCCGCTGGATCCGGACACGCCACTCCCGCCTGACCCCGAAGCTTATCAACCGACGGCGAACCCCCCGGTCACCGGCCGGCCATCCGCGCCCGACCGCCCTCGCCCGTCCGACCTGGGCTCCCACCGATCGAGGCTCCCCGCGACCTGGGCTCACACCGGCAGGGTCACCGTCCGGGTCGTCTCGACGTCGGCGGCCATCTGGGTGACCAGTTCGTCCACCGAGTCGAAGCGCAACGTCGGACGCAGCCGATGGGTGAACTCGTACGCCATGTACGCGCCGTAGAGGTCGCCGTCGAAATCGAGCAGAAACGCCTCCACCCGGCGCTCTCGCCCGGCGAAGGTCGGATTCGTGCCGATGGAGATCGCGGCCGGCTGGCGATGCTCCCCCCAGCAGGCGAACCCGGCGTACACGCCGTCGGCCGGCACCGCGGCCCACGGCGTCGCCTCCATGTTCGCGGTCGGATAGCCGATCGTGCGACCGCGGGCGTCGCCGTGCACGACCTCACCCTCGACCCGGTGCGGGCGACCGAGCGCCGCCGCGGCCGACTCGACGTCACCGGCCGCGACCAGACGGCGGATCTCCGTCGAGGACAGCACCCGCTCCCCCGCCCGGACCAGCGGCACGCCGCGCACCTCGAACCCGGCGGCCGCGCCGTCGGCGATGAGCGTGCTCAGCCGCCCGGCCGCCCGGTGGCCGTAGCTGAAGTTCTCCCCGACCACCACGACGCTGGCCCGCAGCCGCCGCAGCAGGATCTCGTGGACGAAGTCGGATGCCGACACCTGGCTGAACCCGGCCGTGAACGGCTGCACGCACAGTGCGTCGACACCGATCTCGGCCAGCAGCTCGGTCTTGTAGCGCAGGGTGGTCAGCAACGCCGGATGGCTGCCGGGACGCAGCACCTCGCCGGGATGCGGATCGAAGGTCAGCGCCAGCGCCGGCTGGCCGCGATCGTGCGCCAGGGCCACCGCCTCACCGATGATGCGCCGGTGGCCCCGGTGCACGCCGTCGAAGAAACCGATCGTGACCACCCCGCCGCCCCACTCGGCCGGCGTGTTCTCGGCGCCCCGCCACGTATGCACGCAGGGAAGCCTAGGACATTCCCGCGCTGCACCGTCCGGGCGGCACCACCACCGGTGGCGCACCGGGCCACGCGGCCCTCGGCGCCCCCGGTCACCGCGACCGGATATCCACCTCAGGCCGGGGCGAACACGACCAGCGAGCGGACGGTGTCGGCGGTCTCCTCCACCAGCGCCAGCATCGTCCCGTCCGGGTCGAACACCCCGTAGGTACCGGGCTGTCCCAGCGGCGTCAGGCGCCGGCCGTGGGTGACGTCGACAGCCTGCGCGCCGGCGACCTCACGGCGGGCGAAGCTGGTCGACACCGCCTCCCCCAGCGGTGTGAGCGCCGCCGCTCCCCGCTGCGCGAAGGTGTCCAGACTCACCGCCGCCGCCAGCGCGAAGGGACCCACGACGGTGCGCCGCAGCGCCACCAGATGCCCCCCGCATCCCAGCGCCGACCCGAGATCACGCGCGAGCGCCCGGATGTAGGTACCGCTGGAGCAGTCCACCACCACGTCGAGGTCGTCGCCGCGGCGTGCCAACAGGTCGAAGCGGTGCACCGTGACCCGCCGGGCGGCGAGTTCCACCTGTTCCCCGGCGCGGACCCGGGCGTAGGCCCGCACACCGTCGACCTTCACCGCGCTCACGCTCGAGGGCACCTGGTCGATCGGACCGGTGAGCGCGCCCAGTTCCCGGCGCAGCGCCACGTCGTCGACGTCGACCGGCCGGTCCACCAACGGCTCGCCCTGCGCGTCGTCGGTGGTGGTCGTCCGGCCGAGACGGATCGTCGCCGTGTAGGTCTTGTCCGTCAGCGCGAGATGGCCCAGCAGCCGGGTGGCGCGTCCGGCGCCGAGCAACAGCACCCCGGTGGCCATCGGGTCGAGGGTGCCGGCGTGACCGATCCGGCGCTGCCCCAGAATCCGTCGGGCCCGCGCGACCACGTCATGGGAGGTGCAGCCGGCCGGCTTGTCGAGGACGAGCAGGCCGTCCACCTGCGGGCCGGTGCCGCGTCCGTGCGGACTCACCGGGCGCCCAACGCCGTGGCCGGTGCCAACGCCGCGCGTACCTGGTCCATCAGCGGGACGAGTTCGGCGGTGGAGCGAAAGCCCGCGGCCAGCCGGTGCCCGCCGCCGCCGAGGGTCACGCACACGGCGCCGACGTCGAGACCACCGCGTGAGCGCACCGACACGTTCCAGCCGGTGCTGTCCTGCCGGCAGATCAGCGCGACCTCCGCGTCCGACACCGAGCGCAGGATGTCGATGAACCCCTGGATCTCGTCCGGGGCGAGGCCTGCCGCCAGCAAATCCCGCTGCTCACACCAGCTCCAGACCAGGTCGTGCTCGGGTTCGAGGCGGGCCCGCCCGAGCACCGAGCCCAGCAGCTGGACATAGCCGAAGGGATGGTCGTCCCACAGGTCCCGGCTGATCAGGTCGTGGCGGATGCCGGTCTCCAGCAGGCGGGCGGCCAGCCGGTGCTCCGCGGCCGTCGTCGCGGCGGAGCGAAACGATCCGGTGTCGGTGACCAGGCCGGCGTAGAGGGCGGCGGCCATGTCGACGTCCAACGGCACGCCGAGCGCGTCGATGACGTCGACGGCCAGCACGCTGGTCGCCGCGGCCGTGCTGTCGACCAGGTTGACGGCGCCGAAGCGGGTGTTGGACGGATGATGGTCGATCACCACGGTCCGGGTGCCGGGTGCCGTGGCCGCCGCGGCGAGCCGACCCAGGCGTGCCGGGCTGTCGGCGTCCAGGGTGACGACCAGGTAGGGGGCGACGCCGATCGCGGCCGGGTCGACCAGCAGCTCCTGGCCGGCGAGGAAACGCAGCGTGCGGGGCACCGCGAACGGTTCGGCGTCGAAGGACACCCGGACCCGGGCGCCCAGACGGCGCAGCGCCAGCCCCAGGGCCAGCGCCGAACCGAGGCTGTCGGCGTCCGGAGCGACGTGCGCCGCCAGCAGGATCTCCTCGCCGGCGGCGACGGTTTCGCGTAGCAGCCCGACGAGTGCCATCCGGTCCGCCGCGGGGCCGCTCCGATCGATCATCGCCCGTCTCCCTCGCCGTGCCCGCCGACCCGCGAGCCTTCCCCTAACGGCCTGTCACATCAAGGTCGCCGACCGCGCCGCGGTCCCGATCGTCGAGGTACCCCCGGCTGTCGTCGGTACCCTCGTCCACGGCGTCATCATCCTCGAGCGGGTCGTCCTCGTCGATCACCCGCGGACGTCGATAGGGATCTTCCTCGCCGGCGGGGCTCGCGTCCCGACGGACCTCCACCAGCCGGGCGTCCCGTGCCCGCGCCACACTGATCAGATCCTCGAGATGACGGGCGTCATCGGGCAGCCGGTCGTGCACGAAGGTCAGGGTCGGGGTGTTCTTCACCCCGGTGGCCCGGCCCACCTGGCTGCGCAGCAGTCCGCGGGCCGACTCCAGCGCCTCGGCCGAGGCCTGCCGGTCGGCCTCGCCGCCGTAGACGGTGTAGAAGACCGTCGCGTCCACCAGGTCCGGGCTGACCCGGACATCGGTCACCGTGACCATGCCGAGCCGAGGATCCTTGACACCGCGTTCCAACATGGACGCGACCACCTCACGGATGCGCACCGCCAACCGGCGCGCCCGGGCTGGATCCGCCACCGTCCACCTCCTCGTTCACATGTCCGTCGTCGTCCCCGCGGGCCCCGTCCGCTACCGGACGGCCGGATCCGGGAAGGACGCACCATCCGCGTCGTCCTCGGTGAACACCCGTTCGCGGGCGGCGAGAACGTCGACTTCCGGGCGCTGCGCGACGAGCTGCTCGCAGGCGCACAGTACCTCCATGCAGTGGCCACGGTCCGCGGCCACGACCGCCACGCCGATCTCGGCGCGACGATGCAGGTCGAGCTGACCGGTCTCGGCCACACTGACCGCGAAGCGACGGCGCAGCTCGGCCACGATCGGCCGGACCACGGACCGCTTCTCCTTCAGGGAGTGCACGTCCCCGAGAAGGAGATCAAGGCTCAGACTTGCGATCCACATGACATCCCCGTCGGACGGGGCGCCACCACCGCCGGGGCCGACCGATCCGACCGGCCCCGGCGACGTGTGGTGCCTCAGGTGCGGGGAACCTCCCGCTGCTCGAAGGCCTCGATGATGTCGTCCACCTTGATGTCGTTGAACGACCCGAGCCCGATACCGCACTCGTAGCCCTCGCGCACCTCGGTGGCGTCGTCCTTGAACCGCTTGAGCGACTCGACCGTGAGGTTGTCCGCCACGACCACGCCATCGCGGATGAGGCGGGCCTTGACGTTGCGCCGGATGATCCCGGAGCGGACCAGCGAACCCGCGACGTTGCCGATGCGCGGCACCCGGAAGACCTCCCGGACCTCGGCGGTGCCGAGCTGGGCCTCCTCGTAGACCGGCTTGAGCATGCCCTTGAGCGCGTTCTCGATGTCCTCGATGGCCTGGTAGATCACCGAGTAGTAGCGGACCTCGACGCCCTCGCGGTCGGCCAGCTCCGTCGCCTTGCCCTGCGGCCGGACGTTGAAGCCGATGATCACCGCGTCGGACGCCGATGCCAGCATCACGTTCGTCTCGGTGATCGCACCGACACCGCGGTCGATGATCCGCAGACCCACCTCGTCGCCCACATCGATCTTGAGCAGGGCGTCCTCGAGGGCCTCGACCGAACCGGAGACATCGCCCTTGAGGATGAGGTTGAGCTGGGTCTTCTCGCCTTCCTTCATCCGCTCGAGGATGTTCTCCAGCGTCGGACGGCCACGGCTGAGCGCGAGCTCGGCGTTGCGCTCGCGGGCCTGGCGGCGCTCGGCGATCTGACGGGCCACCCGGTCCTCGGGCACCACGAGGAAGTTGTCCCCGGCGTCGGGAACGCTCGTGAAGCCGAGCACCTGCACCGGACGGGCCGGACCCGCCTCGGTCACCTGGTCGCCATGCTCGTCGAGCATGGCGCGCACCCGGCCGAACGCCTCGCCGGCGACGACCGAGTCACCGACGCGCAGCGTGCCGCGCTGGACGAGCACCGTCGCCACCGGGCCGCGACCACGGTCGAGACGACCTTCGATCGCGACACCCTGGGCCTCGCTGTCCGTCGGCGCCCGCAGGTCCAGCGAGGCGTCGGCGGTGAGCACGATGGCCTCGAGCAGGCCGTCGATGTTGACCCGGTTACGGGCGGAGACGTCGACGAACATCGTGTCGCCGCCGTACTCCTCGGCGACCAGGCCGTACTCGGTGAGCTGGCCGCGGACCTTGGCCGGGTCCGCGCCCTCCTTGTCGATCTTGTTGACGGCCACGACGACCGGCACGTTCGCCGCCTGGGCGTGGTTGAGCGCCTCGATGGTCTGCGGCTTCACGCCGTCGTCCGCCGCGACGACCAAGACCACGATGTCGGTGACCTGGGCGCCACGGGCACGCATGGCGGTGAAGGTCTCGTGGCCCGGGGTGTCGATGAAGGTGATCGGCCGGTCGGAACCGTCGACCGTCGCCCGCACCTGGTAGGCACCGATGTGCTGGGTGATACCACCGGCCTCACCCGCGACCACGTCGGTGAACCGGATGGCGTCGAGCAGCTTCGTCTTACCGTGGTCGACGTGACCCATGACGGTCACGACCGGCGGCCGGGTGACGAGCTCGACGTCGTCGCCGTACGCCCCACCGAAGGACAGGTCGAAGCTTTCCAGCAGCTCCTTGTCCTCGTCCTCGGGGCTGACGATCTGCACCTCGTAGCCGAGGGTGACGCCCAGCAGCTGCAGCGTCTCGTCGGTGCAGGACTGCGTCGCGGTCACCATCTCGCCAAGCTGGGTGAACACGACCTGGACCAGCGCACCGGGGTTCGCGTCGATCTTGTCAGCGAAGTCCGCCAGTGAGGCGCCGCGCGGAAGACGAATGGCCTGCCCGTTGCCACGGGGGACCATCGCGCCCATCCGCGGCGCCTCCAGGCCGCTCTCCCATTCCTGCCGCTTCGCCCGCTTGGACTTGCGCTGGCGTCCGGGACGCCCACGCCCACCGGGGCCGAACGCTCCCGCCGTGGTACCGCCGCGACCGCGACCGCCGGCCGCCGGCCGACCGCCACCGCCGCCACCGGGACGACCCGGCGCACCGCCACGGCCGGCGAAGCCGCCGGGACGCGCGCCGCCGCCACCGCCACCGGGACGCCCGGGAGCGCCGCCGCCACCGCCGCCACCGCCACCGGGACGCCCGGGAGCGCCGCCGGCCGGACGAGGCTGGAACATGTTCGCGTTCGGGCGCGGACCACCACTACCACCCGGACGCGGGCCACCGCTGCCACCCGGGCGCGGCGGCATGCCGCTGCCCTGGCCACCGGGGCGCGAACCGGGCCGCGGCGGAACCGAGCCGGGCGAGGGACGAGGCCCACCGGGACCGCCGGGGCCAGCGCCACCGGGACGCGAGCCACCGGGGCGCGGACCCGGCCGCGGACCACCGGCACGCGGCGGCGAGGCCGGGGACTGACCACCGGACTGAGCGCCCGACGGGCGGGGCCCGGCGGACGGTGTCGTGTAGGGGTTGTTACCGGGCGAGCTCGGCCGGGGACCCGGACGCGGGCCTGGCCGGGGCGCGCCACCAGCCGGGGCGCCACCGGGCCCGGCCGGAGCCGAGCCACCGGGGCCACCCGGACGGGACCGGCCACCCGGGGCCGCCGGCGTGCCGGGGCGCGGACCTGCCGCCGCCGGAGTCGACGCGGGTGCCGCGGGCGCGGACGGTGCCACGGGCGCCACCGGTGCGGCGGGCGCCGCGGCGCTGGCCGCCACGGGACGAGGCGCCGCCACCGGCGCCGGGCTCGGCGGACTCACCGGTGCCACGACGGGGCTGGGCGCGGACTGCACCGACGGCGCGGGCGCGGACGGCCCGGACGCGGGAGCCGGTCGGGCCGGAACGGGACCAGGGCGACCGGGAACCGGCCGGGGGCCGGGACGCGGTGCGGGGCCGGGACGCGGCGGCGGGCCCGGACGGGCTCCGTTGCCGGCGGGCCGGCCACCGGGGCGACCGCCACCGGCGGCACCACCCTCGGCCGGGAACGCCTCCTTGAGCTTGCGCACGACGGGTGCCTCGACAGTGGACGAGGCGGACTTCACGAACTCACCGAGATCTTTCAGCTTGGCGAGAACGGTCTTGCTGTCGACACCAAGCTCCTTGGCGAGCTCGTGTACGCGGGCCTTTCCTGCCACGGTGCTCCTTCTATCGGCCCGCGGTCCGTGCCCGCGTGACCTCGTTACCTGCCGGTCGTGATCATGGCTGGGTGCTCATTGAGCGATCATCGCTGTCTCGACCTGCTTCCGTGTCGACGTCATGTGGCGCCGCCTGTGTACCTGGCCGGATGCCGGCTACCGCCGATGCCCGAGCCCTCCCTGCCGACACCCCGCTGCCGCGCGGTGCCCCTCTTTCTTTACCCGATTTCTCGGCCAGCCGGGACCCCGACGGCCGCTCCGGGCGACCAACCCGCGTCACCGGGTCGACCACCCCGGAACCGAGCTGCTCCAGGTACCGCCTGATTCGCTCCGCCTCCAGTGGACCCGGCACACGCAGGGCCCGGGGGAACGCCTTGCGACGCTCCGCGAGCTCGAGACATGCCTGATCCGGATGCAGGTGCGCACCCCGGCCACGTAGCCGACGACGAGCATCCGGCAGGAGCTCGGCACCGTCCACGACGATACGCAGGAGGTCGGAACTCGGCGCGCGGCTTCGACATCCAATACAGGTACGGATGGGTTCCGCACGGCACGCCATGACCAGTCTATCCCGCCCGCCCCCGGGAGGGGCCGCCCGTCGCGGAAGATCGGCGCACGGCCGGGGCGTCGCCGGCCGACTCCGCCTCCGCCGTCGGACCTTCCGCGTCGGAGTGGATGTCGATACGCCAGCCGGTCAGCCGGGCGGCGAGCCGGGCGTTCTGCCCTTCTCGACCGATCGCCAGCGACAGCTGGTAGTCGGGAACGACCACCCGGGCCGAGCGACTGGCCAGGTCCGTCACGTCGACCCGGGCCACCCGGGCCGGTGACAGCGCACTGCCGACGAACGTCGCCGGGTCCGCCGACCAGTCCACGATGTCGATCTTCTCACCGCGTAGTTCGGCCATGACCGCGCGCACCCGGGCGCCCATCGGCCCGATGCACGCCCCCTTCGGGTTCACCCCCGCCACCTTCGACCGCACGGCGATCTTGCTGCGGTGACCGGCCTCACGGGCGATCGCGGCCAGCTCCACCGTCCCGTCGGCGACTTCGGGGACCTCGAGCCGGAACAGACCCTTGACCAGTTCGGGATGGGTGCGCGACAACGTGACGGTCGGCCCGTGCATGCCCCGGGCGACGTGCACCACGTAGCACTTGATCCGGTCACCGTGCTCGAGCCGCTCGCCGGGCACCTGCTCGGCCGGCGGCAGCACGCCCTCGATCGTGCCGAGGTCGACCAGGACCACCTTGGAACCGGCGCGCTGCCCGTGGTGCTGCACCACACCGGAGACGATCTCGTGCTCCCGATCGGCGTACTGCCCGTAGGTCGCCTCCTGGCGAGCCTCCCGCAGCCGCTGCATGATGACCTGCTTGGCGGTCATCGTGGCGATCCGGCCGAAGTCGTCCGGTGTGTCGTCGTACTCCCGGCTGGCGCCGTCGGGCCCCTGCTCGCGGGCGAGCACCGCCACCTCGCCGCTGGTGCGGTCGATGACCACCCGGGCGTCCGGCGCGGAGCCCGGGGTGTGGTGGTAGGCCGTGAGCAGGGCGGTCTCCAGCGCCTGCAGCAGGGTTTCGAAGGAGATCTCCTTCTCCCGCTCGATCCCGCGCAGTGCGGCCACGTCGAGCTTCACCGGGTCATCTCCTCACCGGCCGCGCTCTCGGCGCCGACCTGACGGCCCTCGTCACTGGTCATCGGATCCGGATCGGCCGGCGGATCGAGATCGTCATCCGGTGCCGAGGACGGCGCATCGGTAAGATCATCATACCCGGTGGCGGAGAACTCCACCTCGACGGTGGCCCGGGCCACCCGCTCGAACGCGATCCGGTCGATCCGGCGCGGCTGGGGACGACCCCGCCTGGCCGGCCCGACCGCCACCGAGAGCTCTGCCCCGGTCTCGTCGGCGGACACCACTCGACCCGAGACCTCGACGTCCTCGAGGTCCCGCACGGTCACCAGCCGACCCACGGCCCGCCGCCAGTGCCGCGGCCGGGTCAGCGGACGATCCACCCCCGGCGACGTGACCTCGAGCACATAGGCGCCGCCGGTCAGTGGCTCACCGGCCGCCTCGGCCGCGTCGAGCAGCTCCGAGACGGCCCGGCTGGCCTCGGCCACCACGTCCAGATCGATGCCGCCGTCGCGGTCCACCACCACCCGGACCACGCTGCGCGCACCGGCCTTGGTCACCACCACATCTTCGAGATCGAAACCCGCCTCGGCCAGGCTGGTCTCCAGCCTGGCCCGCACCTGCGGACGCACCACCGCACCGGAGTGCCGGCCCGCCCCGGCCGCACCCCGGCCTTTCCCCCGCCCGGAACCGGAGTCCCCCGCGCCTGACACCTACCTTGTCCCTTCCCGCATCCGTTCATCCGATCATCTCGCCGACCCGGCTCACGGGCCGCTCGACGCCGTCGGCGCCACCACCGCACAGGGCGGCGGAGCACTCGCGGCGGCCGAACACCCGGACCGGGACCCGCGCCCCGCCGATACGCCCTGGTTCGTGACGCTCCGCGCCCAGGACCCGCCCAACCGTGCAGGGCGGGTGGCACCGGCACCGTCACAGGGCGCCGCCACGCAGCTCATGTCACGGGACACGGGACGGCCATTGAGGTGACACCCGCGCCTCGTGCGCGGTGGTCGGCGTCAACGAATGAGATCCCCAGGGTACGTCCCCCCGCGGACGGGCCATCCGCCGCCCACCCGAGGCGGAGATCGGCCGGCTCACGGGGGCACCCGCGTGGGGTCCGCGCACACCATCACGGGTCGCCGACGTCGGCGTGCGCGGGGCATCACCCGTGCGGTGTGCGAAGCTTGCTGACCGTGGACTCCGCGCGGCGCACACCCGCCTCCCGGCGGCGGGTTCTGGCGGGGCTGGGCACGATCGCGCTGGCCGCGGCAACCGGTGCCGGCTGTTCCCGGACCGGATCGACCGGAGCCGGCGTGCCCGGGCGGGCCCTGTCGGCCGCGGATGTGGCCGCCGCCCGGGCCGCGGTCACCCGCGCGGCGGCGCTCGCGGTCGCCTACGGCACGGCCGCCCAGCGACATCCGGCGCGGCGTGCCCTGTTCGAGACCCTGCGTGACCATCACGAGGTCGCCGTCACCACCGTCGCCGCGCAGGTCCCGGCGGCCGCCCCCACGACAGTCCCACCCGCCACGGCGACCGGACCCGCCGGGCGCCCCACCACCGCGGCGCCGACCCGGGCGAACGGCGAGGTACCGGCTGACCTGTTGCCGGCCGGCACCGACGACTCGCCCGCCGCGCTCCACGCCACGATCGAGACCCTGCACGGCGCCGAGAGCGCCGCCACCACCGCGGCCCGCGGCGACGCCCTCGAGGTCAGTGGGCTGCTCGCCCCCCTGTTCGCGAGCCTGTTCGCCGCCGGAAGCGCCCAGAGCGAAATGCTCGACCGGGACGGCGACCCCGCCCTGGCCACGGCGACGACCACACCGACGGCCTCGCCCGCCGCGACCGCACCGGCGACATCAGCGACCTCGGCGGCGAACCCGACGGCGGCGCGGGTGGCCGCACCACCACCGCAGGCAGCCATCCTGCGGGCCCTGACCACCATGCTCGCGGCCAGCCATGGCGCGATCTATGCGACGGCCACGGCCGGCGGGGCGCTCGCCCCACAGGCGGCGACAGCGGCGGGTGCGCTCGCCCGCCAGCGCGCCCGCGAGGGCTGGCGGGCCCATCTGCGGCTACGCGACCAGCTGATCGCCCAGATCGAGGCGCGCGGTGGCGCGCCGGTGCCGGCACTGGCCGCCTACCGGCTGCCGACCACACCGGTCGACGTGCCCACCGCCCTGCGCCTGCTGGGCCAGGTCGAGGACGTCTGCGCGGCCGCCGCCCACGACGCCACCGCGCAGGTCGGCACCGACCTGCGGGCACTCACCGTCGACGCGCTGGCCGGGATGGCGCTGCGGGCCCAGCGGGCCCGGCTGGCCGCCGGCGCGTCGCCGGCCACCGCCAGCCGTGCCCTGCCCGGTGCGACCTGACCGGTGCGACCTGACCGACGGGCCCGGACCCCCGCGTCCGCCGCGGTGCGGATCTCACCTGGTCGCGGTCGCGGCCCGGTCGAGGTGCTGGCGTGGGCGTGGTCTCAGCGCGCGCTCCACGCGCCGGGCTCACCGCTGAGCGAGGTGACGATCTCGGGCAGCCGGCCACCGGCGACGTCCGCGAGGGTCACGTTCTCCAGCACCCGGCGCAGGTTCACCCGGACGGCGATCCACACGTCCTGCAGGTTCTTGGCGGCGCCCTCGTAGTGGGCGTCCTCCGGACGTCGGCCACGCACACTGGCCAGCGGACCGTCGGTCACCCGGATCACCGAGGCGATCGTGATCTCGCCGGCGGGCCGGCCCAGCTGATAGCCGCCGTCGGCCCCGCGCCGACTCTGGACGAACCCCGCCCGACGCAGATCGGTGAGGATGTTCTCGAGGAAGCGCAGCGGCAGATCCTGGGCTTGGGCCAGCGACTCGCCCTTGACGAGTTGCCCGTCACTCGCCGCCAACGTCAGGAGTGCGCGCAGCGCGTAGTCGGCGCGAGCGGAGATCTGCATGCAGCCATTGTGCCGGCGACGTGCGCCGACGTGCCGACCGGTCAGGATTGACCGGCTTCACCACCACCATTCGCACCGCCGCCGTCGTGGCCGATCGCGCCCGGGCCAGCCGGCGGGTAACCCGCGGCTGTGGCCTCGGCGGACCCGGGCGCCGCCGTGTTCCTCGACCGGCCGCGCTGCGCGGCGCGCACCGCCGAGTTACCCTCGGCCACCAGCCCACGACGGGCCCGCAGCTGACGATCGGCGGCGTTGAAGGCGGCGTCGACGACCACACCGATGAAGAAGATGGTGATCATCGAGGCCATCACGCCGACCGCGTCGAGCAGTTCGCGGGAGTTCTGCAGGTCCGCCCCGATCGACGGGTGCCCGGGCACGATCACCAGGAGCTCACCGGCCATCAGACTGCGCCAGGAGAAGGCCCAGCCCTGTTTGAGTCCGGCCAGCACCGAGGGCAGCGCCGCCGGCGCCACGACGTACCGGTAGAGCGAGAACCCGCGGGCACCCATGCTGCGGCCCACCCGGACCAGCAGCGGCGGCACATAGTCGACGCCGTAGATCACGCCGTTGGCGATCGAGGGGGCCGCGCCGAGGATGACCACGAACAGGATCGCCGACTCGCTCAGCTTGAACAGCAGGATGGCCAGCGGGAACCAGACGACCGAGGGCATCGTCTGCAGTGAGGTGATGAACGATCCGATCGCCGTGCGCAGCACGGTGAACCGGGCGACCGCCAGACCGACCACGCCGCCGATCACCACGGCGAGCGCGTAGCCCTTGAGCGCCCGCACGATGGTGCGGACCAGCGCGTCCCAGAAGTGGCCGGTGCCCAGGCGGCTGCCGAACTCCCGCAACGCCGACACCGGGCCGGGCAGCACATAGGTGGGCTTCCAGCCCGACCAGACCACCAGCTGCCAGACCAGCAGGAACACGACGAGCGCGCCGATCTTCGGCCAAGCCGCCGCCCAGGCCCGACCCGCCAGCGGCCGGCTCTGCGCGGTCGGGATGTCCAGCGCGTCCAGACCGGCGAGGACACCCGGGTCAAGGTCGTCCGCCGCGGTCCGGGTGTCACCCGGCGCGCTGGTGTCGCCCTTGGTCAGGGAACTCCGGTTGATGCCGATGTCAGTGGCCATGACGGCCGACCTCCTCACGCAGCCGAGTGGTCACCCGGGTGGCGAGTTCGGCCACCTGGGTCGAGTCGATCCGTCGTGGTCGGTCGATGTCGACGTCGAAGACCTCGGCCACCCGCCCGGGCCGGGACGACAGCAGCACGATGCGGTCCCCGAGCCGGACGGCCTCCCGCACGTCGTGGGTCACGAAGATGACCGTGACCCCGGTCTGCCGCCAGATCCGTTCGAGCTCGTCGTGCAACAGGTCCCGGGTCATCGCGTCGAGCGCGCCGAACGGCTCGTCCATGCACAGGATGTCGGCCTCCTGCGCGAAGGCCCGGGCGAGGCTGACCCGTTGGCGCATCCCACCGGAGAGCTCGTGCGGGCGACGGTCCGCCATCCCGGCGAGGCGGACCATCGAGAGCAGCTCGTCCACCCGGGCTCGACGTTCGGCCCTGCGGATGCCGCGCAGCCGCAGCGGTACCTCGACGTTGCCGCCGGCGGTCAGCCACGGCAGCAACGCGGAGTCCTGGAACATCATCCCGGTCCGCCGACCGGCGGTGTCCACCGTGCCGGTCGACGGGGCGTCCAGGCCGGCGATCAGCCCGAGCAGGGTCGACTTACCGCAGCCCGACGCGCCGAGCAGACAGAGGAACTCCCCGGACCGGACGTCCAGGCTCACGTTGTCCAGGGCCTGTACCTGGGCTGCGCCGGTGCCGAAGAACCGGCTGACGCCGTCGATGCGCAGGGCCGTGTCGGGCAGGACTGCGGTCATGGGTTGTTCCCCCGGTCGAACTGGTCGCGGGCCCCGGTGCTGACCGGGGCCCGCCCTACGAATGATCAGGAATCGGCGACGGTGGCCTTGCCCTGCTTGGTCAGGACGTCGTTGAGCGTGGTGAGATCGAAGATCCCGTCCAGCTTGGCGCCCTTGAGCAGGCCAAGCTCCTCCTGGTGCTGGGCCGACAGCAGCAGCGACTTCGCGATCGGGTCCGGGGTGAAGGTGAGCGACTTCCAGGCCGAGGCGAGCACCTTGTCGGGCAGCGGCTTGCCGGTGAGCTTGCTCAGCGCGGTGTTGGCGACCGTCGCACCCGCGGCCAGGTCGGCGTTGAGCCCGTTGATCGACTCCACGTTCGCCGTGACGAGGCGCCGGACGATCTCCGGGTTCTTCTTGAGGTAGTCGGTGCGCACGATCAGCAGCGTGGTGACGAACTTGCCGTTCGTCTCGGGCCACTGGTCGGCCTCGTTGACGAGCACCTTGCCGCCGGCGGCCACCAGCCGGGACGCGGTCGGCTCGGGCACCCAGGCGCCGTCGATCGCCTTGTTCTGGAAGGCGTCCACCGTCAGGGAGTTGTCCTGCGGCTTGATCGAGACGTCACCGCCACCCTGGGTGTCGGTCTTGAGGCCGTTCTTCTTCAGGAAGTAGCGCAGCGCCACGTCCTGCGTGTTGGCCAGACCCGGGGTGGCGATCGTCTTGCCCTTGAGGTCGGCGACCGAGGCGATCTCGGGCCGGACCACCAGGGACGCGCCACCGGAGGTCACCCCGGAGATGATCCGGATCGCATCACCGTTGGACTTGATGAAGCTGTTGACCGCGGGGTTCGGGCCGATGTAGCCGGCGTCGATCGCGCCGGAGAGGATCGCCTCGCCCTCCTGCGTACCGGAGTTGAACGTCGCGGGCTTCAGCGTGACCCCGGAGCCGAGGTCCTTGGTGAAGATGCCCTTCTCGACCCCGTACAGCGCCGGCGCGTGGGTGAGGTTCGGGAAGTAGCCCAGCCGGAGCGTTCCGCTGACCTGGCCGGGCGTGGAGCTGGTCGAGTCGACCGACGAGCCGTCGCTGCCCGAACTGGAGCAGCCGACCAACGCGAGCGCCACGGCGCCCACGGTGATCAGTGGCGTCAGAGCACGCCACAAGCGGCTCGATTTCATGTAAACCCCCAGTTCACGCGGGCGATGGCCCGCGCCATGCAAGTCGATCGAAGTCATCGGGATGGTAAGCATCCCAGATAACCCCGATACTGGCCATGTGCGGCCATCGTCCGGACATGGTTGCGCAACAATTCACACCACATCGCCACACATTCGGCGCAAAACGGACGACGCCGGTGGTCCGGGGGTCGAGCGCGGGGTCAGAACAGGAGCACGGGGTCAGAACAGGATCGAGGCGAAGGTGTCGACCCGCTGGAAACCGACCCGCTCGTAGACCCGCCGGGCGGCATGGTTGAAGTCGTTCACGTACAGGCTGACCTTCGGCGCCAGCGCGGCGCGGGCCAGCGCGACGACACTCGCGGTGCCGGCCGCGCCGAGCCCGCGGCCACGCAGCGCCGGGTCGACCCAGACCCCCTGGATCTGGCAGACATCCCCGGCGACCGCGCCGACCTCGGCCTTGAACAGCACCCGGCCGTCGACGATGTGGGCGAACGAGCGGCGTTGGCCGATGAACTCGGCGACGCGGGCCCGGTAGAGGGTGCCGCCGTCGGCGAGCACCGGCGACACGCCGATCTCCTCGGTGAACATGGCGATGCAGGCCGGCAGCAGGACATCCAGCTCGTCGGGCCGCACAGGCCGCACGAGCGGATCGGGGGCGACCAGCGGCGGACCGTCGATGACCAGCAGCGGCTGGTCATCGCGGATCTCGCGGGCCCGGCCCCAGACCGGCTCCAGATAGCGCCACATCGTCATGACCGACGAGGAGAGACCGACGACGGAGGAGCATCTCCGGCCCTGGCGGCGGGCCCGTTCGGCGAACAGTCTCGCCGACACCGGACCCGCCGCGACGGGCCAGAGATTGGCTCCGGAGTAACACACCGCGGCCAGATGTCCGTCCACCAGGTGGCCCCACATCTCGGCGCCGAGGCGCCAGGGGTCCAGCCCGGCGGCCTCGACTCGCGAGGCCACGAAGACATCGGCGACGGGATTGCGGGCCAGCAGCTCACGCACCGCGGGAAGATCGCGGTCATCGAGCAGACGCGTCGGCGCGGAACGCAGCGGCAGGCCCATCCGGCGGACCGACTAGCTGACGGAGACGGTGGGCTCGCCGGAGGCGGTGCCCGCGTCCGTCATCTGCTCGGCCAGGCGCATGGCCTCCTCGATGAGGGTCTCCACGATCTGTGCCTCCGGCACCGTCTTGATCACCTCGCCGCGGACGAAGATCTGGCCCTTGCCGTTTCCGGAGGCCACGCCGAGGTCGGCCTCACGCGCCTCGCCCGGCCCGTTCACCACACATCCCATCACGGCGACGCGCAACGGGACCTCCATGCCCTCCAGGCCGGCGCTGACCTGGTTCGCGAGGGTGTAGACATCGACCTGGGCCCGCCCGCAGGACGGGCAGGACACGATCTCGAGCTTACGCTCGCGCAACCCCAGGGACTCCAGGATGGCGGAGCCGACCTTGACCTCCTCCACCGGCGGTGCGGACAGCGACACCCGGATGGTGTCGCCGATCCCCTCCGCCAGCAGCGCGCCGAAGGCCACCGACGACTTGACCGTCCCCTGGAACGCGGGGCCGGCCTCGGTGACACCGAGGTGCAGCGGGTAGTCGCAGGACTGGGCGAGCAGGCGGTAGGCCTGGATCATCACGACCGGGTCGTGGTGCTTCACCGAGATCTTGATCTCGCGGAAGTCGTGCTCCTCGAACAGCGAGCACTCCCACAGCGCCGACTCGGTAAGCGCCTCCGGGGTGGCCTTGCCGTACTTGGCCAGCAGGCGCTTGTCGAGCGAACCGGCGTTGACGCCGATCCGGATCGGGACGCCGGCGCCCTTGGCCGCGCGGGCGATCTCGCCGACCTTGTCATCGAAGGCCTTGATGTTGCCGGGGTTGACGCGGACCGCGGCGCAGCCGGCATCGATCGCGGCGAAGACGTACTTCGGCTGGAAGTGGATGTCGGCGATGATCGGGATCGGTGACTTGCGGGCGATCTCCGGCAGGGCGTCGGCATCGTCCTGGCTTGGTACCGCCACCCGGACGATCTGGCAGCCCGAGGCGGTGAGCTCGGCGATCTGCTGCAGGGTCGCGTTGACGTCCGAGGTCAACGTCGTGCACATGGACTGAACGGAGACCGGAGCGTCACCCCCGACCGGGACATTGCCCACGTGGATCTGCCGGCTCTTGCGCCGCGTACCGAGCGGTCGCGCCGGAGCGGATGGCATGCCCAGAGTAACGGTCACGTTGTCCTCACTGGCGAATCGAGAAAAGGGATCGACGTACGACTGATTCGGCCTGTCGACTGCGGGACGCAGGGCAGTAGTACGCAACGCGGCGGACTGCCCGGGTCGCCTCCGACCCGCGCCGGGCCACTGATGCGCGTCACTGGTTCAGACGGATGGGATTGATGATGTCGGCGGACAGCAGGAGCAGGCTGAACCCGAGCAGAACGACGACCGTGGCGTACGTGGCCGGTAGCAGCTTGGCGAAATCAACCCTTTTGACAGGTCCACGGTATCCCCGCAGCCGACGCAGGCCATGTCGGGCCTGTTCGAAGCCCAGGACGGCGATATGGCCACCGTCCAGCGGAAGCAGCGGGAGCAGGTTGAAGATTCCCACCGCCAGGTTGATCGCGGCGACCAGAACGAGGAACTGACGCAGCCGGTCAACACCGGAACTGTCCGGCGCCGACACGACATCCCCGCCGATGCGAGCCGCGCCCACCACGCTGATGAAGCCCTCTGGGTCCCGGTCCTTGTCGAAGATCTTACCCAGGTCGTCGAGGCGATGAGTCAGCGTGTCATACATCCCGGTGAACCCGGAGCCGATCACCGAGAACGTGTGCGGCACCGCGGCGAGCGGGCCGTAGTGCACCGTTTCGGTCCCCGGACGCACACCGAGCGCACCGACCGGATCGTTGCCGGCGGCGCCGGTCAGCCGGTTGCGCCGGACCTCGACGAGGTTCGGGGTGAGCGTGAGGTCGCGCCCGTCGCGGCGGACGACCAGCGTCGCCGGGCCGGCGCCGTGCTCGCGCACCTGGCGGGTGAACTGGGCCCAGCTGTCCACGGCCACGCCGTCGAAGCTGCGCACCCGGTCACCGGGACGCAGCCCGGCCGCCGCGGCGGGGCCGGGACCCGCGCAGGTCGCCGTCGCCGCCACACAGCTCGTCGACCCGATCTTCGACTCGCTGATCTGCGTGGTCCCCATCGTGACCAGTACCCCGTAGATCAGCACCATGGCGATGACGAAGTGCACGAACGACCCGGCTGACATGACCACGAGGCGGGCCCGGGCCGGCGCGTTGTAGAACGCCCGCGGCTCGTCCGCCGGATCGATCTCCTCCAGCGGCGTCATTCCCTCGATCTTCACGAAACCGCCGGCCGGGATGGCCTTGACCCCGTACTCGGTCTCGCCGCGGCGACGTGACCACAACGTCGGACCGAAACCCACGAAGAACTTCGACGCCTTCATGCCGTAGTGCCGCGCGGTCACGAAATGACCGGCCTCGTGCGCCACCACGGACACGAGCAGTGCGGCGGCGAACGCCACGATGCCGAGAATCTCCATCAGGCCGGCCTCCGCCGACAGGGACAGCTCACACTGCCTCCCGCTCGCTGTTGCGCCGGATCAGCCGCTGCGCGGTCTCGCGGGCGTCCCGCTCGGTGGCGAAGACCTCCTCGAGCGAAGGGTGATCGATCACCTGGTGCTCGGAGATCACCTCGGCCACCAGATCGACGATCCGGACGAAGGGCAGGCGACCGGCGAGGAAGGCCGCGACCGCCTCCTCGTTGGCCGCATTGAACACCGCGGGCGCCGTTCCGCCCCGGCGACCGGCCGTACGGGCCAGGTCCACCGCCGGAAAGGCCGTGGTGTCCAGCGGCTCGAAGGTCAGGGCCTGCGCACGGGTCCAGTCCATCGGCGGCTGCGCGTGGGCCACCCGGTCCGGCCAGCCCAGGGCGAGCGCGATCGGCAGGCGCATGTCCGGCGGGGAGACCTGGGCGATGGTGGAACCGTCGGTGAACTCGACCATCGAGTGCACCAGCGACTGGGGGTGCACGACGACCTCGATGTCGTCGTAGGGAACGCCGAAGAACAGGTGGGCCTCGATGAGCTCCAGACCCTTGTTCATCAGGGTGGCCGAGTTGATGGTCACCACCGGCCCCATGTCCCAGGTCGGATGGGCCAGCGCCTGCTCCCGGGTGACCGCGGCGAGCTCGTCGCGCCGACGGCCGCGGAAGGGCCCGCCGCTGGCCGTGAGGACCAGCTTGCGCACCTCCTCCTGCCGGCCGCCACGCAGGCACTGGGCCAGCGCCGAATGCTCGGAGTCGACCGGGACCAGCCGGTTCGGGTCGCCGCCGAGCGCGTCGAGCACGAGCGGACCGCCGGCGACCAGCGACTCCTTGTTCGCCAACGCCACCGTGTGCCCGGCGGCCAGCGCCGACAGCGTCGGAGCCAGACCCACCGACCCGGTGATGCCGTTGAGCACCGTGTCGCACGGCCAGGCCGCGATCTCACTGGCCGCGTCCGGCCCGGCGAGGATCTTCGGCACCGCGAACTCGCCCTTGCGGTAACCCCGCCGACTCGCCTCGGCGAAGAAGGCGAGCTGCAGATCCTGGGCCGCCGACGCCGCGGCCACACCCACCGCCTGCACGCCGAGATCGAGAGCCTGGGCCGCGAGCAGGTCGACCCTGGACCCGCCACCCATCAGCGCCACCACCCGGAAGCGCTCCGGATTGCGTCGCACGACGTCTATGGCCTGGGTTCCGATCGAGCCGGTGGACCCGAGCAGAACAACTTCACGCAGGTTCGAAGCCTCCACCACACCCACATTCTCGCAGGCCGCTCGCCGGGCCGGAGCCCCCCTGTTCGGTTCATGACAGGTACCACCCGATGATGCGCAATGGGTCCGAGGGGTAACCGTGATCGTGACGTCCGGGTCCACCCGTCCGGGCCGACCGGCAGGGGCCCCCTTCGCCGCCTGCTGCCGGCCCCGTTCAGCGGGCGCGCACGGCCCCGTTCTGGACGGCCGTGGTGGGCGTGACCTGCGGCGCGGGGGCGGTGGTCGCGGGTGTCTGCCCGTCGCCATCCACCGGTGGGGCCGTGGACCCGCTCGCCGTCGGCGCGGGCGCGGTGGGCGGCGCGCTCGCCCCCGCCGGGCCGCTCGGGGCGGTCGGGGTGGGGGCCTGCGGGGCCACCGACGGGCCCGGCACCGTGGTGCCACCACCGGTGGCGGCGTCACCGCCCAGGTCGGCCGCCGTCGGCGTGTAACCGAAGAAGGTGAGCGCGACGATGGTGGCGTTCAGTGCCATCGACGTCGCACCGCGCTCCGGGCGGGCCTGGGCGCCGGGCCAGGTGTGCCCGCCGGCCTGCATGACCAGCAGCCCGACGTCGCGGTCAGCCGGGCAGCCCGACCACACCGTGCGGGACCAGTCGGCGGTGTCGACGGCCGAGGAGCGGGCGCCCGAGCAGCCCAGCGCGGAGGCGTACCGGGCCAGCCGGTCGGGCGCCGGCTGGGCGACGCTGCCGGTGTACGGCGCCGCCCGCGCCGGCCCGCCACCGTCCAGCGGTGCGATCGGGTCCCCCGCCCCGTGGATCTCCAACAGGCTGGCGGACGGCCGAGCGCACGACGTCGGCAGCACACTCGCCGCCACCGCCACGGCCGCGACGAAGCGACCCGGCAGCCCGCACAGCGCGGTGAGCACCATGTCCGCGCCGTCGGCGTAGCCCACGGCGAAGATCCGCTCGACGTCCAGGCACATCTGGCCGGTCAGATCGTTGAGCAGCAGCCCGCTGAACAGCACGTCGTCGGGCCCGACCGCCGCCGAACGCGGGAAGTTCCACCGGGCGCGCTCCCCGACCGGGAAGGCGACCACGAACCCCGCTCTGGTGCCCTGGTCAGCCAGGTGCGTGTACGCCTCGAGATCGAACGCGCTCTGACCGGTGTCGTGGTAGCCGACGAGCAGCGGCAGCGGCCGGGCCGCGCCACCGGCCGCGCCGGTGGGCACCGCGAGCACGTAGGACCGGGTCACGCCGGCGACCTGCAGCGTGCGGGTACTGACCCCCGAGGGCAGCGTCCGACCGGTCACACAGCCACTGGTCGGCGGCGGGGGAACCGTTGGCGTCGGTGTGGCGGACGACGCCGCGGCCGCCCGCGGACTGTCCGAACCCGCCGGGCCGCCATCGGCCGCGGTCGTCCTCGCCGGGCCCGGCCCGCGCGACATCGCGTACCACAGCAACACCAGCAGGACGCCCACAGCCGCGACGATCGGCAGCCACACGGTGTTCGTCGTGCGGGTCCGGTGCCGCAGCGCCGCGCGACGTCGGCCCCCCGGCGGACTACCGGAGGCCACGGCGCTGGGCCGGTTCGGCGGCCAGTTGGCCGCAGGCGGCAGCGATCTCCCGCCCCCGGTTGTCACGCACCGTCGTGGAAATGCCACGCTCGCGCAACCGGCGAACGAACGCCCGCTGCCCGGACTCCGCGCTGGCCCGCCAGGACGAGCCGGCCGTCGGGTTGAGTGGGATCAGGTTCACGTGTGCCAACTGGCCGGAGAGCAGGGTGGCCAGGGCGTCCGCCCGAGGCACGTCGTCGTTGACGCCGTCGATCAACGCGTACTCGATGCTGACCCGCCGCCCGGTGCGCTCGGCGTAGGCCCACGCCGCGGCCAGCACCTCGGCCACCGGCCACCGGTTGTTGATCGGGACCAGTTCGTCGCGCAGTTCGTCGTCCGGCGCGTGCAGGGACACCGCGAGCGTCACCGGCAGTCGCTGCTCGGCCAGCCGGTGCATCGCCGGCACCAGGCCCACCGTGCTGACCGTGAGACCACGCGCGGACAGTCCGAGCCCCTCCGGCGGCTCGGCCACCAGACGGTGCAGCGCCGCGAGGAGAGCGTCGAAGTTGGCCAGCGGCTCCCCCATCCCCATGAAGACGACGTTCGACAGCCGCCGGTTGCCCTCGCCGAGGTCGCCACGGCGCAGCGCCCGCGCCGCGTGGACGACCTGCTCCACGATCTCCCCTGTCGACAGGTTGCGGGTCAGCCCGCCCTGACCGGTGGCGCAGAACGGGCAGCCCATCCCGCAGCCGGCCTGGCTGGAGACACAGACCGTGGCCCGGTCCGGATAGCGCATGATCACCGACTCGATGAGCGCGCCGTCCCCGGTCCGCCAGGCGATCTTGCGGGTCTGGCCGTCATCGCAGGTCAGTGTCTTGGCCGGGGTGAGCAGCCGCGGCAGCAGCGCCGCGAGCAGGGGCTCACGGATCCGCTCGGGCAGATCGGTCATCTGCGCGGCCGTGTCGGCGTCGAGCAGCCGGGCGAAGTAGTGCCGGGAGAGCTGGTCGGCACGGAAGGCCGGCAGGCCCAGCGAGACGGCGACCGCCCGACGATCCTCCCGGCAGAGATCGGCCAGGTGTCGGATGGGCCGCCCCGTCCGCCGCGACAGGGTCAGGCTGACCGACCGGTCGGCTGGCGCGGATGCCTGCGCCGTGGGGGCCGCTGGCGTGGGAGTCGCCGGCCCGGGTTGGGCTGACCCGGGTTGGGCTGACCCGGGTTGGGCTGACCCGGGTTGGGCTGACCCGGGTTGGGCTGACCCGGGTTGGGCTGACCCGGGTTGGGCTGACCCGGGTTGGGCGGTCGAGGAAGTCATAGCGGCTCCAGTGTGCCAGCCAGCCGCTGCCCAGACGAATACGGTGATTCGCCCCGGACCCGCGGGGCGGCCCGGACGTCCAGGTCAGCCGACGTCAGTGCAGGAAGGCTGTCAGCAACAGCCAGGAGACGGGAGCGGTGCACAGCAGCGAGTCCAGCCGGTCCATGATGCCGCCATGGCCGGGTAGCAGACTGCCCATGTCCTTGATACCGATGTCCCGTTTGAGCAGCGATTCGCCGAGATCCCCGACGGTGGCGGTGGCGGCGGTGGCCAGCCCCAGCAGCATCCCCTGCCAGGCATGCGCCCCCAGCGGCCAGGCGACCACCACCGCGGCGACGGTCACACAGGCGAACACGGAACCGGCGAAACCCTCCCAGGACTTCCCCGGTGACACGCTGGGTGCCAGCTTGTGGCGACCACCGGAGAGCACGCCGGCCGCGTAGCCACCGATGTCGCTGGCCACCACCGTGCCGATGAAGGCCAGCACCCGAAAGCTGCCCTGGGACGCCCCGGTCAGCAGCGCCGCGAACCCGGCGGGGAAGCCCACATAGGCGGCGACGAACACGATGCCGGCCAGATCACGCAGCAGTCCGCCGCTCGGCCCGAGGACCCGCATGACGATCGCGGCCGCGATCGTCACCAGCACCGCGGCCAGCAGGCCGTCCAGCCCACCGAGAAAGGCGACGGGAGGGATCACGAACGCGCCCACGGCCAGCGGCACGATCGGGATGCGCCGTCCGGTCAGGCGCAGCGCGCGGATGACCTCGACCGTCCCGATCGCGACCGCGGCACCGACCACGACGGTGAACGCCGCACGGACGGTGAACAGCGTGACCAGGATGATCGCGCCCAGCAACGCGCCGACGCCGATCGCCGCCGGTAGGTCGCGTCCCGCTCGGGACCGCCGGGGCGGGGCCGTCATCGGTGCTTCGGGGTTCGCGCTCTGCCCGCCGTCAACCACGGTCGGGCCGTTGACTGCCGTCATGAAGGCTTTCATCCCGACGCAGAAATCCGGTTCGAACAGGGCGACCCGCGCGGATCACACTGACAGCAGATCCGCTTCCTTGAGTCGGAGCAGCTCGTCGACCTGCCCGACATAGCGGTGCGTGGCCTCGTCGAGGTCCTTCTCCCCCCGGCGGCCCTCGTCCTCACCGGCGTCGCCGTCACGGACGATGCGGTCGATGGCGTCCTTGGCGTGTCGCCGCACGTTACGGATGCTGATCTTGGCGTCCTCGGCCTTGCCGCGCGCGACCTTGACCAGGTCCCGGCGACGCTGCTCGGACAGCTCCGGGAAGACGATCCGGATGATCGTGCCGTCGTTGCTGGGGTTGACGCCCAGATCCGAGTCCCGCACGGCCTTCTCGATCGCCGCCAGTGACGACTTGTCGTACGGCGTGACGATCACCATGCGTGGCTCGGGGATGTGGAACGACGCGAGCTGCTGTACGGGTGTCAGGGCACCGTAGTAGTCCACCACGATCTTGGAGAAGACCGCGGGGGTGATGCGGCCGGTACGGATGTTCGCGAAGTCCTCCTTGGCGACCGTGACGGCCTTCTCCATCTTCTCCTCAGCATCGAGAAGTGTGTCGTCGATCACCGCAGTTCCTTCCGTCCGCTGCTCGCTACGATCACGATGCTCGCACAGCCGTCCGACGCAGTGTCCCGTACCGGCTCACCGCCGGGTGGCCCGGGGTGGCACGCCACGCCACGGTCGATGAATCCCACCCGCCGGTGGGTGCCGGCCGGTGCTCCTGCTGGAGGCCCGACCGGAGGACCGGCCGGGGCCCGGCAACGCGAAACCGGCGGGTGGTCAGGTCGACCACCCGCCGGTTGGTCCGGTCTGATCCGATCCGATCCGCGGTTCCCCGCGGCCGACCGGATCAGCGCGACCGGTGCGCCCGTGCTCAGGCCTGCCGGATGTTGAACCGGGAGAACCTGGCGATCTCGATCTTCTCGCCCAGTGTCGCGCCGGCCTGGTCGACCATGGCCCGGATCGTGAGCTTTCCGTCCTTCACCCAGGGCTGGTCCAGCAGGACGCTGGCCTTCACGTAGCCGTTGACCCGGCCCTCGACGATCTTCGTGATCGCGGCCTCGGGCTTGCCCTCTTCCCGCGCGGCCGCCTCGTAGATCTTCCGCTCGGCCTCGAGCACCTCGTTGGGGATCTCGTCGGCGTTCACGTACAGCGGGTCAGCCGCCGCGATGTGTTGCGCGAGGTCGCGGGCCAACTGCTTGAAGCCCTCGGTCTTGGCCACGAAGTCCGTCTCGCAGCGCACCTCGACCAGCACGCCGAGGGTCGGCGGGAGCTGCGGGTCGGTCCGGTGCAGGTAGGACTCGACCAGGCCGTTGGCGGCGCTACGGGCGGCACGCTTGGCGACCTGCGCCTTGCCCTTCTCCCGCAGCCAGGCCTTTGCCTTCTCGAAGTCGCCGTCGTGGTCGACCAGCGCCTTCTTGACGTCGCTCATCCCGGCCCCGGTCAGTTCGCGGAGCTTGCGGATGTCAGCAACGGGGATGTCTGCCATGGTGCTCTTCTCGTCGGTGAGATCGAATGCTGTCGTTGTCCAGACCGGGGCGCGCGGCACCGCGGGGTCGGATCAACGGTCTCACGAGCTGTCCGCCCATGCCGCCGTGGGCCGACCCGCCTCGAAGCCGCCCGGCCCCGAGGGGGATCAGACCGCCGAACCGACCGGGGCCTGGGGCTCGCTCTCGGCGGCCACGGCAGCCGCGTCGTCGACCGCGGGCGTCTCGGTGGCCGCGCTCGCCTCGGTGACCGCGGGCGTCTCGGTGGCCGCAGGCGCGTCGCTGGCCGCCTCGGCATCGGTGGCCGGGGCCGCGTCGGCCGCCGACGCCGCGCCCTCACCGCGCAGCACCGCCTGCTCCCACTCGGCCAGCGGCTCGTTGCCCGTCGCCGGCTCGGGCTTGGCGTCCGCCGAGCTCGAGGCCCCGGCCCGGGACATCAGACCATCGGCGACCGCGTCCGCGACCACACGGGTCAGCAGGGCGGCGCTGCGGATGGCGTCGTCGTTGCCCGGGATCGGGTAGTCGACCTCGTCGGGGTCGCAGTTGGTGTCGAGGATGGCGACCACCGGGATACCCAGCTTGCGCGCCTCACCGACCGCGATGTGCTCCTTCTTCGTGTCCACGACCCACACGGCGCTCGGCACCCGGCTCATGTCACGGATACCGCCGAGGGTCCGCTCGAGCTTGGCCTTCTCCCGGCTCAGCACGAGCTGTTCCTTCTTCGTGCGGACCTCGGTGCCGCCGGTGACCTCGATCTCCTCCAGCTCCTTGAGCCGCTGGAGCCGCTTGTAGACGGTGGAGAAGTTGGTCAGCATGCCACCGAGCCAGCGCTCCTTGACATACGGCATCCCGACCCGCGCGGCCTGCTCCTCGATGGCCTCCTGCGCCTGCTTCTTCGTGCCGATGAACAGCACCGTGCCGCCGTGGGCCACGGTCTCCTTGACGAAGTCGTACGCGCGGTCGATGTACGAGAGGGTCTGCTGCAGGTCGATGATGTAGATGCCGTTACGCTCTGTGAAGATGTAACGCTTCATCTTCGGGTTCCAGCGCTTGGTCTGGTGCCCGAAGTGAACGCCGCTCTCCAGCAGCTGCTTCATCGTGACGACGGCCATGGCACGTCGCTCCTCTCCGCCCGGCCGCAGCCGGACGCCTCGGTTGTGACGGCGCCGCCCCGCGGCTGGCGCCCCTGACGCCCGTGGTCATGGCCGTCGCAGGTGCGACGGACCGAGGCGACCCTCCCGAGAACCTGCCCCGCGGGCTGTTCCGCCAGCGGCGATACCGGCGGTCAGACCAGCTGCGGGCCGGTCGGAAGTGGGCGTGCGAACTGGGTTCGGAGACCGATCCCAGTGGTCATGATACCCGCCCGAGCGCCGGGGTCTCAGCGGCTGTCACCCCACGCCGGGACCCCCGTCACCGGCCGCGTGGACCGGCACGTCGGCGCGGCCGGCGCGACCGTCGAATCGATCTTCGACCCGGCGGCGTACCAGCCCCGTCCACAGCCTCCCCCGGGACGGTGACCCAGCCGCTGTCCCGCAACGGTTCGTCCCGCTGTCGCCGCATCGCAGGTCAGCGGCGTGACCGCGGCCTTCCCCGCGCAAATTGTCCACAGCGCGAAACATCGTGCTTTCCAAGCCGTGGAATTACCCGCACCGTGGAACGTGGTCGACCCGCCGCTTCGCGGGTCGACCAGCGGCGGCCGGGAGCACCCCGGACCATCCCGGCCGCCGCGCCTCCCCCGACCCCGGAGGTCGTTGCCCATGCCCCGCACACCCCGTCCCGATCCGTGGTGGTTCGTCGTGCCGACGTTGGCCATCCTGATCGCCCTGGGCTGGCCTTCGCGCCTGCCGGTCAACCCTCGAGCGGACCCGCGAGCCAACGTCCTGTCCGGGCTGCCGGCACTCGCGGCGGCGCCGGGCGCCGAGGTGCCCCCGCCGCCCCGGCCCGGCCCGCCGCGTGGCGCTGTCGCCGTGGTCGATCCGATCCGCCAGGCCCTCGCGCCGCTGGCTCATCCGGCCGTGCCGAACGCGACGCCCGCCACGCTGCCGGTCGCGACGGCCACCCCAGGTGGCTCGATCACCCATCTGACCCCCGATCCTCTCCCCGGGCCGGGTGTTACCAGGCCCGGGGCTTCCAGGCGACCGGCCCTGCCCCCGCCGGTCGCTACCCGTCCGGGCGGCGGCGCGACCTCACCCGCCGCGCCGCCGCCCGGCACCGGGCATCCCCTGGGCGTCACCGCCTCGCCGACGGTCGGGGTACCCGCACCGGCCGCGAGCGGCTCGGCTACGGCTGCTGGCGGGTCCCGACCCAGGTTGGGATGGCCGCTACCCGGGCCGGTCGCCGTCAGCCGCGCCTTCGAGCGACCGGCGACGCCGTTCGGGCCCGGGCACCGCGGCGTTGATCTGCCCGCCCCGCCCGGCGGCCCGGTGATCGCGGCCGCCGACGGCACGGTGAGTTTCGCCGGGCCGGTGGCGGGCCGCGGCGTGGTGACGGTCACGCACGGCGAGCTGCGTACGACCTACGAACCCGTGCTTCCCACCGCCCAGGTCGGCACGGTACTGCGCGCCGGTGAACCGCTGGGCACCCTGCTGGCCGGTCACGGTGGTTGCCCGGCTCCGGCCTGCCTGCACTGGGGGCTGCTCCGCGGCAGCGAGTACCTGGATCCGCTGGGCATGTTCCGTCGCGTCCCACCCCGCCTGCTACCGCTGGGCGGCGTCAACGCCAGGTAGGAGCACCGCCTCGTCAGGCGGCGCGGAACAGGTCGTCATCCCCGGGTCGGTCAGGCCCGGGGATGCGCCTGTTCGAAGGCCGCCCGGAGCCGTTCGGGCGTCACATGGGTGTAGATCTGCGTGGTCGCGAGACTGGCATGGCCGAGAAACTCCTGGACCGAACGCAGGTCGGCGCCCCCCTCGAGCATGTGCGTCGCCGCCGAGTGGCGCAGCCCGTGCGGGGTCAGCCCCGCAGGCAGGGCGGCGTCAGCCATACGTAGCCGCAGCACCCGCCGGACGGCGCGCGGATCGAGGCGTCCACCGCGCTGACCCAGCAGCAGGGCCGCCCCCGCGGCACCGGTCGACAACCACGGTCGCCCGGCCCGCAGCCAGGCGCGCAGGGCCGCCGCGGCTGGCACCCCGAAGGGCACACTGCGTTCCCGGCCGCCCTTGCCCCGCACCCGCAGCAGGCGCCGTTCATCGTCCACGTCGCCGAGGTCGAGGCCACACAGCTCGGAGACCCGCAGCCCGCTGCCGTACAGCAGTTCCAGCACCAGGTCATCGCGCAACGCGACAGCGCGCCGGGTCCGCGCCGCCGCCTCACGCTGCTGGCCCACCCCCGCGGCCGATGCCGCCGCCGATGCCGGCGGCGGCGAGGGCGGGGGTGCCGAGGCGAGCAGGGTTCTGGCCGCCTCGGCGCTGAGGATCTGCGGGACCTGGCGGACCGTGCGCGCGCCGACCAGGCGGGCGGCGACATCCTCGGTGAGGTGGCCACGGCGGGCGGCGAAGGCGCAGAAGACCCGCGCCAGTGAGGCCCGACGCGCCAGCGTGGCCGGGGCGACCCCGGCCACGCGCATGGCGGCCAACCAGCCGCGCAGAAGGTTCAGATCCAGCTCGGCGAGATCGGCGGCCCCGGCCCGCGCCGCGTGCGCGCGCAGACCCGCGAGGTCACCCAGATAGGCCCGGACGGTCTGCGGGGACCGGTTGCGCTCGGCGATGAGATGGCGCCGGAAGGCCACCGTCGCCTCGGCCCAGCCCTGGCCGCCGTCACCCGCCTCCGCGGGTTCCTGTCCTGCCGTCACGTCCTGTTCTGCCGTCACGTCCAGGACGGTGCCGGTGGCCGGGCATACCCGTCAAGGCCTGCGCGCGGGCCGGCCGAACCTCACTGCCGGCGGGTGGTGGACGGGGCCCGGCCGAGTTCGGTGAGCCGGTATCCCCCGGGCACCGCGTCGACGAGCCCCTCGACGACCAGCGGCCCCAGCATCGCCAGCACGTCCTGGGGTCGCAGGCGCACCGCACCGGCCAGTGCGGACAGTCCGATCGTGGCCCGGGCGGGCATCGCGTCCAACAGCTCGCGGACGATCGCGGACAGCCCGTCGCGGGCGTCGCGGACGTTCTCGCGCCCGGCGAACGAACCGATGTCGGCGATCTCCTCGCAGATGTCGTCGGCGCTGGTCACGAGGGTGGTCTGCTCCCGGAAGTCGCGTAGCAGCCGATGACAGCCGGCGCTGGTGGAGCTGGTCACCGGACCCGGCACGGCCAGCACCTGACGCCCGAGCCGCCGCGCGTGCGCGACGGTGTTCAGCGCCCCGCTGCGCAGCCCCGCCTCGACGATCACCGTTGCCCGGCCCAGCGCGGCGATCACCCGGTTGCGGGTCAGGAAGCGGCGCCGAAACGGCGGTGTGCCCGGTGCGATCTCGCTGATGACGGCGCCGACGTCGGCGATCTCGGCCAGCAGTCCTGCGTGCGCGCCCGGGTAGGGCACATCGACACCACCGGCGAGCACCGCGATCGTGCGGCCGTGGGCGGCGGCGTCGATGCCGAAAGCGGCTCCTGACACGATCGTCCAGCCACGTTCGGCCAGGTCGAAGGCGATCTCGCCGGCCAGATGGAGCCCGTAGCCCGTCGCCGCCCGACATCCCACCACCGCGACGCTCCTCGCCGCGAGTGCCTGCGGATCCGCCGGACCACGCACCCACAGACACAACGGCGCGCCCGGCAGCGCACCGCCCCGCTCCCCGGGCAGGCGATCCAGAGCGTCCAGCGAGGTCGGCCACTGCGGATCACCGGGGCACACCAGGCGGGCCCCCACCCGGGCGGCGGCCTCCAGATCGCGGTGTGGGTCGACCCCCGGGTGCGCCGCCCGGGCCCGCTCCCACACCGCCGCGGCACCGAACCGGCCCACCTCGAGAGCCACCGCACGCCGCTCCGGGCCGTAGGCGCGGGACAACGCGACCCGGGCGAGCCGCTCCGGGCTCGACGCGTCGCCACCGGCCGCCTCGATCGGCCCCGGCCGGACCGGCTCCGGCTCGGCGGACTCGCCGCGCGCGCTCATCTCGCCCACCCGGGCAGCCGCAGATCGAGGGCAGCCCCGACCTGTTCGGCTCCTGGCTGCGACCGATCGGCGAGATCGGCGAACGTCCAGGCCAGGCGCAGCACGCGGTCGAGCCCGCGCAGGGTCAGCAGGCCCCGTTCAAGGGCCCGTTCGGCCGGCGCGACCACCCCGCGGGGCAGCGGCCAGTCGCGGCGCAGCACCGGACCGGGCACCTGGGCGTTACACCGCCATGGGGTGTCGGCCCATCGGGTGGCCGCCCGTTCGCGGGCTCGCGCGACCCGGGCGGCCACCGTGGCTGTCGGCTCGCAACGCCGCGCGTCGGCGCGCAGCTCGGCCCGACTTGGCACACTGAGCGCCACCTGGATGTCGATGCGGTCCAGCAACGGCCCGGACAGCCGGGCGAGGTAGCGCCGACGGACCAGGCTCGGGCACTCGCAGGCCGCCGAGCGCGACCCCTGCGCCTTCGCGCACGGACATGGATTGGCCGCGAGAACGAGCTGGAACCGCGCCGGGAAGCGGGCGGTCACCCGGGCCCGGGCGATCTCGATCGTGCCGGTCTCCATCGGCTGGCGCAGCGCGTCGAGGCTTGACCTGCCGAATTCCGGAGCCTCATCGAGGAACAGGACGCCGTGGTGCGCCTGACTGGCCAGGCCTGGTCGTACCACCGCCGCACCCGAGCCGACCAGCGCCGCGGGCGTGGCGCTGTGATGCGGGTTGCGATAGGGCGGCCGGGTGATCAGCGGGGCCTCGACCGGAAGCTGCCCAGCCACCGAATGGACCGTGGTGACCTCCAGGGCGGCGCCGCGGTCGAGATCGGGCAGCAGGCCCGGGAGCCGGTCGGCGAGCATCGTCTTGCCGCTGCCGGGTGGGCCCTGCATGTACAGGTGGTGGCCGCCCGCCGCGGCGACCTCCACCGCCAGGCGCCCCCGGCTCTGCCCGACCACCTCGGCCAGGTCACCCGCCTCGTCCACCGGTATGCCGGGTGGGGCCGCCGTGGCCCCCGGGCTGCGCGGTGAGGCCTCCCGGACCGGGGCGGGTGCCGCTCCCCGGAGCATGGCGAGCACTCCGGCGAGATCCTCGGCCGGCTCCACCCGGGCGCCAGGCACGAGTGCGGCCTCGGCGGCGTTCGCCGCCGGCACGACCACCCGCTCGATGCCGGCCCGGGTCGCGCGGAGCACCGCTGGCAGCACCCCCCCGCACCGCCCGCACCCGCCCGTCGAGGGCCAGTTCCCCCAGGAAGAGCCACCCGCGCAGGGCGTCGCGGGGCACCACCGCGGCCGCACCGAGCACCGCGACCGCCATCGCCAGGTCGAATCCGCTGCCCGCCTTGGGCAGGGTCGCGGGAAACAAGCCGATGGTGATGCGCCGGTCCGGCCAACGTTCGCCGGAGTTGACCACGGCGGCACGAATCCGGTCCCGTGCCTCGTGCAGGGCCGCGTCGGGCAGGCCGACCAGGGTGAGGCGGGGCAGGCCGGCGGCCAGATCCGCCTCCACCTCGACCAGGTGACCCTCGACGCCCAGGACGGCCACCGCCTGCGTGCGTGCGAGCGCCATCAGAACGCCCCACGCAGGTGCTCGATGCTGACCGGACCCTGCCGCGGCCGGAACACCAGCACCACGTCGAAGCGCACCGGGGACGGCGGATGTGGATGTTCGGCGAGCCAGCGTGCCGCCAGCCGGCGGATCCGGGCGGCCTTGGGGCCCACCACCGCTTCCGCCGCGGACCCGAACCTGGTGCTCGACCTGGTCTTGACCTCGCAGAACACCAGAGCGCCACCGTCGCGCACGACGATGTCGAGCTCGCCGTCGCGGCAGCGCCAGTTGCGGTCGAGGATCGCCGCCCCGGCCTGGGCCAGGTGCTGGCAGGCGACCTCCTCGCCGAAGCGACCCAGCTCGTCCTTAGCCCGCATCGTCGCGCTCCCGTCCGCGGCGGGGCATTCGCCCGTCTGTCGGACCTCAGCGTCCGCGCGATCCGGGAGCCGAACCAGCGACGGTCACCGGCCTGTGGACACCGCGACGCTGTCCACAGGGCCAGATCAGACAGGGGCGAGCATCCGCGGGACGAGCATGGGGAGCGGACGGTTCAGAGCTCCGCCTTGGTCAGCTCCTCGACGTTGATGTCCTTGAACGTCACAACTCGAACATTCTTCACGAATCGGGCTGGACGGAACATGTCCCAGACCCAGGCGTCACGCAGGGTCAGCTCGAAGAAGACCTCTCCGTCCCCGCTGTTCCTGATCTCGATCTGGTATTCGTTCGCGAGGTAGAACCGACGCTCCGTCTCGATGACGTACGAGAACAGGCCGACGACATCGCGATACTCGCGATAGAGCTGAAGCTCCATCTCGGTCTCGTACTTTTCGAGATCTTCCGCGCTCATGCGTACTCCGTGACGCCGGGCAGGCTGGTCGCAAGCACCGTGTCCTCCAGGCGCGAAGATCGGGCGTCCCCCGTCGGTGTCGCGTGCGCAGCCACGTTCACGTACGACTTCCGATGCTCGTCACACGGCCCGTACCGCGCCAGCGCCGCCGTGTGGGCCGCGGTGACGTATCCCTTGTGTTGCGCGAAATCGTACTCGGCATAACGCGTGTGCAACGCCCGCATGATCCGGTCCCTCGTCACCTTCGCCACGATCGAGGCCGCCGCGACACACGCGGCGACCCGATCCCCCTTCACCACCGCCAACGACTCCGTGCCGAAGCCGGCGACCGGAAACCCGTCGGTAAGGACATAACCGGGCCGCTGGTCCAGGCGCGCCACCGCACGGCGCATGCCGGTGATGTTCGCCGTGTGCACACCGACCTGGTCGATCTCGGCCGCGGAGATCACGATCGCGGCCCAGGAGACCGCTGCGAGCATGATGTCGTCGAACAGCCGCTCCCGCACCGCCTCGGTCAGCAGTTTCGAATCCGCCAGCCGTCCCAGTCGCCGTCCGCCGTCCGCCGGCAGCACCACGGCGGCCACGACCAGCGGGCCGGCACAGGCACCCCGCCCGGCTTCGTCGACGCCCGCCACCGGGCCCAGCCCACGGCGCGCCAAGGCGCGTTCATAGCCGAACAGGCCCGCGTCACGGCGCACCGTGGCCCGCCGCGGTGTCATGGACAACAGCGTCACCCGTCCCGGCCCCGACCTGCGACCTGGGCCGCCTGGTCCCAACGCCGCCGCGAGCGCCATGCCGGCGCCACACCGATGGACAGCGCCACCAGCGTCGGCCCGTCGGCCGAGATCGGCTCCGAGCCGGACGGATCCGCCGGGCCGGCCGAACCGGCGGCCGGCCCCAGGGCGGCCGGGCTGGGCGCGGTCGGCCGCGGCGTGACGCGCGAGGACGATGACGTCGCCGCGGCGGGGATGCCGCTGAACGTGCCGGGGACACCCAGGAAACCGAACCGGTTCAGAGGCCAGACCCGCACGAACGCCCGTCCGACGACCTTGCTCTGCGGGACGGGTCCGTTCTGCCGGGCGTCCGAGGACGCGCCGCGATGGTCACCCATCACCCACAGGTAGCCGTCGGGCACCTTCACCGGGCCGAAACGCTGGTAGTCGTTCTCGTAGACGTAGGACTCGTCGAGGGGATGGCCGTTGACCGTCACCCGGCCCTCCGCGTCGCAGCAGGCGACCGTGTCCCCACCCACGCCGATGACCCGTTTGATGAAGTCCGTCTCGCTCGGGGCGCCGAGGCCAAGCAGGCGCTGTACGTCCCGAACCAGGCGACTGACGACGTTCGTCGGCTTGGGAACGATCGACTCCTGATGGTCGAATCCGGTGCCCTTGCCATTGAAGACCACCACCTCGCCCCGATGGACGTCGCGGAAGTGGTACACCACCTTGTTCACCAGGACGCGGTCGTTGATCAGCAACGTCCGTTCCATGGACTCGGACGGGATCCAGAAGGCCTGGACCAGCAGCGCCTTGATGAGCAGCGCCAGCAGGAAGGCCACCAAGACCAGAACCGGCAGCTCGCGCAGGAACGAGCCACGCCCACGCGGACCGGAGCCACGCGGGTCGGAGCCAGGGCGTCGATCCGCGTCGGTCGTACCCGCGTCGGTCGTACCCCTGTCGCCCGCGTCCGAGCCGCCCGCATCCGGGCCGCCCGCGGGGGGACGCCCACCTGGGCCAGCCCCGGCGTCGTCGGTGGCGGACAGCGCACCGCTCGGGTGTGGGGGCGCGGCCGCGCCCCAGGCGGGCGCGCTCTGCTCCGGGTCGCGCCGAGCGGCTGATGGCGACGGCCGTTCGGCCGCGAGCGGGTCCGCACCCGCCCAACCGTCGGCGTTCGACTCATCACCGTCCGCATGTGAATGTGGACGGTGACCACCCGGGATCGCTGCGTTCACTCCGCCACCTCGCTGGTTCAGCCGTCAGAGCTCATCGGACCGGCCGACGTGCCAACAGCCGCCCTCGCGACGACGTTGCGGACCGTGACTCCCATCTTGGTCCAGAAACGAGGTCAACACGCGGACGGAGTGCCGGCAAGTCGCCAACCAGGACCCAGGCGGGACACGGAGGACCGAGATCCTCAGCGCGCGATCGGCTCGCGCTTCTCCTTGATCTTCGCGGCCTTGCCGCGCAGCTGACGAAGGTAGTAGAGCTTGGCGCGCCGCACGTCACCGCGCGACACGATCTCGACCTTGGAGACGATCGGGCTGTGCACCGGGAAGGTGCGCTCCACCCCGACGCCGAAGCTCACCTTGCGCACGGTGAAGGTCTCCCGCACGCCACCGCCCTGGCGGCGGATGACGGCACCCTGGAACACCTGGATGCGCTGACGGTTTCCTTCGACCACCCGCACGTGAACCTTGAGGGTGTCGCCCGGCCAGAACTCGGGCACGTCGGTCCTCAGCGACTCGGCGTCGAGGCTGTCCAGGGTGTGCATGGCAGTCGCTTCCTGAAGAAAGTGGGGGTGGATCGCCCGGCGGCCGATGGCCGCAGCGAACGATCCGTGTTCGAGCCCGACCCGGACCACACGTCGACCTACGCCACCGCGGGCATCCCGCGGGGAGCGACCAAGCAGGGGTCACCGAGCCGGCCACGAACCGGCGGACACTGCATTCTACTGTGCCACACGCGCGGGTGACCCGACCGTGCGACCCAGAGTGGTCGCGCTTCGTGACGAGATCAGTCGGCTTCGCGATCGGTCCGGGTGGCCTCGGCCAGCAGGTCCGGGCGGCGCTGGCCGGTACGCGTGAGTGACTGCTCCCGCCGCCAGCGGGCCACCGCGCCGTGATCGCCCGAACGCAGCACGGCGGGAACCTCCATGCCCCGCCAGACCTGCGGCCGGGTGTACACCGGCGCCTCGAGCAGCCCGTCGGAGAACGAGTCCTCGGCCGCCGACGCGCTGTTGCCGAGCACGCCGGGCAGCAGCCGAGCCACCGCTTCCAGGATGACCAGGGTCGCCACCTCACCGCCGGCGAGCACGTAGTCCCCGATGGAGATCTCGTCGTCGGCCCAGGCCTCGACCACCCGGGAGTCGATGCCCTCGTAGCGACCGCAGCAGAACACCAGCCATGGCTCCCGCGCCAGCTCCTCGGCCTTGCGCTGGGTGAAGGGCATCCCGGCCGGGGTCGGGACGACGACGCGCGGCCGGGACCCGGGGACGGCAGCGGAGATCTCGGTCAGCGCGGCGTCCCAGGGTTCTGGGCGCATGACCATCCCCGGCCCACCCCCGTAGGGGGCGTCATCGACGGTGCGATGCAGATCGCTGGTCCAGGTGCGCAGGTCGTGCGCCCGCACGTCGAGCGTCCCGCGTTGCTGGGCCCGCCCTACCAGCGACAGCCGCAACGGCTGCAGGTAGTCGGGAAAGATGGTGACCACATCGGCACGCATCACGAGGCTCCGCTGGGACGTGGACTGGCCCGCCAGCCCGGATCAGTCGAGCTCCAACAGGCCCGGCGGCGGGTCGACCACGATGCGCCCGGCCACCGGATCCACCGTCGGGACGATCTCTCGAACGAACGGGACGAGATGTTCGCCGCCGCCTGGGCGTGCGATGGCGAGCAGGTCTCCCGCCGGGGAGTGGATGATGTCGGTGACCCGCCCGAGCGGCGCGTCGGTGGTCGTCACGGCCGCGAGGCCGACCAGGTCGCGATCCCACCAGAGATCAGCGGGATCGCCGTCGGCCCCACCGGCGGCATCGTCGTCGTCGGCCGGCGATCCGGCGTCGGAGGCGTCGATGGTGAGCAGTACGTTGCGCAAGGTCTCGGCCGCGAAACGATCGCCGATGCCCTCGAAGCACAGCAGCAGACGGCCCGAGTGCCACCGGGCGTCGGTGACGGTGAGGGCCGCGCCGCCGCCCGCACGCCCGAGGACCGCACCGACCGTGAACCGGCGCTGCGGCAGGTCCGTGCGAACCTCGATCGTGACCTCGCCGCGCACGCCGTGCGGTCTACCGACCCGTCCGACGACGATCGGGTCGTCGACGCCGGCCATCAGCCGGCGCCGATGACAGGACGGGGGACGCTGCGCGGACGACGGCTAGCGGTCCACATCGACGACGTCGATCCGCAGCCCGCGACCACCGACACCGCCCATGACGGTGCGCAGGGCGCGGGCGGTCCGCCCGCGCCGACCGATGACCTTGCCGAGGTCATCCGGATGCACCCTGACCTCAAGAGTGCGGCCACGGCGGCCGTTGTTGAGGTCCACGCGGACATCGTCGGGATGCTCGACGATGCCGCGCACGAGATGCTCGAGGGCAGCTTCCAGCACCTACTGCCCCGCGGCCGTCGACGCATCTGCGGCCGGAGCCTCGGCACCTTCCGCCGGCGCGGCCTTCTTCGCCTTCTTCGGAGTGGTCGCCGGACGGTCCTCGGCACCGGCGGCGGCCCGGGCGGCGGCCTGGAAGACCTCACGCTTGTCGGGCTTGGGCGCGGCGACCAGCATCGGCGGCGGTGCCGGCAGGCCCTTGAACTTCTGCCAGTCACCAGTGACCTTGAGGATGGCCACGACCGGCTCGGTGGGCTGGGCACCGACCGACAGCCAGTGCCCGACCCGGTCGGCGTCGACCTTGATGATGCTCGGGTCGGACTTGGGGTGGTACTGCCCGATGGCCTCGATGACCCGACCGTCCCGCTTGGTGCGGGCGTCGGCGACGACGATGCGGTAGTGCGGCTCGCGCATCTTGCCGAGGCGCTGCAATTTGATCTTGGTTGCCACGGTGGTCGTACGACTCCAGACGTATCGGTGACCGCCGGGCCCCACGTGGGTGCGGAGAAATCGGCGGCGGGGAGAGCACCAGCGCCGGAACGGCCACTCGGACGACGTCACCCTACGCGGGGAAACTCTGCGGGTGGACCAAGGATCATCCACGCAGGGTCATCCACTCAGGGTTCTTCCGGGGCAGCCACACCGACGCTGGTAGGCAGGGCCTGCACTAGAGCTTACAGTCTGCCAGACCTCGTGCGGGTCGGGTGCCACCAGCATCGCGGCACCCGACCCGGGGCACCGTCACGGATGCCACCCGGGCTGGTCAGCGACCGCCGCGACGCGAACCTCGCGGCGCCGGTCCACCCGGTCCACCACCCGGCCCGCCGAGCCCGCCCTGTCCTCGCATGAGGGCTGCGAGATCCGGCATGCCGTCCGGCAGGCCGCCGGGCAGCGCGGCGCCCGGGGCGAACGGGTCGGCCGGGGTCGCCTTCGGGTTCTGCGCCTTGGTGGCCTCGGCCGCGCGCGCCGCCGGGTTGCCCTTGCGGTTGGCCCCCTTGCCCTTCTTGGGCGCCTTGCGTGCCGAGGCCTTGCCCCGGCCCCCCAGCGCCCCGGGCAGGCCCATGCCCCCGGCCATCTGGCGCATCATCTTGCGGGCCTCGGCGAACCGGTCGAGCAGCTGGTTGACCTCGGTCACCGTCACCCCGGAACCACGGGCCACCCGGGCCTTGCGCGACGCCTGCAGAATGCGGGGATCCTGGCGCTCGGCCGGTGTCATCGACCGGATGATGGCCACCACCCGGTCGACGTCACGGTCGTCGACCTGCGCGAGCTGCTCCTTCATCTGCCCCATTCCGGGGAGCATGCCGAGCAGGTTGCCGATCGGACCCATCTTGCGTACGGCGAGCATCTGGTCGAGGAAGTCCTCGAGGGTGAACTCCGAGGCGGCCATCTTGGCCGCCATCGCCTCGGCCTGTTCGACCTCGAAGGCCTTTTCGGCCTGCTCGATCAGGGTGAGGACGTCACCCATGCCGAGGATGCGCGACGCCATCCGCTCCGGGTGGAAGACGTCGAAGTCGTCCAGCGCCTCACCGGTGGAGGCGAACATGATCGGACGGCCCGTCACCTGGGCGACCGACAGCGCCGCGCCACCGCGGGCGTCCCCGTCGAGCTTGGTGAGCACCACACCGGTGAACCCGACCCCGTCGGCGAACGCGCTGGCCGTCGCGACCGCGTCCTGGCCGATCATGGCATCGAGCACGAAGAGGATCTCGTCCGGGGAGACCGCGTCGCGGATGTCGGCGGCCTGGCGCATCAGCTCCTCGTCGACACCGAGCCGGCCGGCCGTGTCGACGACGACCACGTCGAACACGTGTCGGCGGGCGTGCGCGAGGGCGTCCCGGGCGACCCGGACGGGGTCGCCGACGCCGTTGCCGGGCTCGGGGGCGTAGACCTCCACCCCGGCCCGGGAGCCGACCACCTGCAGCTGGTTGACCGCGTTCGGTCGCTGCAGGTCGGCCGCGACCAGCAGCGGGCTGTGCCCCTGGTCCTTGAGCCAGCGGCCGAGCTTGCCGGCCAGGGTCGTCTTACCGGTGCCCTGGAGACCGGCCAGCAGAATGACCGTCGGGGGGGTCTTGGCGAAGCGCAGCGTCGTCGTCCCGCCGCCGAGGATCGCGACGAGCTCCTCGTTGACGACCTTGATGACCTGCTGGGAGGGGTTCAGCGACGTGCTGACCTCGGACCCGCGCGCCCGCTCCTTGACCGCCGCCACGAAGGAGCGCACCACGGGCAGGGCGACGTCGGCCTCGAGCAGGGCGATTCTGATCTCGCGGGCGGTCGCGTCGATGTCCGCATCGGTCAGGCGACCCCGACCACGCAGCGACGTGAAAACCTTGTCGAGGCGGCTGGAAAGGGTGTCGAACACGCGCACACTCCGAGATCGCAGGCGGACCGCAGGCACCAGCGTACGCACCCGACGACGAGGACAACACACCCGCGGCCGATCACCCGTCGCGGACACCGCCGCCGCGGACGCCCGGTCGCCGCGGGACGCGCGCGACCCGGCGAGGCACACCCGCACGGACCCCGACCTGGTCGGCACCGGCCGGATCCGCCCTCTGCGCTGAGGACGGCGAGTCGCCTCGCCGGACGCTGACCCCCCGGCCCGTACCGCGCCGGGGACGCCTGTCGCGACGCGTCGGGAAGCCTCCCGACTGCACTCCGCGATGAAGCGTAGATCACATCGACGGCGACGGGAAGTCCTTGACCCACGCCACTTTGTGGTCCCCGCGGGTGGCCTGGTCGGCCGGGTTCAGGCGGGGTCGCCGAGCAGGGCGTCCACGAACGCCTCGGGCTCGAACGGCGCCAGGTCGTCCGGGCCCTCGCCCAGGCCGATCAGCTTCACCGGCACCCCGAGTTCGCGCTGCACCGCGATGACGATGCCGCCCTTGGCGGTGCCGTCCAGCTTGGTCAGCACGACCCCGGTGAGATCCACCGCCTCGGTGAAGACCCGGGCCTGCACGACCGCGTTCTGCCCGGTGGTGGCGTCCAGCACGAGCAGTACCTCGTCGACCGGACCCTGCTTGCCGACCACTCGTTTGATCTTGGTGAGCTCGTCCATCAGGCCGGCCTTGGTGTGCAGCCGGCCGGCGGTGTCAATCAGGACCGTGTCGGCCCCCGAGGTGATGCCGGTACGGACCGCGTCGAAGGCGACCGACGCCGGGTCGCCGCCCTCGGCCCCACGCACGGTCTGCGCGCCGACCCGTTCACCCCAGGTCTGCAACTGGTCCGCCGCCGCGGCCCGGAAGGTGTCGGCGGCGCCGAGGACCACCGATCGCCCGTCCGCCACCAGCAGACGGGCGATCTTGCCGCAGGTGGTCGTCTTGCCGGTGCCGTTGACCCCCACCACCAGCACCACGGCCGGCCGGTCGGGCACCGCCGTGAGCAGGGTGCGGTCCATGCTCGTGCCGACCTGGGCCAGCAGTTCGTCGCGCAGCATCTGGCGGGCCTGCGCCGGTGTGCCGGCACCCAGCACCCTGGTCCGTTCGCGCAGGGCCGCCACCAGTTCGGTGGTCGCCGCCACGCCGACGTCCGCACCCAGTAGCGTCGCCTCGACGTCCTCCCAGGTCTCCTCGTCCAGCCGGTCGCCGGACAGCAGCGACAGCAGGCCACGGCCCAGCGCGTTCTGCGACCGGGACAGCCGCAGTCGCAGCCGGACCAGGCGACCCGCGGCCGGCTCCGGCACGTCCGTCGGGGGACGCTGCCGGGGCGGGCCCACCGGCGTGGCCGGCTCGGCCGTCGTCGCCGCGCCACCGCCCGAACCACCGGAGAGCAGATCAGCGGACGGCGGGGAACCGGCCGCCGCGGGCTGCGCGACATCGACACCGGCACCGGCCTCGGGGGACGCGGTGGCGGACGTCGGTGCCCCCGTGTCCGGCCCGGTCAGCGTCAGGTCGGCGGAATCGGCTCCCGGTCGCGTCAGAAGGTCCGGTCCGGAACCGGTCACCTCCGGCCGCCGACGGGGGCGCCTGCGCACCGCGCTGCCCACCGCGAGCCCCGCGGTGGCCACCACGACGACGGCGAGAACGACGATCAGGATGAGGAGCTCCACACCCCGATCCTGACAGATCCGCGGACCGACCCGGCACGCTCACCCGGGTGGGACACCCGCCCGGGTGGCCTCAGACCGTGGCTCGCTCCCGCAACCGCTGACTGATCACCGTGGTCACACCGTCGCCACGCATCGCCACGCCGTACAGTGCGTCGGCGATCTCCATCGTGCGTTTCTGGTGCGTGATGATGATGAGCTGGGACTTCTGCCGCAGCCCTTCGAGGGCTTCCAGCAGCCGGCCGAGGTTGCGGTCGTCGAGCGCGGCCTCGACCTCGTCGAGCACGTAGAACGGCGACGGACGCGCCCGAAAGATCGCCAGCAGCAGGGCGAGCGCGATCAACGACCGTTCGCCGCCGGACAGCAGGGACAGCCGTTTCACCTTCTTTCCCGGCGGGCGCGCCTCCACCTCGATGCCGGTGGTCAGCATGTCGTCCGGCTGGGTGAGGATCAGTCGGCCCTCCCCACCGGGAAACAGCGTGGCGAAGACGATCTCGAACTCCCGAGCCGTGTCCGCGAACGCGGCCTCGAACACCTCCCGCACGCGGAGATCGACCTCCTCGACCACCTGCAGCAGGTCCCGACGGGTGGATCGGATGTCCTCCAGCTGGGTGCTGAGGAAGGCCGCGCGTTCCTGCAACGCGGCGAACTCCTCCAGGGCCAGCGGGTTCACCCGGCCGAGGCGGGCCAGCTGCTTGTCCGCGGTGGCGGCCCGGGCGGCCTGCTCCGCACGGACGTAGGGGACGGCCGCACCCGGTGGGTCGCCGGGAACCTCGTCCGGCGGTACCAGCTGGTCTGGTCCGAACTCGGCGACGAGGTCGTCGGCGGTGATCCCGAAATCCTCCATCGCCTTCGCCTCGAGCGTCTCCACCCGCAGTCGCCTCTCGGCGCGGGCCAGCTCCTCGCGGTGGGCGTTGTCCTGCAGCGCGGCGAGCGCGGCGGCGAGTATGCGGCCGAGCTCCCGGGCCGTGGCGAGATCCGCCTCGGTGGTGCGGCGCAGGGCGTCGGCCTGTTCGCGTTCCGTCGCCGCGCGGGCCAGGGACAGGTCGAGCCGGTCCAGGGTGTACCCCGCCGCGTCGCCCAGGGCGGCGGCCACAGCGGCCTGCCGATCACGCACCTCCCGGCGGCGGGCCGCGGCGGCCCGGGCGGCCCGCTCCCCCGCCGCCGCCCGGATCAGGCCCTCGGCCCGACCCTGCAGCGCCCGCGCACGTTCCTCGCTGGTCCGCACCGCCAGCCGGGCCTCGACCTCGGCCGCCCGTACCGCCGAGGTGGCGGCCACCAACCGGTCACGCTCCGCGGAGGGTCGTTCGTCCACCTCCGGACGGGCCGAGACGGCCGCCAGGGCCGCCTCCAGTTCGTGCAGCGCGCCGTAGGTCCGGTCCCGGGTGCTCTCGGCGCGGGTGCGGACCTGCTCCAGGCGGACCACCTCGGTGCCGGCGTTACCCCTGGCCCGTTCGAGTTTCGCCATCTGCTCGCGGAAGGCACGGGACCGCGCGTCGGCGCTGTGCAGCGCCGCGGAGGCGGCGTCGATCGCCGCCCGGGTTCGGCTGACCTCCATCCGGGCCGGTTCCAGCGCCTCATGGGCGAGTTCGGCGCGGCGGGTCGACTCGTCCACCCCGGCCTGCGCCTCCTGCGCCGCGGCGGTCAGTTCGATCGCGCTGGGTGGATGGGCGCTGCCGCCGACCGAGACGGCCGGACCCAGCAGATCGCCCTGGCGGGTGACCACCCGAAGCCGCGGACGGCTCTCGAAGACCGCGCCCGCGCTCGGCAGGTCCTCGACCAGAACGGTGCCGGCCAGCAGGGCCCGCACCGGAACCGAGAACCGTTCATCGACGATCTCGACCAGGTCGACAAGCGGCACGCAACCGGACGGAAGCGTCCCGCCGACGCCGACGGTGTCGCTGGCGGTGTCGCTGGCGGTGTCGCTGGCGGTGTCGCTGGTCGCCGCGGCCGCGCTGACCAGGGTGGCGCGGCCGGCGTCGGCCGCACGCAGCCAGGCGAAGGCCAGGCGCACGTCGCCCGCCGCCGCCACCAGCAACGCGTCCGCGGCGGGTCCAAGCGCGGCGGACACTGCGACCTCGGCGCCGGGTCGCACCCGCAGTACGGCCGACAGCCGTCCGAGGGCCGTGAACGCCGGGTCAAGCGGCGGCGGTGGGCCGGCTTCGGTCGCCGCCCCGGTCCCGCCGACCGCGGATCGCTGGGCGCGGTCCCCGTGCCGGGCGGAGCGCCCACCGGGGCGATCCGCCTCGGTGGGCGCCGCGATCGCGGCCGTACCCGGGTCGGATCGCACGTCCTGATCGTCCCCGGCGCCCTGCTGGGCCCGGCTGGCCGCCTCGAGCAGGGCAGCCGCCCCGTCGGCGGGGGCCAGCGACAGCCGCAGCGCGTCCCGGCGCGCGGCCCAGGACGCCCGGTCCCGCTCCGCGGAGCGTTCTTCGGTCCGCAGCGTCTCCAGTCGCTCGTTGGCGGTGCTGTGGACGGCGACAGCCGCGGTGTGGGCCTCGGCGAGTTCGTCGCGGGCGCCGTCCATCTGCTCGAGTTCGACCTCGAGATCGGTGTGGGAGCGGGTCGTCTCGGCATCGCGCTCCTGGGCGGCCCGGACAGCCTCGGTCGCCTGGGTGATCTCGTTCTCGGCCGCGCTGGCTCGCGATCTGGCCGCCTCGACCTGGCCCGCCAGCCGGGCGATCTCCTCTCGGCGAGACGACGCCGCCCGGGCCGCCGCGATCAGTTCCCGCTCCTCGTGGGCGAGGGTCGCCTCCAGCTCGGCCCGTCGGGTGACCACCTCCTCGAGGCGCTCACGGTCGAGTTCCAGGCGTTCGGTCAGGACCATCTCCTGCTCCCGAACGGCGGTGGCCTCCTGCTCCAGCTCCTCGGGATCGCGCCGGCCGGCCAGATCGTCGCCGCCCGCGCGCAGCAGCCGGACCCGTTCGGTGGCAAGCGATCGGGTGCCAAGCAGCCGCTCCCGCAGGGAGACCAGCGCGTACCAGGTCTCCTGCGCGGCGGCGGCCCGTGGGACGGCGGCGGCCAGAGCGGCCTGTAGTCGTTCCTCGCCGGTGACGGCGTCCCGATGCCGGGTCTGGGTCTCGGCCAGGCGGCGGCGCAGCGCGTCCTCGTCGGCGGCGTCGACGGACAGGGTGGAGCGGGCGATGCTCAGATCATCGGCGAGCAGGCGCAGCCGCGCGTCGCGCAGGGCGGCCTGGATCGCTCCGGCCTTACGGGCGATCTCCGCCTGACGCCCGAGCGGGCCGAGTTGGCGGCGTAGCTCGGCGGAGAGGTCGGTCAGCCGGGTGAGGTTCGCCGACATCGCCTCGAGCTTGCGCAGCGCCTTTTCCTTGCGCTTGCGATGTTTCAGGACACCGGCGGCCTCCTCCACGAAGGCTCGACGATCTTCCGGCCGGGCCTGCAGTACCGCGTCCAGCTGCCCCTGGCCGACGATCACGTGCAACTCACGCCCGATTCCGGAATCGCTCATGAGCTCCTGGATGTCGAGCAGCCGGCAGGTCGTGCCGTTGATCGTGTATTCGCTCTCACCGCTACGGAAGAGGATGCGACCGACAGTGACCTCGGTGTACTCGATTGGCAGCGCACCATCGGAATTGTCGATCGTCAGAAGGACCTCGGCCCGGCCAAGAGCGGGGCGAGCGGGGGTACCCGCGAAAATGACGTCCGACATGGCACCGCCGCGCAACGCCTTCGCGCCCTGTTCGCCCAGGACCCAGGCGATGGCATCGACGACGTTGCTCTTACCGGAGCCGTTCGGCCCGACCACACAGGTGATTCCCGGCTCGAGATGCAGCGCTGTCGAGCTGGCGAAGGACTTGAAACCCCGCAGGGTGAGGCTCTTGAGATGCACCGGACTCCGGAGCAGCGGTGAGGAGGACGCGCCGGACTGGCGACAGATCTCTCTGGGCAGCCGGCCAGGACATGGACATCCTAACGAGCAGCGGAGCGTAGCCGAAACGCTACACTCCGCCCATACCCCTACGCCGACGGATCGGTCTCACACCCGCATGTGGGCGGTGCTGGTCATGTGATCCATCCGTGCGCCGCTGCACACGGGACCGCCACTCGAGATCACAAGCCCGGCACCCTCACCAGCCCGCGCTCACCCGGAAACCGAATAAACACATAGAGTGAGGAATGCCGAGATAGTAGTTCGCTGAACATTGAGAATCGGTGGTACTCGGTACCTACTGGGAGTCGCCGGAACCTGCCCCCGGCAACCGACTCCCCGCCAGATCAGCTGTAGGCCGGCTCCGCGTCGAGCGCCCGGACATCTTCCGGCACGTCGACACCACCAACCAGAGCCTCGTTGACGTCGCGTACTCGAGCCAGTTCCGCCTCAAGCTCCGCAACCCGGGCGCGAAGCCGGCGCACCTCATAAGAGAGGCGCAGATCGTTGCCGGATCCGACGTGGCCGAAAAGGGCCTTCGCCATAGTGATGGTCCTCCACGATGAGTGACCTAGTGGGCGTTGGACAACACCAGACCCAAAAAGATCAAAGTGCGCCCCCAACAATGGCTCCAGAGTCCCACGCCGGAGGGTCGAAAGTCAAGAGCATGCCACATGCCCAGCTGACCGATCCGGTGAACACGCAAATCCCGGTCGTCATGCTGGCGACATGATGACCAGCGCAGCGTCCACAAGCCGTCACGTGCGGCGAAAGCCGACCAGATTGCCCTGTGCGCTCCGCCACAGAAGTTCGACCCGATCAGTGCGGCCCGGAGTATGATCGGTCACCAGCAGACGCGCCAGCTCCTGACACGCCGCGACCGCGCCTTCCGCAATCACCTCGACCGTGCCATCGGACACATTCGTCGCGGAACCCACCAAGCCGAGTCTGCGAGCGCGAGTACGCACATAGTCGCGAAATCCGACCCCCTGCACGCGGCCACATACGCGGGCGGTGAAGCGGACCACCGTCGGGCCACCTGCCACTGACTCCAGGCGTTCGTCGGTCATCAGCGAGGTAGGGTACTGGCCATCATGGACACCTCATCATTCTCAGACATGGCAGGCCGGCCGAGCGCGCCGCGGCGGTCTGCGGACCCGGTGCGCGCCCGCCCGCGCGCGCACCGCAGGTCGACCTCCGCGGCACTGATCGCCCTGGCCGCCGGAGCCGCCCTCGCACTGAGCGGCTGCGGACAGAACTTCCACCAGGACGGCGGCGCTCTGCCCGTACCCAGCCCGAGCGCGAACGGCGACCGGCACGTCACACCAGCGCCGGTCGACAACCAGAAAGCGATCATAGGCCCTGGTTACACCCTGCCGCGGACCGCCGGCCCGACCCAGACCGCTGTTCCGAACCTGCCCGGTGGCAAGGCCTGATCCGCCACCTTCCGACCATTACGTCCGCGAGCCGATCGCGGGTGTGACCCTACCAGCCAGCCGGCCGCCACACCCAAGATCGGCTCGCTCACCGGCCCGGTATCCGGCGCCGACCCCACTGCCGCGGAGCTACGGGCTCGCGGCGAGCGCAGCCGGCACAGACCGCGGCGAGACTCTGATCCGCCTGACGGTCCGCCCCGGGATTCTCCCGCCGCGGCGACGGCAAGCTCGATCCCCTACTGCCACCGTGGGTGGCGGGGTGGAGGCTGGCAGGTCGGGCACGTGAAGCTGGAGCGGTTCATGAAGGCATCGCGGCGGATCGTGCCCCCGCAACGCGCGCACGACTCCCCCGCTCGCCCGTAGACCTGCAGCGATCGCTCGAACAGACCGCTGACACCCTCGACCGACACGTACAGGCGGTCAAAGGAGGTACCCCCCGCGTCCAGCGCGGCCGACATCACCGTGGTGGCGGCGGTCAGCACGCGGTGCGCCTGCTCCCGGGTCATCGTCTCGGTCGGGCGGGCGTAGTGCAGCCGCGCCGCCCACAGCGCCTCGTCCGCGTAGATGTTCCCGATGCCGCTGACCAGTGTCTGGTCGAGCAGGGCCCGCTTCAGGCCGGTACGTCGCGCGCGCAGGCGCCGGATGGCCTGATCCAGGTCGAAGACAGGGTCGAGGGCGTCGAGCGCGATGTGGGTGACCGGCGCGGGCAGCTCGGCACCGCCGACGGCCACCGCGAGACCACCGAAGGTCCGCTGGTCGACGAAGCGGAGCTCACGACCACCATCGGCGAAGGTAAACCGGACACGCAGATGTGTCTGGTCCGGACTGTTCGATGGCACCACCAGCAACTGTCCGCTCATCCCCAGATGGGCGAGCAGCGCGTCCCCTGACGCCGGCGCGTCGGCGGACGGCGTCGGCGCCCGCAGGGCCAGCCACAGGAACTTGCCCCGGCGACGCGCGGCCATGATCCGCTGGCCGATCAGTGCGGCCCGGAAGTCCTCGGCTCCGAGGGTGTGCCGGCGGATGGCCCGAGGATGGTGGACGTCCACGTCGGCGATGACCCGGCCGACGACGCCGCGCTCCAGACCGCGCCGGACCACCTCCACCTCGGGCAGCTCAGGCATGATCCACCATCCGCGTGCTCAGGCGCCGGACGACTCGCCGACGCCAGAAGTCGAGGTCGGGGCAGCGGTCGAGGTCGAGGTCGGGGTCGGGGTCGGGGTCACAGGCGAGGTCGCGGTCGCGGCACGATCGTGCCGGCCGGCGGAACCGGGCCCGGAACCGTTGGTGGCGGCCACACCGGTGGCGGCCGCCTTCGCCTCCTGCGCCAGCTTCGCCGCCGCTGCCACCCGACCTTCCAGTACCGCGAAGGCCGCCTCGGCGGCACGCTGCTCCGCTTCCTTCTTGCTGCCGCCTTCGCCTTCGCCCAGCGACTCGCCGGCGATCCGGGCGTAGGCGGTGAACCGCTTCGCGTGATCGGGGCCGTCCTGGTCGACGGTGTACTCCGGCGGGCCGAGCGAGAGCAGCGCGGTCTGTTCCTGCAGGGACGTCTTCCAGTCGAGACCCGCACCACGGCCGGCGGCCTCGTCCAGCAGCGGATCGAAGAGCCGGTGGACGAAGCGGGAGGCGACCTCGAGCCCACCGGACAGGTAGACGGCACCGATGATCGCCTCGAGGGTGTCGGCGAGGATGCTCGCCTTGTCCCGTCCGCCCGTGGTCTCCTCGCCGCGGCCGAGCAGCAGATACGGCCCGAGCCCGATCGGCCCGATGGTCCTCGCGACGTCCGCCAGCGCCCGCATGTTCACCACGGAGGCGCGCTGCTTGGCCAGCTGTCCCTCGGCCAGGTCGGGATGACGCACGAACAGGGCCGTGGTGACCACGAGGCCCAACACCGCGTCGCCGAGGAACTCGAGGCGCTCGTTGGTGGGCAGGCCGCCCTTCTCGTAGGCGTAGGAGCGGTGCGTCAGGGCGCGGTCGAGCAGCTCGGTGTCGATCGCCGAGTCCAGCACCTTGATCAGGTCGCCGCGCGGGGGCGGCGGCGGCAGGTGGCGGGTCATCCGGGCATCCCGGCCAGCGCACGACGCCGCGAGACCAGCGCCGCCATCGCGGCCCGGGTGCGGTCGACCAGGTCACCACGCACCGCGAGCGAGGCGGTCTGCACCGCCGTCACCAGTGCGCTGCCAGCGGCATCCACGGATCCTCCTCCGGACCGACCGGCGTGGGTCACGACAGCGTCAACCCCCAGCACGATCGTTCCTCCCAGCACGTCATGGTCCTCATGTGTCATCCTCGCCGGCTCCCCCTCGGGACCTCGGCGCAAGCTCGCCGCCGCGGGCCGCAGGGCCCGGACTACCGAAAGAAGCATGGCCCCGGCGCGGCCCTCGGCGACAACGACATCGATCCTGCCCTCGTCGGTCACCCGGGGCGGCGCGGACACCTGGGCCGTTCGGGCGACATCGCCGCCCGGTTGGCCCGGTTGGCCGCCGAGCTGGCCACCGTGCTGGCCGCTGAGCCCGGCGGCGGTCAGCACGCGACCGGCCATCCATGGCCCGACGAAGTCCACGTCCAGAGCGCGAAGCTGTGTGGCCACGGCGTCGTGCACGGGGTCGGCCAGCGCGGGGCCGGGCGAGAGCAGCCCGACCTTCGGTCGTCCGGACACACCTCGCACCCGCGCGTGGACGGCGGCGAGCAGTGCGGCCTGAACCAGTTCGTCGGATGTCGCACCCGCCGCCGCACCGGCATCGCACAGCGAAACCACACCACGATGGACGGCATCGCCGTCGGGTGCGCACCCGACATCCGCGGCCAGCACCGCCCGGGTCGCCCCGGGCAGCAGCCCGTAGGTGAACTGGGCCGCGGCCACGACCGCTTCGACGGGTGCGACGGACACCAGGGCGTCCGCCTGCCCGTCCCGCACGAGGCGGGCCGCGACGCGCACGCCGCAGTCCCGCCGGGCACGCACGACGCGCACGGCCTCGGGACCCGACGGCACGCTCCGGGCGGCGGGACGGACCTGCACCCGGGCCCCGGGAGTGATCCCGAGCCGGGCGAGGTCGTCCGCCACACCGTCCGCACCGGTCACCAGGATCAGTGTCAGGTGCGGATCGGCGTCCAGAGCGATCGGCAGGGCCTCGAGGAGGTCGGCGGTCGGCCGCCCCTCTCCCAGCAGGTCCAGGGCGATCCGGGTCACACCGAACTCAGACGTCCAGCACCTGACGATCGTTGTAGCGACCGCAGGTGGTGCACACCGTGTGCGGACGGACCGTGTGCCCGCGCGAGCACTTCGACAGTGTCGGCACCTTGGCCTTCCACTGCGAACGGCGGGAACGGGTGTTGCTGCGCGACGTGCGCCGCTTCGGGACGGCCACTGTGCCCTCTCCTTCGTACTTCAGGGGTGTGACGATCTCGCCGGGATGGCGAGCGTGTCAGGGTCGAACGTCGTCACCGCGATCGGCTCCCCGACCAGGGGTGTCGATCGCGGGATCGGGCCCGGTCGAGGTGTCCCGCGCTAGGCCGGACAGCGCCGCCCACCGGGGGTCGGCGCTGTCGTGGGTGTGGTCGGACCCCACGTCGTCCAGGCGGACGCCGCAGTCGACGCACAGGCCCGCGCAGTCCGGCTGGCAGACCGGGGACAACGGCAGGTCGACCACGAGCGCGTCGCGCAGCGCGGGTTCAAGATCAGCCCGGTCGTCGACGAGGACTCGCTCGTCCTCGTCCTCGTCCTCGTCCTCGCCGGCCTCCACCGCGCGGTCAGCGTAGTAGAACAGCTCGAGGAGCTCGACCGTCACGGTGTCGGACACCGGATCGAGGCAGCGCGCGCACTCCCCCGTCAACGGCGCGATCACCGTCCCGCTGACCAGGACACCTTCGATCACCGACTCGAGACGCAGGTCCAGCTCCGCTGGCGCGCCCGAGGCGATCCAGATCATCTCGGTGCCCAGGCCCGCCGGAACCTCCACCCGGGTCTGGACACGCAGCAGCGAACCGGGCCGCCGGCCCAGCTCCCTGGTGTCAAGCACAAGCGGGCCCCGGGGGGTCCGGCGGCGGGGGTGGGATCCACTCATGGCGGCAGTCGCGTTCACGTCTAGGTCCGGCTCAGGAAGCCCACCGGGGTGGGTTCAGCATGGATGCGGGGTCGTACGGCGAAGGCCGGCGATAGGGGCCAGACGACGACTGTCCCCAGCCTATCCGATCGCGCCGTCCAACGACCAAGGCGCCCACCGACCAGCACGCACGGACGCACGGGAGCACGCGCCGACGGGAGCCTGAGGACGGCCGGGGGCGCTACGCCCGATCCCGCAGCTGCTTGAGCACGACGTCGGGCACGAGACCCGAGACGTCGCCGCCGTAGCGGGCGACTTCCTTCACCAGGCTCGACGACAGAAATGCATATTGTGGATTCGTGCTCATGAACAGCGTCTCGACGCCGGCCAGAGAATTGTTCATCTGCGCCATCTGCAGCTCGTAGTCGAAGTCGCTGACCGCCCGCAGGCCCTTGACTATCGACTGGATTCCCCGGGACCGGCAGAAATCGACAACCAGCCCCTGGGACGAGTCCACGATCACGTTGTCCGGCGCGGACGGATGATCGCGCAGTGCTTCGCGGATGAGATCGATCCGCTCTTCCACGGTGAACAGAGTGGCCTTGTTCTTGTTGATCAAAACTGCGACAACGACCTCGTCGAAGAGCCGGCTAGCCCGGATGACGACGTCGAGATGGCCGTTGGTGATCGGATCAAATGAACCGGGACAGACTGCCCTTCTCATGATCGTGTACCGTACCAGAGGACACCCTCTCCGTACCTCCGTTCACGGAGCGCACACAGACCATCCGGCCAGACCACCGGCGCCGACCGGTGCGACCGCTCGACCACACAGACACCGCCCGCGGCCAGCCAGGCGCCGTCGCGTAGTTGTTGCAGCACCTCGCCGAGCTCAGGATCGCCCAGCGCGTAGGGCGGATCGAGGAATATCACCTCGTAGGGCTTCCCCGGAGTGTTCTGCACCACACGCGACACCGGTGACTGGCAGATCTCCGCGCCGCAAAGACCCAAAGCCTCGACGTTGCGGCGCAAGGTCCGGATCGCGCCGGCATCCCGCTCGACCAGCAGGGCATGGGATGCCCCCCGGGACAGCGCCTCCAAGCCGACCGCACCAGAACCCGCGTAAAGGTCGGCAATGCGAGCCCCGGCGAGATCGACACAGGTCGCGAGCGTGTTGAACAGACCTTCACGGGCTCGGTCGGATGTTGGGCGGGTCGATTTTCCGGGCGGCACGATAATCTGCCGTCCACCGGCCGTACCGCCGATGATCCGAGTCATCGGAACGCTGTCATCCCTTCTCCAGAAAAGCCGCGCTCTCCTCGTCGAGCACGGTCGCGAGCAGGCGGCGCAGAGCGGGATGGTCGGTCAGGGCCGGGTCCGCGTCCACCAGCTGGAACGCTTCTGTCCGGGCCTCCCGGATGAGTTTCTCGTCGCGCAGCAACGCGAGCAGACGCAGCGATCGGCGACCACCGGACTGCGCGGCTCCGAGCACATCGCCCTCCCGGCGCTGGACGAGGTCGAGACGGGCCAGTTCGGCGCCGTCGGTGGTGGCGGCCACCGCGCTGAGCCGCTGCCAGGCCGGGGTGTCCTGGTCCGCCGCGGTGTGCAGCAGACACCAGCCGGCCGCTTCGCCGCGGCCGACCCGCCCGCGCAGCTGGTGCAGCTGGGAGACCCCGAACCGGTCGGCGTCCAGCACCACCATCACGGTCGCGTTCTGCACATTCACCCCCACCTCGATGACCGTGGTCGCCACCAGGACGTCCAGCTCGCCGGCCGCGAACCGGTTCATCACCGTCTCCCGCTGAGCCGACGGCAGACGGCCGTGCAGGCATTCCACCCGCAGGCCGGCGAGTTCACCGCCGACGAGCTGCGGGAGCACCTCGGTCACGGTCGCGGTCGGTCGATCCTCGGTGTCGGCGCCGTCCTCGGGACCGGCGCCACCGATCCGGGGGCACACCACATAGGCCTGCCGGCCGGCGGCCACCTCGTCCCGGATGCGCCCCCACATCCGGTCGGTCCACGAAGTCACCATCGCCGGGACGACGAAGGTGGCCACCGGTGAGCGGCCGCTGGGCAGTTCGGTGAGCTCCGACACCTCGAGGTCGCCGAAGACCGTCATCGCGACGGTCCGCGGGATGGGCGTCGCGGTCATCACGAGCAGGTGCGGCGGCCGACGGCCCCGGGCGCGCAGGGCGTCGCGCTGCTCGACCCCGAAACGGTGCTGCTCATCCACGATGACCAGGCCCAGATCGGCGAACTGGACGTCCTCCTGCAACAGGGCGTGGGTGCCGACCACGAGACCTGCCGACCCGTCCGCGATCGCGGTGAGCGCCTCACGGCGTGCCCGCGCGCCCAGCGACCCGGTGACAAGAGTGATCCGGGTGGCCCGCTCGGCACCGTCGAGCTCCCCGGCCCGTGCCAGGTCACCGAGCATCTCGCGCAGGCTGCGCTCGTGCTGGGCGGCCAGCGTCTCGGTCGGCGCCAACAGCACCGCCTGCCCGCCGGAGTCGACGACGGCGAGCATCGCCCGCAGCGCCACGACCGTCTTGCCCGAGCCGACCTCGCCCTGCAGCAGTCGGTGCATCGGCACCGGACGGCCCAGATCCGCGGTGATGGCCTCGCCGACCGCGCGCTGCCCGGCGGTCAGGTCGAAGGGCAGGCTGGCCTCGAAGGCGGCCAGCAGACCATCCGGACGGCCGGGTCGCGCCACCGTCGCCAGCGCCTCCACCTCGCGGCGACGCCGGGCGAGGGCGACCTGCAGCACCAGCGCCTCGTCCCAGCTCAGCCGGGTGCGCCCGAGGCGCACGTCGCCGCGGTTCGCCGGCTGGTGCACCTTGCGATACGCCTCGAGCAGACCCGGCAGCCGGCGACGGTGACGCAGATCCGCCGGCAGGGGGTCGGTGACGGGGTCGAGCGAGTCCAGGGCCAGGCGCACGCATCGGGCCACCGTCCAGCTCGGCACCTTCGCCGCCGCCGGATAGATCGGCACCAGCGCGTTCACGAACTCCGCGCCGGCCCCGTCGCCCGTCCCGTCCCGGCCCTGCGCGCCAGCCAGGACATCCACCTGCGCCGCGCCCGCGGCGCCCCCGCCACCCGCACCGCTCCCGCCGAGTTCGCCGGGGTCGGCCTCGAGCAGGTGCACCTCGGGATTGGTCAGCTGGACCCGACCGCGGTACTCCTCCACCTTGCCGGCGAACAGCGCTGTCACGCCACGGCGAAGATCCCGTTCGCGCCAGGTCTGGTTGAAGAACGTCAACGTCAACAGCTGCCGGCCGTCGGTCACGGTGACCCGCAGCATCGACCGCCCGGAGCGGATCGGTCGACGCTCGATCTTCTCCACCCGCGCGGCCACGGTGGCGGACTCGCCGACGACCAGATCGGCGAGATCGGTGAGTTCACCCCGCTCGTGGTAGCGGCGCGGGAGGTGATCCAACAGGTCACCCACCGACCGCAGCTCGAGCCCGTCGGCCAGCAGGGTGGCAGCACGGGCCCCCAACAGCGTCTTCAACGGAGTGTCAAGGTCGACCACACCTCCGATACTGCACTGCGGCACCGACAGAACCGTGCCCGCACACCCCGACCGTCCGTCCGGGACCACGGGGCGCGCGGTTCCCCGGGACCGCCGGACGGTGCCGCCCGGCCAGCGCCACGAGGCCGCCCGGCCGGCACCGCGCGGCCGGCTCGGCCGCATCCGCGGGGATCGCGTCGGCCGGTAGCCCGGCGGCTGAGGTAGGCTCGGACCGGTTTCCGCTGTGCGCGTTCTCCCGATCATGCCGTCAGGCCACTGGGATGAGTACGATCGCGGTTCCGACCGCCCGATATCCCGGAGTTCGACCCCGGGCCTGCGACTATTTCGACGGAGTGTTTCTCGTGTCTTCGGTGTGCGACGTCTGCGGCAAGGGACCGGGCTTCGGCATGTCGGTCTCTCACTCCCACCGACGCACTCGCCGTCGCTGGAACCCGAACATCCAGACGGTCCGGGGCATCGTCGGCGGTACCCGGCGGCGGATGAACGTCTGCACCTCCTGCATCAAGGCCGGCAAGGTCACCCGCGGCTGAGGTTCCCGCCTGGCTGGCCGCCCGGTCAGGCACCCCGATCCGCTAGGGTCCCCGCATGCCAGGAACCCGGGGCCGGATCCGTATTGCCGTTGTTTTCGGTGGCCGTAGCACCGAACACGCGATCTCCTGTGTGTCGGCCGGTGGCGTGGTGCGTGCGCTCGACCGCCACGGCTATGACGTGGTCCCGATCGGCATCGATGTGGATGGCCGCTGGATCGTGTTCGCGACCGATGCCGACGTCCTGCGGGCGGACGGTGAGCAGCTGCCCGCCGTGCGCGCCGCCGCCGGTCGCCAGGTGGTCCTCACCGCCGACCCGACCGCGCCCCGGCTCGTCCCGCGCGATCCCACGGACGCCCCCCTGGGCGAACTCGCCGACATCGACGTGATCTTCCCCGTCCTGCACGGCCCGTTCGGGGAGGACGGCACGGTGCAGGGCCTGTTCGAACTGGCCGGGGTCCCCTATGTGGGCTCCGGGGTGTTCGCCAGCGCCGCGGCCATGGACAAGGAACACATGAAGGCGCAGCTCGCGGCCGCCGGTCTCCCGGTCGGGCCGTATGTCGTGCTGCGTGCCGGCGAGAGCCTCACCGAGACCGATCGGCAGCGGCTGGGCCTGCCGGTGTTCGTGAAACCCGCGCGCGGTGGCTCGAGCATCGGCATCAGCCGGGTGGACGCCTGGGCGGACCTCGACACCGCCGTCAAGACGGCACGCACCCACGATCCCAAGGTGCTCATCGAGGCGGGCATCGTCGGCCGGGAGATCGAGTGCGGTGTCCTCGGCCGTGTCGACGCGCCCGGTGCGCAGGCGAGCCTGCCCGCTGAGATCAGCGTTGACTCCCCGACCGGTTTCTACGACTTCGACGCGAAGTACGTGACTGACCGCACCCGGTTCGACGTTCCCGCCGTGCTTTCCCCGGACATCCTCGAGGAGGTCCAGGCCGTGGCGGTGCGGGCCTTCGAAGCCCTGGACTGCGCCGGACTCGCCCGGGTCGACGTGTTCCTCACTCCCCAGAACAAAGTGGTGGTGAACGAGGTGAACACCATTCCCGGTTTCACCCCGACGTCGATGTTCCCCCGCATGTGGGCGGCCAGCGGCCTCGATTTCCCGGCATTGGTCGACCGGCTGGTGCGCTCGGCCCTCGGCGCCGGCGCCGGCCTGCGCTGAGGCCGCACGGCCTCTCGAACCGGCTCCGCCCGGGTGGCCGGGGTGGGGCAGGGTCAGGCCGTGGTGGCCCTGGTGTGCGCCCGGACCGCGGCGCCGACCGTGACGAGGACGTCGAAGGGCTGGACCTCGGCCAGGGTGGTCGCGGGCAGGGAGAGCACCACGTGCGGGGAACGGGTCGGCGTCGAGAACCGCAGACCGTCGCCGATCCGTTCGCTGAACCAGCCGACGTCGTCGACGAAGGACAGCGTCGCGTCGGGCCGGTAGCTCGCCGGTACCCCGGCCGCGCCACAGGTGAGCACCGCGGGACCACGCCCGTAGGCGACCGCGGTGGCCTGTGCCGGCTTCAGCGTGCGCCGATCCAGGTGGGCACCCAGCGATGACGGCAGCGCCCGCACCAGGGCCTCGCAGGCCGCTCCCAGCGAAGCCGCCGGCACCGGGACGTTGGTCAACCGGACCGGACCGGGACCGCCACAGGCCGCGCCCAGCAGGACGACCACGACCCCGACCACGACCCGGCCACCCCGGCCCCGGCCGGGACGACCACCGCCCCACCCGGGACGACCAGCACCCCGCCAGGCACGACCGATCCGCCGCGCGCGACGGCTGGCCGCCCACCCGGGACGTCCGACCATCCGTACGGGATGGCTGGCCGCCCGGGCCGAACGTCCAGCCGCCCAGGCGGCATGGCCGACCCGGCCTGGCGCGACACCGGACCGGGTCAGTGGACGGCCGGCCCGCGGTGGTGCGGGACGACCCGAGACGATGTTCAGAAGTGGACGACCGGGCAGGTGAGTGTGCGGGTGATGCCGTCGACCGACTGCACCCTCGACATCACCATCTTCCCGAGGTCGTCCACCGTGGGCGCTTCGGCCCGGACGATGACGTCGTAGGGACCGGTCACGTCCTCCGCCTGAGTGACTCCGGGGATCTGCTCGATCTCCTTGGCAACCGAGGCGGACTTGCCCACCTCGGTCTGGATAAGGATGTACGCGTGGACCACAGACGCTCCCTCGTCGGACGTCGACAGCCCGCCCTGCAGAACTACGGGCCGACAGAAGGTAACAGGCAAACGGGCCGGATGAGAGGTTCTGCGACCGAGGAATTTCACCTACCCGGTCGACCAGCGCACATCGGCTGCCACGCGGACCTCTTCTGGCCGGCAATCCTGCGGCCCAGCTCCCCCGGCCCGTACTCGATTGTGAGGACGGCCACCACCGCGGCCGCCGAACCCGCGGCCGTGAACCGAATACGAATGGCGGGATATCCGATGTTCTCGAGGCTGCGTTGAGCCGGCCGGTCGGCCCTGCGAGCGCGAGCGGGGCGCAGCCCGAGGTTGGGGTGGCGCCGCCGAGGGTGTTGACGATCGCCGGTTCGGACTCCGGCGGCGGCGCCGGAATCCAGGCTGATCTGAAGACCATGCTCGCGTTCGGTGTGCACGGTATGAGCGCGATCGTGGCGGTGACGGCCCAGAACTCGCTGGGGGTGCACGGCGTGTGGGACCTGCCGACCGACGCCGTGCGGGGGCAGATCCGCGCCGTCGTCGACGACATCGGCGTCGACGCGGTCAAGACCGGGATGCTCTCGTCCGCCGCGCTGGTCGATCTGGTGGCCGCGGAGCTGGACCGGATCGACGCGCCGGTGGTGGTCGACCCGGTGGGGGTGTCCAAGCACGGTGACCCGCTGTTGGCGCCGGACGCGGTCGATGTGGTGCGCCACCGGCTGCTGCCGCGGGCCACGATCGTCACGCCGAACGTGGACGAGGTCAGACTGCTCACCGGCTTCACCATCGAGGATGTGACCGACCTGCCGCGCGCCGCCGAGGCCGTGCTGGCGCTCGGCCCCCGCTGGGTGCTGGTCAAGGGTGGGCATCTGGCGGGCGATGCCGTCGATCTGCTGACCGACGGAGCCGTGCGCGTGGAGCTGCGCGGCCCGCGCTATGATCGCCGTCACACCCACGGGACCGGTTGTACCCTCGCGTCAGCCATCGCTTCGCGCCTGGCGTGCGGCGATCCGCCGGCACGGGCCGCGCAGGCCGCCAAGGACTATGTCAGCGGCGCGCTCGCGGCCGGGTTCCCGCTCGGCGCCGGCATCGGACCGGTGGATCACGGCTATCGTCACCGTGGGTAGTTTTTCGATCGCGGCGTGGCGGGCGGGCGGTTCGGGCCATCCGGACTCCGCTTCCCTCGCCCCGCCCAACGTGACCTGACGCATCCGCACCCTTGCCAGGGGAGGCAGCCCGTGGGGGCTCCCAGCACGACAGCGACCACGCCAGGTAGCACGGACCAACGGTGGTACCGCATCCGCGGTGGCGCACCGCTGCACGGCTCGGTCGAGGCCTCCGGTGCCAAGAACTCGGTCACCAAGCTGATGGTCGCCACCCTGCTCACCCCGGCGCCGTGCACACTGACCCGGGTGCCGCGGATCGCCGAGGTCGATGTCGTCCTCGGGATGCTGGCCGAGCTTGGCACCCACGTCGAATGGCTCGACGAGCACACCGTGCGCCTGACCACCGAGCGGATCGCGGACGCCTCCCTGTCCGAGGCCTACTCGGGGGTGAACCGCATCCCGATCCTGATGATGGGTCCGCTGCTGCACCGGGTCGGCGAGGCCGTGATCCCGCTGCCCGGGGGTTGCCGGATCGGCAAGCGGCCGGTCGACTTCCATCTCGCCGGCCTGCGGGCGATGGGCGCGGAGATCGTCGAGCAGGTCCGCTCCGTCCAGGTCAAGACCCTGGGGCTGCGGGGGACGCACGTCGCGCTGCCCTTCCCCAGCGTCGGCGCGACGGAGAACCTGCTGCTCGCCGCGGTCCGCGCGCAGGGCACCACGGTGATCTCGAACGCGGCGGTCGAGCCGGAGGTCGTCGACCTCATCCTGTTCCTGCAGCAGATGGGTGCGCTGGTCGACGTCGAGGCCGACCGGACGATCGTGGTGCAGGGGGTCGACCGGCTGCGCGGGGCGACCCACGCGCCGATCCACGACCGGATCGAGGTCGCCTCGTTCGCCGCCGCCGCCGTGGCCACCGACGGCCGGATCGAGGTGGTCGGTGCCCGCCAGGACCACCTGATGACCTTCCTGAACCACCTGCGCCGACTCGGCGGCGAGTTCGAGGTCACCCCGCGCGGCATGACCTTCTTCCGGGCCCGTGCGCTGGAGGCCACCCACGTGCAGACCGACGTGCACCCCGGGTTCATGACCGACTGGCAGCAACCGCTGGTCGTGCTGCTCACCCAGGCCCGCGGGGCCTCGGTGATCCACGAGACGATCTACGAGGACAGGTTCGGGTACACCCGTCAGCTCGCCGAGATGGGGGCGGACATCGCCCTGTCGACGCTGTGCCTGGGCGGCAAGTCCTGCCGGTTCGCCGCCCGCGACTTCGAGCACTCCGCCGTCGTCAGCGGCCCGACCCCGCTGACCGGCGTCGACCTGACGATCCCCGACCTGCGGGCCGGCTTCGCCTATGTGCTCGCCGCCCTGAGCGCGGACGGGACCAGCGTCATCCGGGGCACCCGGTTCCTCGAGCGCGGCTACGAGGACCCCGTCGGCAAGCTGCGCTCCGTCGGCGCGCAGGTCGAGACCGACCCGGTTCCCGCCGACCGGGCAGCCGCCGACCAGGTATCCGCCGTCCACTAGCGATCAGTACTCGGGGCCCGGTTCGCGGCTCATCAGCTCCTTGACCGCCTCCAGCGGCGGGAGGCCCTCGTACAGCACGCGTTCGACCTGTCGGGTGATCGGCATGGCGACCCCGTGCTGGTCGGCCATGGCCAGCAGCGGTCGGCACGACCGCACCCCCTCGGCGACCTGCTGTTGTTCCGCCTCGACCTGGCCCAGGGTCATCCCCCGGCCGAGCTTCTCCCCGAAGGTCCGGTTGCGCGACAGCGTCGACCCGCAGGTGGCCACGAGGTCGCCGAGGCCGGCGAGGCCGGCGAACGTCATCGGATACGCGCCCAGTGCCGTCCCCAGCCGTTGGGTCTCGGCCAGACCACGGGTGATCAGGGACGCCTCGCTGTTCGTCCCGAACCCCATGCCCGCGAGCATGCCCGCGGCCAGGGCGATCACGTTCTTCACCGCGCCGCCCAGCTCGCAGCCGATCACGTCGGCGCTGGTGTACGGCCGGAAGTAGGGCGTCCAGCAGGCCGTCTGGACCAGCTGGGCGGTCCGCGCGGACGTGCTGGCCACGACGGTCGCGGCGGGATGCTCGGCGGCGATCTCGTGGGCCAGGTTCGGACCGCTGACCACCGCGACCCGCTCCGGCGGTACCTGGGCGACCTCGGCGATCACCTGGCTCATCCGCAGCGTGCTGCCCGCCTCGACGCCCTTCATCAGACTCACGTAGATCGCGTCGGGGGCGGTCAGTGGCGCCCAGTGGGCCAGCGCCGGGCGGAGCACCTGCGCCGGTACCGCCAGCACCACCAGCCGCGCCGTCGCCAGCGCCGGCCCCGGCTCGGTGCTGGCGCGCACCCGCTCCGGGAGCCCGACCGCGGGCAGGTAGCGCGGGTTGACGTGGCGTTCGTTGATGGCCCGCACGAGCGCACCGTCGCGGGCGACGAGATCGACCCGGGCGCCGGCGTCCGCGAGCACCTTGGCGAACACCGTTCCCCAGGACCCGGCGGTCAGCACCACCGCGCGCCGGATCGGCTCCTCGCTGACGGACGGGCGACCGGCGTCGTCGGCCCGGCGGCCCACCAGCACGTGACCGGGCGGGCCGGTCCGGGCCGGTTCGACGTCGACCGCGGGGGCGGCGTTGATCGGTTCGGCGATGACTGCTCCTCAGGGAGATCGGCGCCCTTCGGCGTCCCTTCGCCATCGACCGTAGACGCAACCCCCATGACCATCGTGCGCAACGCCCGCCCGACTCATGGCCTAGGGTCGCTTCGTGTCGCTCCCCCGCGGCGAGGCGCCCTGGACGGTTCTGCTGCCCCTGAAGAACCTGGACCGAGCGAAGTCCCGCCTGCAACGATCCGATCGCCGCCGACTGGCCCTCGCCATGGCGCTGGACACGGTGACGGCGGTGCTCGCTCTCGCCCCGGACCGCGTCGGCGCCGTCGTGGTCGTCAGCGGCGACCGGACGGTGGACGAGACGCTCACCCGGGCGCCGGGCGCCGACGCCCGGCTGCTGATCGTGGCGGACCGCCCCGACCGGGGCCTCAACCCCGCGCTGCGCCACGGCGACCAGCACGCGCGCCAGCGCTGGCCGGACCGTCCGGTGGCGGCGATGTCCGCCGACCTGCCCGCCCTGCGCCCGACCGAGCTGCACCACGCCCTCAGCGTCGCCGCGGGTCACCCGCGGGCGGTGCTCGCCGACACCTCCGGCACCGGAACGGTGCTGCTCACCGCCCTGCCCGGGGTCGCGCTGGTCCCGCTGTTCGGCGCGGACAGTCACGCGGCTCATCGCCGCTCCGGCGCCGTCGATCTCACTGTGACGCTCGGCGCCGCGGTGCCCGGCCTGCGCCGCGACGTGGACACGACGACGGACCTGGCCGAGGCCCGCGTCCTCGGCGTCGGCCGCCACACCCGTGCCGCCCTGCACGCCGCCGCCCCCGCCCGCTAGTCGGCGAGGGGCGGCGGGTCGCCGCGGCCGACCAGCGGGATCGGCAGCGGGCCGGGCCGGGCGAACAGGTAGCCCTGGCCGAGTTCGCAGCCGAGTTCGGTGAGTTCGGCCAGTTGGGTCTCCCGTTCGATGCCCTCGGCCACCACCACCGCGCCCAGCGCGTGCGCCAGGCTGATCATCGAGCGGCGCATCGCCACGACCCGCCCGCCGTCGCGCGGCGCCTCGACCAGCGTCCGATCGAGTTTGACGACGTCGACGGGCAGCAGGTGCAGGGCCGCCAGGGTGCTGTGGCCGGCGCCCACGTCGTCGAGGGCGACGGCCACCCCGAGGGCGCGTACCTCGTCGAGCACCTCGCGCGCGCCGCGCAGATCGGTCAGCCGGCTGGTCTCGGTGATCTCCACGACCAGCCGGGCCGGGTCGAACCGGCTGGTCGCCAGCGCCCGCACCACGCTGTCGAGCAGGGTCATGTCCGCCACCCGGCTGGCCGAGACGTTGACGTGCAACCGCAGGCTGGAGTCGGGGAACGCCCGGGCGATCTCCCCACAGGCGAGGCCCATGATCATATCGTCCAGGGTGCCGACGATCCCGCTGCTCTCGGCCGCGGCGACGAACGTGTTGGGCGGTACCGGGCCGCGGCCGGGGGCCGTCCACCGGGCGAGGGCCTCGAGGGCGACCGGCCGGTGGTCGGTCAGCCGCACGATCGGCTGGTAGTGCACGGCGAACCCGGCCGACCAGCCACCCCGGCACAGCGCCGTGGCCAGCGCGTCGGCCAGGTGGGTGCCGGCGACGAGCTGCGCCTGCGGCGTCTGGCCCAGGCCCGGCCGGTACACCACCAGTCGGTTGCGACCGGTCTGTTTCGCCGCGTGCAGCGCCATGTCGGCGCGGCGCAGCAGGACCTCGGTCGTCTCCTGGGTCCGGCCGGCGACGACCAGGCCCACACTCGCGTGCACCGGCCACTGGTGGCCGCCCACCGCGACCGGTTGGCGCAGCGCTGTCAGGATCCGCTCGGCGACCTGTTCGGGCAGCTCCCGGCCACCGTCGAGCAGGATCGCGAACTCGTCGGAGCCGAGTCGGGCGACCGTGTCCGCCGTGCGCACGCAGTGGCGCAGCCGTTGCCCGACGGCCCGCAGCAGCTGGTCGCCGGCCGCATGACCAAGACTGTCGTTGATCACCCGGAAGTCGTCGAGGTCGCAGTAGACGACGGCGACGTCGCTGCCGTCGCGCCGGCGGGTGGCAAGCGCGGTGGTCAGTCGCTCGCGGAACAGCTCCCGGCTGGCGAGCTCGGTGAGCGGATCATGGGAGATCCAGTGCCGGACCTCCCGTTCCGCGTCGCCGAGCACCGAGATCAGCCGCTCGTTGGTCCGCGCGGTGAGCAGCTGGCGCAGGACCACCGCCGTGACCAGCAGGGCCACGACGACGCCCTCGACGGGGTCGAGCGCACCCCGCGTCCGCGACCGCCCCAGCACCAGCGCCGCCACCGCGCCCGCGGCGAGGTAGGGCACCGCCAGCCGCGCCAGCGGGCCGCCGCACGCGCCGACGCCCCGCGGGACGCCCGGGCGGCGCGCCCCCGATCGCGACCCGGCGGGACCGCGAAGCGCCGGGGGGGCGCCGCCGTGGCGGACCACCCGCAGCGCCGCCGCCACCACAAGCAGGGCTCCCAGCACGGTGGTCGCGGCCAGCCCGGCGGCGACGGGGCCCGCCGACATCCCCCAGCCGCGGGAGACGTCCAGGTGGCCGGAGCCCGGGCCAGGGCCCTGGCCCGGGACCGGTAGCGGCCCGAGGGCGGTTCGGGTGCTCCACAGGGCCGCCAGGGCCAGCGCGAGCAGGCCCACGCCCGCGCTGAGCACCGCCGGTCGGTCGACGGGCTCCCGGTAGCCGGCCACGTGCACGACGGTGAGGGCCAGCGCCAGGATCACCACCGGGTAGGCCACCGCCATCAGGTCCGCGCCGGCGGCGGTCTCGGTGGGCAGTCCGGTGAGCAGCCCCGACCAGGTGAGCAGGAACAGCGAACCCGCCATGATCAGTTCGTCCAGAGCGACCGCGGCGGCCCCGGTGGGCAGGCCGGCCATGATCCCGGCGCCGGTGCGGCCGAAGCCGGCCGCCAGGGCCGGGCCCCACCGGCCACCGCCGACACCGGCCGCACCCAGCAGGGTCGCCGGTGGCCCCAGCGGCATCACCGGCTGCCGCGTCCGGGACGCCGACCCGCCGCGCGGCCAGGGCCGGTCCCCGCGTCGACCGACGTGCCGCGCCGGCACACTGGCCAGGGCGGCCAGCGCCAGCACCGGCATCGCCAGGTGTCCGGCATCCGCGAGGTAGCCGACCTGGGTGATCCCCCGGCGGCCGTCCATCGCCTGATCGAAGCGCCGCACCAGCCAGACCGCCTGACCCAGGGTCCAGCAGGACAGGGCGAGCGCAAGCCACCACATCCAACGGCCGCTGGAGCGGCCAAGCCGGCGCCCGGCCCAGCCGCAGCTGATCGCCGCACCCAGCCCAGCGGCGACGGCGGTGGCGTCGACGAGCAACACCCGCCTCGCCCTCCTCCCCCGTGCGTCGGCCACCCGGGACAGTGGGATCCGCGAAGAACGCGCGCATCGGCCGAACTGATCGCAGAAAGTTGCCAAGGAGTCGTTGCCGCCCCACGCGACCCTATTTCGTGATTGCCCTACCACAAAGAGTGGCGACGCATCCCGCGTGCCGCGCGGTCCTGACGGTGCCTGTCGTCACTCTCGGTCGTCGATCGACTTCGGGGAGCGCTCATCGGGCGGATGGACGGCCAGCACGCTCACCCGCTGGGTGGTCCGCAGCAGACCGCGGCCGGTGCCCGTGTAACGCCCCGAGGTGGGCGCGACGTCGGTGTAGTCCCGCCCGACGGCGACGGTGACGTAGCGCAGGTCGGCCTCCCGGTCGTGACAGGGATCGAAGGCGACCGCGACCGCGCCCGGCAGCCCGGCCAGACCCACGGCAGCCGCCTGGCGCGGCCGGCCCGGCAGGCCGTCGGGCACGATCACCTCGACCCAGGCATGGGACGGCCCGTCGCCGACCAGATGCCCGGAGACGTACCGGGCCGGCAGACCGGCCGCCCGGCACAGCGCCAGCATCACGTGGGCCTGGTCCTGACAGACCCCGATTCCTCGGGTCAGGGCCTGGGCCGCGGTCGTCGTCACGTCAGTACTGCCGGGGACGTAGCGGATGTGGCTGTGCGCCCAGGCGCAGAACCGGCGGGCGGTCAGCAGCGGGTCCTCGGCGCGCAGCGCCCGGGCCGCGGCGGTCAGCGCCGCGTCGGGCGCGGTCAGGGAGGTGGACGCGAGCAACCTGCGCCCGCCCAGCGCGGTGGCGCGCAGCGCGGGTCGCGGACCGCCGACCATCCGCTCCAGGGTCACCTCGACGTCGAAGTCGAGCCGGGACGGCACCCGCGCCAGTTCGATCACCGCCACCCGCAGGCCGTCGGCGCCGCGCTGCCAGGTGACCTCGGCGGCCGGCGCCGAGACCACAAGACTCGACTCCCGCACCGACTGGTCACCATGACGCCGCGGCGGGACGACCACCAGACGGTGTCGCAGCGCGGTCGCCGCGCCGTCGTAGGTGTAGCCGAGCCGCTGGGTGATCTGGTAGCCGACCCGGGTTCCGGCGGGCAGCCCCAGCAGATCCTCGGCGGCGGTGGCCACCTGCTGACCGCTCACGATCGACCCGTCGCGGCGCCACCAACGCCGGCCGCTGTGAGTTCGGACACGCTCCGGATGGTCGCCGCCCCACCCGCTCGACCGCCGTCAGCCCACCGGTCCGACCCGGCGAGCGCCGATGTTTCGCTCACGCTGCCGATCGTCGCCGCCAGGTGTTTCCACACCGTTAACTCGGCCCTGACGGGCGGGTCGAGGGTTGTCGTTACCGCGACCAGCCACTCACAGCGGGGACAGTCGGGGGAGACCCAGACCACACCGCGCCGCCAACCGCGCCCTGAGCGGGGCACTCGGACCATTCGGCCGCAGTGCCGAGTTCGCCGGGGACTGGCACCATCTAGTGTCATGAGCGAGCTGATGGCGACCCGACCCGAGCAGCCTCAGCGTAAGGCCCGCAGCGGTCTGCTCGAGCCGTTGGAGGCGCCCCGCACCCCCGCGCCCTCGGATCTTCCCGCCGACCGGTTCATCAACCGTGAGTCGTCCTGGCTGGATTTCAACGCCCGCGTGCTCGCGCTCGCCGAGGACGTCGCCACGCCGCTGCTCGAGCGGGCGAAGTTCCTGGCGATCTTCGCGAGCAACCTGGACGAGTTCTACATGGTGCGGGTGGCCGGGCTGATGCGCCGGGAGGCCACGGGTCTGGCCGTGCGCTCCGCCGACGGGCTGAGCGCACGCGAGCAGCTGGACCTGGTGAGCCGGACGGCCTCCGAACTGTCCCAGCGGCAGTCGCGCTGCTTCACCGACGAGGTGGTGCCCTCGCTGGCCCACGCCGGGATCAGCATCCGGTTCTGGTCCCAGCTCAGCGAGGCGCAGCGCGAACGGCTGCACGACTACTTCCACGAGCAGATCTTCCCGGTGCTCACGCCGCTCGCCGTCGATCCGGCCCACCCCTTCCCCTACATCAGCGGCCTGTCGCTGAACCTCGCGGTGCAGGTGCGGGAGCCAGGTGGGGAGACCGACCGCTTCGCCCGGGTGAAGGTGCCGCAGAACGTCGGACGGCTGGTGCCGGTGTCCCCCGACGAGCCGGACGCGGGTGGAGCCGGTCGCGGCCAGGGCGGCGCCGGGGGTGGCCAGCCGGACCGGCAGGCCTGCTTCGTGCCGCTCGAGGAGGTCATCGCCGCCCACCTCGACCAGCTCTTCCCCGGCATGGAAGTGATCAACTCGCATCTGTTCCGGGTCACCCGCAACGCCGACCTAGAGGTCGAGGAGGACGAGGCGGAGGACCTGCTCCAGGCCCTGGAGCGGGAACTGGCCCGGCGACGCTTCGGCCCGGCGGTCCGCCTCGAGGTGGACGCCGGCATCGACACCGACCTGCTGTCGCTGCTCATGCGCGAGCTCGAGGTGACCGAGCGCGAGGTGCACCGGGTGTCGGGCATGCTCGACCTGTCGGCGCTGTGGGCGCTCTACGAGCTGGACCGCCCGGAGCTGCGCGACCCGCCGCGGGTTCCGATCACCCATCCGCGGCTGTCCATCGAGGAGGGGGAGACCCCCGACTTCTTCTCGGTGCTGCGCGAGGGCGATGTGCTGGTCCACCATCCCTACGACTCGTTCACCACCTCGGTGCAGCGGTTCATCGAGCAGGCCGCCGCCGACCCGCAGGTACTGGCGATCAAGCAGACGCTCTACCGCACCTCCGGCGACTCACCGATCGTGGACGCGCTGGTCGCCGCCGCCGAGGCAGGCAAGCAGGTGGTGGTGCTGGTCGAGATCAAGGCTCGGTTCGACGAGAGCGCGAACATCCGCTGGGCCCGGGAACTGGAGCGGGCCGGCTGCCATGTGGTCTACGGCCTGATCGGGTTGAAGACCCACTGCAAGACCTGCCTGGTCGTCCGGCAGGAGCGCGGCGGGCTGCGCCGGTACTGCCATGTCGGCACCGGCAACTACAACCCCAAGACCGCCCGGCTCTACGAGGACCTGGGCCTGCTCACCGCCGACCCGGGGGTGGGCGCCGACCTCACCGACCTGTTCAACGTGCTGACCGGGTACAGCCGGCAGACCGAGTACCGCTCGCTGCTGGTCGCCCCCCAGCACATGCGCGACGGCATCCTGGCCCGGATCGACGCCGAGGCACGGGCGGCGGCGCAGGGCCGTCCGTGTGGCATCCGGCTGAAGGTGAACAGCCTGGTGGACGAGCAGGTGATCGACGCGCTTTACCACGCCTCCCAGGCCGGCGTGCCGGTGCACTGCCTGGTCCGTGGGATCTGCGCACTACGCCCGGGTGTGCCCGGACTTTCGGAGACCGTACGCGTCCGATCGATTCTCGGTCGGTTCCTCGAACACAGCCGGATGCTGGAGTTCGCGTCCACGGACGAGTTCTGGATCGGCAGCGCCGACATGATGCACCGCAACCTCGACCGTCGGATCGAGGCGCTGGTCCGGGTGGGTCAGTCGGCGGACCGCAACAGCCTGCGCGACCTGCTCGACCACGCCTTCTCCGACCAGGTCTCCGCCTGGGACCTGCGCTCCGACGGCCGGTGGGAGCGGCACACCAGCGGGTCGGACGACGTCCGGCTCGCGGACTACCAGCATGACCTCATGGCGCAGGCCGTCCGGCGCGGGCACCGGTAACCGGCACCGGCGGGCGCCAGCCAGCCGTGACCGGCGCCCGCACCGCCGGTCAGTCCGAGCTCGCCGAGACGCTGGACTTGAACTCCGAACCGGGCCGAAACTTCGGCACGACGGAGGCGGCGACGTGCACGGGCTCGCCGGTCGCCGGGTTGCGGCCGGTGCGCGCGGCGCGCTCCACCCGCTCGAACACGCCGAAGCCGGTGATCGTCACCTTCTCGCCGCTGGCGACGGCCTCCTGAATCGCGTCGAACACCGCGTCGACCGCCTTGGTGGCATTCGATCGTCCGCCCTCGATCTGCTGGGCGATGCGGTCAACCAACTGGGACTTGTTCACGACAACCTCCGGACGCCCCGCAGGGCGCGGGATGGGGAGCAGATCGGGCATCACACTGCGCTGCACCGTAGGCATCTCCACTGGCGAGGGCAATTCCCGCCACCGTGTCGCGTCACACAAACCCGCACGTCATCGGGTTCGTGCCAGTGGGCGACGGGATGCGTGCTGTGCGAACCACCCCAACCAACCGGTAGATTCATCACGTTCAGTGACGAGTGCCGCCGGAATTTTTGGGCTCAATGTCACGCTTTGGTCGCCAGCCGCCTCCAACGGGGGCAGGCCCACTCTGCTACGTAGCCATCCAAACGCCTCGGGCGATGACCGGTGACCGGATTGCCGACACCGCAGGGCAAGTCACCAACCCGCCCCCGCACCCCTGTCGGCCCTTATGTGATTTCGATCACATTCTTGGCCGCAGGGGCTCGGGGACACGCGCGGGGGTGGGTCACCCGGTCAGCCGGTGGTCGGCAACCAGGCCGGCCGCGTGCGCTCGAACGCGGTGACGAGCTCCTCGTGCCGCAGGGTCAGGCCCACGTCGTCGAGACCCTCCAACAGCCGCCAGCGGGTGAAGTCGTCCAGTTCGAAGGACGCCGTGACATCGGCCCCGCGGACCTCCCGGGCGACCAGGTCGACCGTGATCTCGAGGGTCGGGTCCTGCTCCACCGCCGTCTGCAGGCGCTCCACCGTCCGCGCCGCGAGCTGGACCGGCAGCAGGCCGTTACCGAGCGCGTTACCCCGGAAGATGTCGGCGAACCGGGCGGAGATGACCGCCCGGAACCCGTAGTCCTGCAACGCCCACACGGCGTGCTCGCGGGAGGAGCCGGTGCCGAAGTCCATCCCGGCGAGCAGGATCGAGGCGCCCGCGTAGGCGGGGTTGTTCAGCACGAAGCTCTCGTCCGCGCGCCACTCGGAGAACAGGCCGGCGCCGAAACCGGTCCGCTCGATGCGCTTGAGCCAGTCGCTGGGGATGATCTGGTCGGTGTCCACGTCGCTGCGGCGCAGCGGCACGGCCCGTCCGGTGTGGGTGGTGAACGCCTCCATCGGAAACGCTCCTTTCTGCGGTGAGACGACGACAGGGTCGAGCGCGCGGGACGGTCCGGGCGCTACAGGTCGGCCGGGGCGGTGAGCCGGCCGGTGACGGCGGTGGCGGCGGCCACCTCCGGGGACACCAGATGGGTCCGTCCGCCCTGGCCCTGGCGACCCTCGAAGTTGCGGTTGGACGTCGAGGCGCTGCGCTCCCCCGGCGCCAGGGTGTCCGGGTTCATCCCGAGACACATCGAGCAGCCGGCGCTGCGCCACTGCGCGCCCGCCGCCTCGAACACCTCGTCCAGACCCTCGGCCTCGGCCTCGGCCTTGATCAGCATGGAGCCGGGCACGATCAGCACCCGGACCCCGTCGGCCACCCGCCGGCCACGCAGCACCTCGGCGGCCGCCCGCAGGTCACTGAGCCGGCCGTTGGTGCACGACCCGATGAACACGGTGTCGACGGCGACCTCGGACAGCGGGGTGCCGGCCGTGAGGCCCATGTAGGTCAGCGCCCGCTGCGCCGAGGCACGGGCGGCCGGGTCGGCGTAGTCCTCGGGGGTCGGCACCGGCGAGCCCAGCGGGGCGGCCTGGCCGGGGTTGGTCCCCCAGGTGACATACGGCGTGAGGGTCGTCGCGTCGATCACGACCTCGTGGTCGTACTCGGCGTCCGGGTCGGAACCCAGGGTGCGCCAGTAGGCGACGGCGTCGTCCCAGTCGGTGCCGGTGGCGACCCGCTCACGGCCGGCGAGGTAGGCGAAGGTGGTCTCGTCCGGCGCGATCATGCCGGCGCGCGCACCGGCCTCGATCGACATGTTGCAGACGGTCATCCGGCCCTCCATCGACAGGCCCCGGATCGCCGCACCGCGGTACTCGATGACGTACCCGGCACCGCCACCGGTGCCGATCCGCGCGATGATCGCCAGGATCAGGTCCTTGGCGGTGACGCCCGGGGGAAGGTCACCCTCGACGGTGACGGCCATCGTCCTCGGCCGCCGCTGCGGCAGCGTCTGGGTGGCCAGCACATGCTCGACCTGGCTGGTGCCGATACCGAAGGCCAACGCGCCGAACGCGCCGTGGGTGGAGGTGTGGCTGTCCCCGCACACGATCGTCATCCCCGGCTGGGACAGCCCCAGCTGCGGTCCGACGACGTGCACGATCCCCTGGCCGGGGTCGTTCATCGGGAACAGCCGCACACCGGCCTCGGCGCAGTTCCCGCGCAGCGCCTCGACCTGTGCGGCCGACACCGGGTCCGCGATCGGCAGCAGCGTGTCCGTCGTCGGGACGTTGTGGTCCTCGGTGGCCAGGGTCAGGTCGGTCCGGCGGACCGGCCGCCCGGCCAGCCGCAGCGCCTCGAAGGCCTGCGGCGAGGTGACCTCGTGCACCAGGTGCAGGTCGATGTACAGCAAATCCGGTTCGCCCTCGGCCTCGCGCACCACATGGGCGTCCCAGACCTTCTCCGCGAGTGTGCGGCCCATGACCGACCCGCTCCTTTCCGGTTTCCGGCGCTCGTCGTTCTCGCGCCGCTCGTCGATGCTGGGTGCCGACATCCCGGGCGCCACAGCCCCGGACGCCACGACGCCGAACCGCCCGGATGTCGGGACGTCCGGGTGCCAGCCCTGCCAGCAGGGCTGGCGGGGCTGGCGGGGCCGGCGTCGTCGGCCGGTGAGCGCCGTGGGGTGACGTCGTCCCGAGATGGTCCGCTCGGGATGTCGCCACCCCAGGATGTTGTCGTCCCAGGATTCAGGATGGCAGTATCAGCTTATGAAACAGCTTAGCGGAGTCGGCGTCCTTGACAAGGCGGCCCTGGTCCTGGCCGCCGTCGAGCACGGCCCCGTCTCGCTCACCGATCTGGTCGCGCGCACCGGGCTCACCCGGGCGACGGCCCATCGACTGGCCAGCGCCCTCGAGGTGCACCGGCTGGTCGGGCGCGACCCGGCCGGGCGGTTCGTGGCCGGTCCGCGGCTGGCGGCGGCCGCCGGTATCGCGGCCCCGTTGCCGTGGGAGCTGGTCGACCAGGCCGACGCGATCCTCACCGAACTGCGCCACGCCACCGGCGAGAGCACCCAGCTCTACGTGCGCCGCGGCGCACTGCGGCTGTGTGTGGCGGCCTCCGAGCGGGCCAGCGGGCTGCGCGACACGGTGCCGGTCGGCGCCGCCCTGCCGATGACGGCGGGGTCCGGCGCGCAGGTCCTGCTGGCGTTCGCCGACGAGCCGGAGCCCGACCTGATCGGTGCCGCCCCCTTCGACGCGGCGGTCCTCGCCCAGGTGCGGGAGCGGGGGTGGGCGCAGAGCGTGGGTGAACGGGAGACCGGACTCGCCTCGGTGTCGGCACCGGTCCGCGACGAGGCGGGCACCGTCATCGCCGCGGTGTCGTTGTCCGGGCCGCTGGAGCGACTGACCCGTTCACCGGGACGTCGTCATGGCGCGGCGGTGATCGAAGCCGCCCGGCGGCTGTCGACCGCGGTGGCATCCGACTGAGCAATCCGCGCAATCACGCGTTCCGCACTGTCAACTGCTGGACACCGCAACAGTCAACTGCCGGACACCGGAAATCGGCGGATGGTTGCGCGGAGACGGGTGTGATCCACCATCCGGGCGTTCGATCACGTCCGCGGTTACCCCGATTCCGCTGGTGATCCGCGTGCTCGCGCCCCAGAGGGAGAATGGGAATCACCCATTCGGGCCCCACAACAAATGCAGGCC
>NZ_CADCWS010000002.1 GCF_902806475.1 Candidatus Frankia nodulisporulans
CCCGGCGCGGGCCCGTCCGACATGGATCCGGCGGACGTGGATCCGGCGGACGTGGGCCGGGCAGATGTGTACCTGGCGGACGTGGACCCGGCCGAGGTCGAGCTGGCGTACCGGGGGTGGCTGCCGGCCTGGCGGATCTGGGCGTCGCGCGCACAGGCGGACGGCGAGCGACGGGCGCTGCACAATACGTTGCACGCTCTGGCCGCCCGGCTCGCGCAGGAAGGCGACGCGCTGGAGCTGGTGCTGGCCACGGGCCTGCTCACCTGGGCGCCGCCGGATGGTCCGCCCATCCGCGAGCATCTGCTGTCGACCCGGGTGCGCTGCGAGATCGACCCGGTCACCGCCGACATCCGGGTGCGGCTGCCGGCGGACGCGACGACCCGCCTCGCCGATGGCCACCTGCTCGACGGTGTCGCGTCGTTCCACCGGGAGCGCACGAACAACCTCCACGATCGGCTGCGGCACCGCGCCCCGGCACCGCTGGGCCCGGACGACACTCGACTGCTGCGCGAGTGGCTCACCCTGGCCGTGGACGTCCCCGCCGCCGGCTCGCGAGGCCGCGGCGGCGGGCCGCAGGTGACGTTCGCTCCGGCGCTGGTGCTGCGGGTGCGCGATTCGGCCGCGCTGCTGAGCTACTACGAGCGGATGCTGGACGCGTTGCGCGGTGACGGTCCGCCGCCGCTCGGACTCGCGCAGTTGGTGGCGACCCTGGACACGGACGAGCGGCTCGCGTGGCTCGCCGCGGAAGGCGCCACCGACGGCGCGGTGCTCGGCGCCGACCCGTTGCTGCCGCTGCCCACCAGCCCCGAGCAGGCCCTGGTGCTGGAACGGCTGCGCCATGACAACGGCGTCGTGGTGGAGGGACCACCCGGCACCGGTTAAGACCCACACGATCGCGAACCTGATCTGCGCGCTGCTCGCCGAGGGCCAGCGGGTCCTCGTCACCAGCCAGAAGGCGCAGGCCCTGCGGGTGCTGCGGGTGCTGCGGGCGAAGCTGCCCCCCGACCTGCGCGACCTGTGTGTCTCCCTGACCGACACCGCCGACGATGTCGAGGACACCGAGGACACCGAGGACACCGGCGCCGCGAGCGGAACCCGCGGCGATCACTTCGCCGATCCCGGCGATGTCGCCACCGGGATCGGCGCGCCAGAGCTGGCCCTGAGCGTGAGCGCGTTGGCCGCGCAGCGGGCCTCCTACCGACCCGAGGCCCTCGACCGTCGCATCGCACGGGCCACCGAACGCCGCAACCAGGCACTACGGGAGCGGGACGCGCTGGCCGCACGCGCCCGGGACGTGCGGGCGGCCGAGGGCACGATCCACCCCGACACAACGATCGCCGCGGGCTGGGGCGGAACCCGGGCGAGCGTCGCGGCCCGGGTCCGCGCCGCCCAAAGCGCACACGCCTGGCTGCCACTGCCCATCCCGACCCCGGCCGGCCGATCCGTCCTCGCCACCGCCGGACCGCCGCTGACCGACGACGAGGCCGTCGAGCTGCGCGGTCTGCTGCGCCGCTACCCCGTGGACGCGTCGAATCCCCCGCGTCCCACGGCTCATGTCGACGCGGACGAGTCGATCTGGCCGGTGCTGGCGGCCGACCGTTTCGCCACGTTGGTCGCCGCCGGCGCATCGGCCCGGAGAGCGGCCGCGACCGCACGGGAGAGCCTCACCCCGGCGGCCAGCGCCCTGCTCGCCGCCCTGATCGCGGCCTCCCCCGCGTCCGCCGACGAGTTGCGTTCCGCCGTGCGCGCCCTGCACCAGGCGCTGGATGAGGTGCACAGCCGCGCCGCCCGGGTGGCCGATCGGGCCTGGGTTCCGGCCGCCGTCCACGACGCGCTCACCGGTCACGACCGGCTGGTGTGGGCGAAGATCGACACAGCGGCGGAGCAGGTCGCCGACGCGGCCCGGCAACTGACCGAACTCGGCCTGCACGAGGTGCTGCTACCCACCGAGGCCACCAGCAGCGACGACGCCACCGCCAGCGAAGAGGTCACCGCCAACGACGACACCACCGGCGACGCGGTGGTGCGGATGTCCGCACCGGCGGTGTTGTTGGCGCGGGGTGAGGCGCTGCGGGCGCACTTCGACGACGGGGGCGGGCTGCGCCGACGGTTCAAGGGGAAGACCCAGCGGGCCGCCGAGACCCTGCTCGCGCAGGTGACCGTGGACGGACTCGCCCCGACCACCCCGGAACTGCTCGACCTGGTGTTGATCCGGCTGCGGGCGCAGCTCGCCCTGGACGCCGCCGGACGGGCCTGGGTGCTCGCCGGTCATCCGCCTCAGCCGGGTCTGCCCGTCGAGGTCGCGGTGTCCCGGCTGCTGGAACGGCACGAGGTGATCGAGGCGATCGGCACCCTGGTGACCGCCCGCGACCACCTGCTCGCGACGGCGGCGAACCACGGCGACGAGGCCACCCCGACAGCCCCGACGGCCCCGATCGTCAGCGCCGTCACCAGTGCCGAGACGATCGGCGAGCTTGCCGCGGCGCTCGCCGCCGAACAGCCGGCACGCGCCGCGGCCGCCGCCGAGGCGGAACTCGCCCAGGTGCGGGACGACCACGAGCGACTCGCCGCCCATCCGGCGGCACCCGCCCCGCTGGCCGCCGTGCTCGCGGCCACCCACGCCCGGGACAGCGCCGCCTACACCGCCGCCACCGAACGGCTCACGGCCCAGCTGGCTCAGGACCGGGCCACCGTCCGGCGCGACACGCTGCTCACCCGCCTCGACGCCGCCCATCCCGTCCTCGCCCAGCGGCTGCGCACCGGGCCGACCGACCCGCCCACCGGCGGGAAGGATCGCGGCCTCGAGCTGGACGACTTCGGTGCGGCCTGGTCCTGGGGGCTGGCCACCGGCTGGCTGGACGCCACCCGCGTCATCGACCACGCCGGCACCGAGCCGAACAGCGCCCAGCAGCCGCACAGCGCGGCGCCGGCCGACCTCGACGCCGATCTGGACGCGGCCGAGGACGTCCTGGCCGCCGCCACCGCGGAACTCGCCGGCGCCCGGGCCTGGCGGCACTGCCTGGAGCGCCTCGGCGCCGGGCAGTCCGCCGCCCTGCGTGCCTACAGCGAGGCGGTCGCCGCGGGCGGGACCCACGGCGGACGGCAGGCCGAGCGCTACCGACAGGCCGCCCGGGAGGCGATGGCGATCGCCCAGACGGCCGTCCCGGCCTGGGTGATGCCGATCCGCGAGGTGCTCTCGACCATCCCGCCGGTGCGTGACAGCTTCGACGTCGTCATCGTGGACGAGGGCAGCCAGGCGGGCCTGGACAGTCTGTTCCTGCTCTGGCTCGCCCCCCGGGTGATCGTCGTCGGTGACGACCGGCAGTGCACCCCGGCGGCGGTACCCGGGCGTGACCTCGACGACGTCCTCGACCGGCTCGACGCCCTGTTGCCGGACGTCCCGGCCTGGCTGCGGGTCGGGTTCAGCCCGCGGTCGAGCCTGTTCAGCCTGCTGCGCACCCGGTTCGGTGAGGTCGTGCGGCTCCGCGAGCACTTCCGGTGCATGCCGGAGATCATCGAATGGTCATCCGCGATGTTCTACCGGGAGGCGCCGCTGGTGCCGCTGCGCCAGTTCGGCGCCGATCGACTGCCACCGCTGGTCGCCCGGCACGTCCCGCACGGCTCCACCATCCCGACGTCCACCGGTCCGCGCAACCGGGCGGAGGCGGAGGCGCTGGTCGGGCAGGTGCTGCTCAGCGCGCAGGATCCCCGCAACGCCGGGCTGACCTTCGGCGTGGTGGTCATGGCGGGCCAGGCGCAGGCGACCCTGATCCGTGACCTGCTGGCCGAACGACTGTCCGCGGCCGAGCACCGGCGCCGCCGGCTGCGGGTCGGTACCCCCGCGGACTTCCAGGGCGACGAACGCCACGTCGTGTTCGTGTCGCTGGTCGTGGCCCCCTCGACCCCGCCGACACCCCTGACGACGCTGGAGCACCAGCGCCTGTTCAACGTCGCCGCCTCCCGCGCCCGCGACCAGGTCTGGCTGTTCCATTCGGTGACCCTCACCGACCTCGATCAGCACGACCTGCGCCACAGCTACCTGGCCCACGTCCTGTCCAGCACCCAGGCCGCGACCCGCACCCAGCTCACGGCGGCCACCCGGCCCGGCCGGGCCAGCGCGCCACCGGAGTCCCCGGACCCGCGGCTGGTACCCGAGGACCGTCCGCATCCGGCGTTCGGCTCGTTGCTCGCGCAGCGGGTGTACCGGCGGGTGGCCGGCCGCGGTTATCTGGTCGCCCCCCAGGTGGAGATCGGCGGGCTGCGCCTGGACCTGGTGGTCAGCGGTGGACGGTCCCGCTTCGCGATCGGCTGCGACGATGACGCCGGCGACGCCGACATCGCCCGGGGCTTCGACCGCGAGCGCGACCTGCGCCGGGTCGGTTGGCGGTTCTGGCGGGTGCGCCAGTCCGACTTCGAGCTCAACCCCGAGGCGGCCCTCGCCACCCTCTGGCCGCGCCTCGCCGCCGCCGGGATCACCCCCGCCCCCACCCCGGACGGCCCCGACCAGGACGGCGCGGTGCTCTCAGACGGGGGTGCCGTCGGTCATCTCGTCCGACTCGCGCGCGACCGCGAGCCCGCGGGTCAGTTCGCCGTCGGACAGTTCCCGCCGCCCTGAGCCCGCGCCGCCACCCGCGCTCGCGGTCGGCGGGTCCAGCGGTGTGGGCTCGAGGCGCGTGTGATCCGGCGACTCCGAGTCCACAGGCACGGCGTCATGGTGGTCGGGGTCGTCCTCGGTGGCACCGACGATGCGGGCGAAGGGCTGGCGGGCCAGCCGGGAACGGGCAGCCGGCGGTTCCAGGAAGTCGGCCCGGCGGATCCGACAGAAGGCCGTCTGTGGGCCCGGGCCGACGTGGCACACCCCGATCTGCGCGGCGGCCGACAGATAGGCCATGGCCTCGGACCGTTCCAGCCCGATCCGGCTGGTCAGGAACAGCATCGCCGAGCGGGCGGCCCGGCGGACCGCCTCGGACAGCTCGGCGTCGACACCCATCGTCACCCAGGCCGTCTCGGTCTCGACGAACGGTTCGCGCAGCGCCCCCAGCACCGCACCCGCCGCCCCCTCCCGCAGCGTGGACAACCGCAGGGTCGCCCGCAGCGGCCCCTCGAGCGCGGTCGCACCCAGCCGTCCTTCACTGAGCGCATAGTGCGGGTCGCCCACCGCGAACAGCCCGCCGGCCACCTGGACGGGTAGGTACAGGTGGCCACCGACGCCCAGATCGACGCAGTCCAGCGCGCCTCCGTGCAGTCCGACCGATGTGGACGCGATGACCTCGGTGGTACTGTCCACCGCGACCGCCATGACGCCGAGAAAGGGAGTCAGCGGGAAGCGGGTCCGGGTACCGCCGACGCTGGTCAGCGCACCGAACAGCCGCCCACGGCGGCGTTCGATCGCGCAGAGGGTGGTGACGGTGCCAAAGCGCTGCCAGTGCCGCGCGCTGGCGCTCGCCTCGGGCGGTGGCCCCTCCGGAAACTCCCCGGTGAACAGCCCCGCGCCATGGCGACTCGACACGATGCCGTACCGCGCCCGCGGATGCAGGGAGAGCACGTCGACGCGCAGCATGTCACCGGGTTCCGCGTCCCGGACGAACACCGGCCCGGTCACGATGTGCGGCGCGTCCACACCGTACTGGTGGGGCAGGCCGGACGCGGCGATCGCCCGCGCGTCCGCGAGCACCTCGGCGGGCACCACGCCGAGACCGGCGAGAAAGGACTCGGGGTCGCGACCCTGGTCGCCGAGGATGCCCTCCTGGCTGACCGTGTCGATGGTGACGGTGGCACCGGGATCGATGGACAGGACCGGTCGGGAGCGGGCGTTCGGCAGTTCACCCCAGGTGACGGTTTCGGGGGTGGAGGGCAGATAATGTCTACCCTCGATCTTGCCGCGGCCCGGTTGCAGCGCCACGGGCGGCTCTACCGGGTCCGGGACCGTCCGGGCGGGCTCCCACCGTGATGAGCCGCCTGGACCCACGCCCGCGCACCGTCCTGCCTCCCGGCAGGGGGTACGCAGGATGCACATCGACAGCGCAGGTTCACGCGCGTCAGATTTTCAGTGCAATGTGACAAAAAGGTCACATATATGTTGCGATCACCGTCATTCCGAGGTGCGGAAGGTGGATAGCCCGTGGATGCGGAACTTTTTAGCCCAAAGGGTCCGCATGTGCGGGATCTAGGGGAGTTCGACCTCATCCGGGCGATCACCGCTCGCTTCGGTCGCAGCCCTGACGTCCTCGTCGGGCCGGGCGACGACGCCGCCATGCTCGCCGCACCCGACGGCCGCGTCGTCGTCACCACCGACCTTCTCGTCGAGGGACGTCACTTCCGCCGGGACTGGTCCGGCGGCGCGGACGTCGGCCACAAGGCCGCCGCCCAGAACCTCGCCGACGTCGCCGCCATGGGTGCCCGTCCCACCGGCCTGTTCGTCGGCCTGGCCACCCCCGGCTCCACCGAACTCGACTGGGTCCTGTCGCTCGCGGACGGCCTGGCCGCCGAATGCGCCCGCGCGGGCACCACCGTCGCCGGCGGCGGTTCCCCGCGGCCCGCACCCGACGGGTTCAGGCCCATCCGCGCGGACGACGATTCCCTCACCGCCCGCGGCTGGGGCCACCTCCTCACCGCGCATCGCCGCCCCCGACCGCCCTACCACCTCGGCCCCGCCCTCGCGGCCCTCGGCGCACGCGCCATGTGCGACGTCTCCGACGGGCTCGTCCAGGACGTCGGGCACCTCGCCGCCGCGTCCGGCGTGCGCATCGACCTCACCACCGACGCCTTCCCGGTCGACGACGCCCTGCGCGACGCCGCCGACCACCTCGGCGTTGATCCCCTCGACTGGGTCCTCACCGGCGGCGAGGACCACGCCCTGGTGGCCTGCCTGCCCCCGCTTCCACCGAGCGTCGCGCTACCACCCGGCTGCGTGCGGATCGGCTCCGTCCAGTCCGACGGAACGGGCGTGACCGTCGACGGACGCACCCCGACCGGTGTGGGCGGCTGGACCCACTTCGGCCGATCCACCTCGAACCACCCCGACCGACCACACTCGCCCGAGTGAACCGACCCACCACCGCGTAACAGCGCCACCCCCACCCGCACCGACCACCGCGACCACCCCTGATCGCCCGCCTGACCGCACCCTGATCAGCATCCCGACCGGCCCCGACGACCAGCATTCCCTCGCCACGGGAATGTCCGGTGCCGACCACGGCCCGACCGGCCTCGAGTCGACTCCGGATGGCCGAGCCGGCCATCATCCCAGCCATTCCGAACGCCCGGTCAGGTTGGCGCTCAACCCATTCAGCCGTCGTTCTTTCGGCCCATCCAGCGGTACCGGCTCCGCACGTGAACGCCCACCCGTTGGAACGCGAACAAAGCGCATATCGGACGTCTCGTACACGCCGACGATGACTGGTCCGGGCCGACCCCGCACCGCACCGCACCGCAGGCGATGGAAAGTCACCTGTCGCGACGGCGGCGCCCATCCACCGGCTCACACCAGTCGGCGGCCACCACGGCAACGGTCGACGGCCACGACAAAGGCGACAACAACGGTCGACGGGAACGATCGATGGTCCGCAACGCCGATCAACGGCACCCCGTTCTGGCCGCCAGCCATGGGATCGCGTCTGTGACGCCGCCACAGGGCCTTCGTACCAGCACGCGACGGTGCGCGACCAAGTGCCCCGCGCGGGCCTCAGCCCCCGAAAAGGGGGTGTACGGCCACGGCGCCCAAGGCACTCGGGAGAGGAGAAGTGTAGGTGCCGACCCGCCAGGTCGCCTCACGGGCGTAGGCCGCTCGAAGCGGCGTTCATTGGGTCCGGGGGCCATGATGCGGGCCGGCACTGGCCAGTCTAACGGATGGTCGCGCCACCGTGTTCCCACCCGCATGACCTGGTCCGATGACCCGCGACCCGTCCGTCCCGCCTGGCCTGGAAACCGCCTGCCCCCGTTGCCCCGCCCGCCCCGTCCACCCGGGGGTCACCCGCCCCGCCTGTCGGACATCGCCGTGCGGATCCGAGCACTCGGACCGCCATGGGACATACCGGACAGGGATGCCTCCACAGGCCCGCGTGGAGCTCCACTCCGCCGCGGACGACCTGGACGCTCTCCATGGATCCGAGGCCGGCGTGGTCGGGTCGAAGCATGCTCGCCGGGCACGGTGATAGCCGGGACAGGCGAACCCGAATCGGGGATGGCGTCGCGTCTGACGACAAGCACACCGTCATGAGCGCGCCTGGTGGTTTCGCGATGACGCTTCGTGGACGACAAGGGCAGTCGAAGATCCGCGGGAGGCGAGGCCGTCGCCGCGGACCGCATCCCCGCCTCGGGACCCTCGCCGCCAGCTCCATGCGAACCAACCGCGCCGGAATCATCAGCCGACGTGGGAGACCCTCTCGTCTGACGTGGGAGACCCTCTCGTCGCGAGGGCGCACGGTCGCGGGTCGGGGTCGAAGCCGGTGCGATCGGGCCTTCACCCGGTGGGGGCGGGGTGACGGAAGCGGGCTTGTGGAAGCGAGGCACGGAAGCCGGGCCGAGAGGGACAGGAAAGGGACGAGATCAGGACGAGATGATGGCCGGATCGGGGCGGACACAGGGCAGGAACCGGGCGGTGTCGGGACGGCGCCGGGTGGGTACCGAGGGTCCGTGTGACCGGACCGGGCAGGTCCGGTCGTACCAGCTCTGGCCGCAGCGGGTAGCCTGAGCAGACGGTGACAGAAGGGCCTTTCGGAGGCCGTGAAGTGAGACCGTGGATAGAGGCGAATGGCCCCGTGACAGCACCGACGGTTCCTGCGTCCGGACCTGACTTCGGACCCAACGAATGGCTGGTCTTCGAGATCTACCAACAGTTTCTCGAAGATCCGGAGAGTGTCTCGCCGGAGTGGCGTGAGTTTCTCTCCGACTATCGCCCGACCATGCCGCCGACGACTCCCGGTGCCACCGGAGCGCCGGCCGACGTCGCGTCGAACGGGGCACCTTCGGGCGGTGAGTCAGCCCACGACACACCCGCCGCCGCGCCGGCACCCGTGAGCACCGCCGGCCCAGCCGCGGCGCCGGCACCCCCGGCCCCCTCGGCCGCCAGCGCGGCTCCGGCCGTCAGCGCGGCCAGAGCGCCGACAGCGCCCGCGGCCACCGCACCACGCTCGGAGCCGGCGCCCGCCGCGCGGGCCAAGCCCGCGACGAAGCCGGCCGCACCGGCCGCGACCGCGACCGCGAAGCCAGCGTCGTCGTCGGGGTCGGTCAGCACCCCGCTCAAGGGGGCTGCGGCCCGCGTCGTCACCAACATGGAGACGTCGCTGCACGTCCCGACCGCCACGTCGGTCCGGGCGTTCCCGGCGAAGCTGCTCGCGGACAACCGGATCGTGATCAACCGGCACCTGGCCCGCTCGAGCGGTGGCAAGGTGTCGTTCACCCACCTCATCGGCTATGCGATGGTGCGGGCGCTGGCTGACCATCCGGCGATGAACGCGTCGTACGCGGAGGTCGACGGCAAGCCCACGCACGTCCAGCCGGAGCATGTGGGGCTTGGCCTCGCGATCGACCTGGCCACCCCGAAGGGGCGCCAGCTCGTCGTCGCGGCGGTGAAGAACAGCGAGACCATGGACTTCCGCGACTTCTGGGTCGCGTATGAGGACCTGGTCCGCCGGGCCCGGGCGAACAAGCTGACGATGGACGACTTCACCGGCGTCACGATCAGCCTGACCAACCCGGGTGGCATCGGAACCGCGCACTCGGTGCCGCGGCTGATGCAGGGGCAGGGCACGATCATCGGCGTGGGTGCCATGGAGTACCCGGCCGAGTTCTCCGGGGCGTCCTCGACGACCCTGGCCCGGCTCGCGATCTCCAAGACGATCACGCTGACCAGCACGTACGACCACCGGATCATCCAGGGCGCGCAGTCGGGTGAGTACCTGCGCCGGATGCACCAGCTGCTGCTCGGCCAGGACGGCTTCTACGACGAGGTCTTCCGCTCGCTGCGGGTCCCGTACGAGCCGGTGCGCTGGGTGCCGGACAAGGCGGTGGTGCACGAGGGCGACCTCGACCACAACGCGCGGGTGCTGGAGCTGATCCACGCCTACCGGGTCCGTGGGCACCTGATGGCCGACACGAACCCGCTCGAGTTCGCCATCCGCAGCCACCCCGACCTGGACATCATCAGCCACGGGCTGACGCTGTGGGACCTCGACCGGGAGTTCGCCGTCGGCGGTTTCGCCGGGCAGCGCACCATGTCGCTGCGCGACGTCATGGGGGTGCTGCGCGACTCGTACTGCCGCCGTGTCGGCATCGAGTACATGCACATCCAGGAGCCGGACGAGCGGGCCTGGATCCAGGCGCGGGTGGAACGCTCCGCCGAACGTCCCGACCCGGCCGAACAGCTCTACGTGCTCGAGCGGCTCGGTGCCGCGGAGGCGTTCGAGTCGTTCCTGCAGACGAAGTACGTCGGCCAGCGGCGGTTCTCCCTCGAGGGCGCCGAGTCGACCATCCCCACCCTCGACGAGGTGCTCGACCGGGCCGCCGACGCCGAGATGGACGAGGTCGTCATCGGCATGGCCCACCGTGGCCGGCTCAACGTGCTCGCGAACATCGTCGGCAAGTCCTACCGGCAGATCTTCGACGAGTTCGAGGGCTACCTCGACCCGCAGACCGCGCACGGCTCCGGTGACGTGAAGTACCACCTGGGTGCCGAGGGCGTCTACCGGGCCCGTTCGGAGCGCACGGTGAACGTCTCCGTGGTGGCGAACCCGTCCCACCTGGAGGCCGTCGACCCGGTCACCGAGGGTGTCGTCCGCGCCAAGCAGGACATCCTCGACAAGGGTGTCGCCGGCTTCACCGTGCTGCCCGTGCTGGTGCACGGCGACGCCGCGTTCGCCGGGCAGGGCGTCGTCGCCGAGACGCTGAACCTCTCCCAGCTGCGCGGCTACCGCACCGGCGGCACCATCCACCTGGTCATCAACAACCAGGTCGGGTTCACCACCTCGCCCGAGTCGAGCCGCTCGTCGGTGTACGCCACCGACGTCGCCCGGATGGTGCAGGCGCCGATCTTCCACGTCAACGGGGACGACCCGGAGGCGTGTGTGCGGGTCGCGGCGCTGGCGTTCGAGTACCGCCAGGCGTTCCACAAGGACGTCGTGATCGACCTGGTCTGCTACCGGCGGCGCGGCCACAACGAGATGGACGAGCCGTCGTTCACCCAGCCGCTGATGTACGACACGATCGCCAGCAAGCGTTCGGTGCGCAAGCTCTACACCGAGGCGCTGATCGGCCGCGGGGACATCACCCGCGATGAGGCCGAGGAGGCGATGAAGTCCTACCGGGCGGAACTGGAGAAGGCGTTCGCGCAGACCCGGGACACCACCCCGTCGGAGAACGCGCCGCAGCCGCGGATCGTCACCACTCCGGAGGAGGCCGCCGCGGCCGCCGCCGTGAGCACCGCGGTGCCGCTCGAGGCCGTCAAGCGGATCATCGAAACGCAGATCACGCTGCCGGACGGCTTCACCGTGCATCCCCGGCTGCGCCCGCAGATCGAACGGCGCGCGCAGATGGTGGAGACCGGTGCGATCGACTGGGCGCTCGCCGAGACGCTCGCCTTCGGCACCCTGCTGCTGGACGGCCGCTCGGTGCGCCTCACCGGGCAGGACAGCCGGCGCGGCACCTTCGGTCAGCGCCACGCCGTCCTCGTCGACCGCAACAGCGCCGAGGACCACACCCCGCTGCGCACCCTGCGTCACGGCATGAACGGCACCGAGAACCGTGAGGGTGTCGGCACCTTCTACGTCTACGACTCGCTGCTCAGCGAGTTCGCGGCGATGGGCTTCGAGTACGGCTACGCGGTGGTCCGCTCGGACATGCTGGTGCTGTGGGAGGCGCAGTTCGGCGACTTCGCCAACGGCGCCCAGTCGATCATCGACGAGTTCATCACCGCCGGTGAAGCCAAGTGGGGGCAGCGGTCCTCGCTGGTCCTGCTCCTCCCGCACGGCTACGAGGGCCAGGGGCCGGACCACTCCTCGGCCCGCATCGAACGGTTCCTGTCGCTGTGCGCGGACGGCAACATGACCGTGTCGGCCCCGTCGTCGCCGGCCAGCTACTTCCATCTGCTGCGCCGCCAGACACTGTCGCCGGTGCGCCGTCCCATGGTCGTCTTCACCCCGAAGTCGATGCTGCGGGCCAAGGCCGCCACGTCCACCGTCGAGGACCTCACCGGCGGCAGCTGGCAGCCGGTGATCGACGACCCGACGGTCACCGACCCGACGACGGTGCGTCGGGTTCTGCTCACCGCGGGCAAGGTCTTCTACGACCTGGCCGGGGCGCGGAACAAGCACAGTGACCCCCAGCGGTTCGCCCTGCTGCGCGTCGAACAGCTCTATCCGACCCCCGGTCCGGAGCTGGCCGCCGTGCTCGAGCGCTACCCGAACGTCACCGATGTCGTCTGGGTACAGGAGGAGCCGGCGAACCAGGGCGCCTACCCGCACATGGCGCTCAACCTCGCCGAGTCGCTGCCCCGCAACATCCGGTTGCGTCGGGTCTCCCGGCGGGCCGCGGCCGCCCCCGCGTCCGGCTCGTCCCGGGTGCACGAACGCGAGCAGCAGGCTCTCGTCGAAGCCGCCCTCGACGACTGACCCACCGCACACCCGCACGGCACGCACGGCACGCACGGCCAGACGGTCGCCGTCCGCTCTCCCCCGGGAGTGGACGGCGACCGCTCGGCTCTGTGCCCACTGCCTCCAGCCCGATGGCCACGGTCTGCTCGGACGGTCACCGTCCAGCCTGCTGGTGGTCGTCTCCTCGATGGCCGTAGCCTGGTCGGATGGTCAGTAGCCTGGTCGGATGGTCAACCGCGTGGCGGGCCAACCGGATGGGAGCACGGATGTACTTCACCGATCGCGGTCTTGAGGAACTGGTCGACCGCCGCGGCGAGGAGACCGTCACCTACGAGGGTCTCGCCGACGCGATGCGGGCGTTCGTCGACGTCCACCCGCAGTTCGAGGAGGCGGTGGAGCGCCTGGCCACCTGGCTCGCCCGCCCCGACGACGACGCCGACCTCTGACCGCGAACCGACCTCTGACCGCGAGCCGAGCCCTGACCGCGAGCCAGCCCGTGACCGGGGACCTCTCCCGGTCCCGTCAGGGAGTCAGGACGAGTTTGCCGAACACGTCGCCGGCGGCCAGCCGGGCGAAGGCATCCCGGGCCCGGGCCAGCGGCCAGACCTGTTGGACGGGCGGACGGATACCGGTGCGCACCAGCAGCGCCAGCAGATCGACCAGCTCGTCGCGGCTGCCCATCGTGGAGCCGACCACCGACAACTGCTGGAAGAACACCCGGTTGAGTTCGGCCGGCGGGTTCGGCCCGCTGGTCGCCCCGGAGACGACGATCCGCCCGCCGGGACGCAGCGCACGCAGCGAATGCCCCCAGGTGGCCGCGCCGACGGTCTCGAGCACCGCGTCCACGCGGCGCGGCAGCCGCGCCCCGGACTCGAACACCGCGTCCGCACCGAGCGCCGCCGCCCGCGCCCGCTTCCCGGCGTCCCGTGAGGTGACGAGAACGGTGTGCCCCACGGCCTTGGCGATGAGGACCGCCGCCGTCGACACACCGCCGCCCGCGCCCTGCACCAGCAGCGTTCCACCGCCCTCGGCCGGCAGCCCCGCCCGCGACACCACCATCCGGTACGCGGTGAGCCACGCCGTCGGCAGGCACGCCGCCTCCTCGAAGGACAGCTCCGGCGGTTTGGGCACCAGGTTGCGCCGCGGCACCGCGACCGCTTCGGCGAGCGTGCCAGGATGCAGCTCGGACAGCAGCGTCCGCCGCGGGTCAAGCGTCTCGTCCCCACCGCCCGCCGCCGGATCACCGATCACCGCGTGGACGACGACGTCCTCCCCCTCGGGGGTCACGCCGGCGGCATCACAGCCAAGAATCATCGGAAGCCGGTCGGCCGCAAGCCCCACCCCACGAAGGCTGAAAAGATCGTGATGGTTCAGCGAAGCCGCGCGCACCCGCACGCTCACCCAGTCCGCCGGCGGATCCCCCGGATCCGGCTGTTGCCCCACGGACAACGCCGCGAGCGGATCCTCGGGGTCGAGCCGAACTGCGGCGGCGGCAAGCACATCCAGAATCTACGACCGCCACGTCCCCCGCGCGAGCTTCTCCCCCTGGACGCGGGCGAGCCTCTCCCCTTGGACGCGGGCGGGCTCGTCGGGTCGGACGGGGGCGAACCATCCCCCGTGGATGCGCGCGAACCGTCCACATCGGACGCGCCGCCGAACATGGACAATCCGCCCCGGCGCACGCACCTGACCCGCCGGTGTGTTGAACTCATCGCCGTGCCCACGACCAACGCCGACCCCGCGCACCATCCGGCGGTCAGCCCGTGGTGACCCGCAGCGATGACCCGCGTCCCTCCACCGCGGAGTCCACCCCACTCGCCGACCTCGGTACCGGTCCCGTCGGCGACCCTGACGCCAGCCCCGCCGGCGAAGGTGACCTGGCCGGCGCCGGCCGCGGGCGGCGTGGCGGACGGCGCCGACTGGGCTGGCGGCGGCATCGGGTGGCACCCGCTCCGGAGGCGCCGGTCACGGTCATGGTCGACGGGACCGCGGTCATCACCGTGGCGGCGGCCGACTTCGTCTGCTGCTCCTACCAGGGATGCGGCACGCTGCGCCCACTCGCCGAGGCGGTCGAGCACCGTCCCTGCCCCGGTTGCGGCCGGGTCTGACCATCCGCCGCACATCCCGCTCATCGCCGCCCCCGCCGCGGATCCGACGGGATGTCCCGGGACCGCGAACGTCCCGGGACCGTGGACGGGCCCGGGACGGCGGACGGCCGCGGGAGCTGGGGCGGATACCCGGCAGGTCCCACGGCCGTCGGATGCCCTGTCGCCCCTTTCGGGGTGACCTGGCTGAAGAGCGGAAAAGAAGGGGATCGGGGAGAAACGGAAGGGACTAGCGGCGGGCGACGCCGTCCGCGCGAGCGGCTGCGGCCACGGCTGCGGCCACGGCCGGACCCACCCGGGCGTCGAACACGCTCGGGATGATGTGGTCCTCGCTCAGCTCGCCGTCGATCACGGCGGCGAGCGCGTCGGCGGCGGCGAGCTTCATGCCCTCCGTGACCCGGCTGGCCCGCACGTCCAACGCGCCCCGGAAGATACCGGGGAAGGCGAGCACGTTGTTGATCTGGTTCGGGTAGTCGCTACGGCCGGTCGCGACGATCCGGGCGTACTTGTGGGCGAGCTCCGGGTCGATCTCCGGGTCCGGGTTCGCCATCGCGAAGATGATCGCCTCGGGGGCCATGGTGGCGACGGCCGATTCGGGCACCTTGCCGGAGGACAGGCCGAGGAACACGTCGGCGCCGCCCAGCGCGTCGTTGATCGAGCCGGTCAGGCCGGCGCGGTTGGTCTCGGCCGCGAGCGCCGCCTTGACCGAGGTGAGGTTGTCCCGACCCGGATAGATGATCCCGCGGCTGTCACCGACGGCGATGTCGCCGATGCCGGCGGCCAGCAGGATGCGGGTGACGGCGACACCGGCCGCGCCCGCACCGGACACCACGGCACGCAGGTCGCCGAGGGTGCGCCCGGTCAGCTTCGCGGCGTTCTCCAGGGCGGCGAGGGCCACGATGGCGGTGCCGTGCTGGTCGTCGTGGAAGACGGGGATGTCGACGCGCTCCTGCAACAGCCGCTCGATGGCGAAGCAGCGGGGCGCGGAGATGTCCTCGAGGTTGATGCCGCCGAAGCTGGGGGCCAGCCGCGCCACGGTGTCGACGATCTGCTCGACGTCGGTGCAGTCCAGCGCGATCGGCACGGCGTCAACCCCACCGAACTGCTTGAACAGCGCCGCCTTGCCCTCCATCACCGGCAGGGACGCGGCCGGGCCGATGTCACCGAGACCGAGCACGGCGGTGCCGTCGGTCACCACGGCGACGGTGTTGGCCCGCCAGGTGTACTCATCCGCGAGGGCGGGAGTCTCGGCGATCGCGGTGCAGACCCGCGCCACGCCGGGGGTGTAGGCGAGTGAGAGGTCCTCGCGGTTGTCCAACGGCACGGTGAGGGCGATCCCGATCTTTCCGCCGCGATGCAGCGCGAAGGCGGGGTCGTCGTCGGACGGCCGGGGGCTGACCGCGGCGAGATCCGCCGGGGCGCTGGTGGGAAGAGTCGAGTGGTCAGTGGTTGCGGTCACGGAGGCTGCTCCTCGGACAAGCCGGCGGTGGACCCGCTGGGGCGGTCGTGGTCCCTTTACCGGGGCCGCGGCTACAGGTCGCCCGCCCTGGCTGCGTGCGTCGTCCACGCAGAAGGCGAGCCTGAGTCGTCCCACCTCATGATGTGAGACAGGACAGGGACCGGGGGGTGGCCCGGGGGTAGGTCCAATATGACACGCGGACCGTCGCCGTACGCGTGGACGCATCGCTGGGCAGGCTGCCAACGAGGCCGTGGCGAGGGTGTTCGGACCGGTGCCGACGCAGCGGGCGTCGATACACACGCTGTCGACGCTGGCGGGGCTTTCGACCCGGGGTGGACGGCCAGCAGACGCACATCGCAAGACACCCGACGCACATCGGCGAGGCACGGCGCTCCCATGTCTCCCACCCGAGGCAACGGTGGCGCGGCCGGAAACCATCCGGGAGACCCGGATGCCAGCCAGGTCAACGCCGCCCGAAGCCAGGAATCATTAGTGCATATCGATGCCCTTCTGCATAGCTAGAGGATAGCTGTCGGGGTCTCCGGAAGCCCGTGATCGCCGCTCGCCGAACGCTCATCGGTGGGCCCGCGGATCAGCCCGCGGACTGATCCGCGGGTCACCGATCCGACCATCCACCCCGACATTCACGCAGATCAGCGACATGATCGCGGGATCGGGGCGGGCGGGACTCCGGTGCGGACCCCGGTGGCCGCGCGCCGCGAGGTCTTCACCACGGCGCAAAGAACAATCGACCAGCCGGAATCCGGATGTTCGCGTGCGCGATGCCCGGGCCGCCCACCCGTTCCAGCCGGGCGGCCCGAAGTCCCAGCCCAGAGCGTGGGTGACGACACCGGACGAAACCGGGACAGCCGGCCATGACGCGGCCGCGACCGGGCGATGACCGCGCCGTGGCGCGTAGCCGGGCCGATGCCGGTCCCACACCTACGAGCACCGACGTCCGCCGGGACGACGCGGACCGGGCCGGGCACGACACGCAGCGTCGCGGCCGGCGCCGGCATCCCACCGGCCGAGCCAGCTGTGCGCAAGCGCCACACCTGGCCGCCAACGCGTCCGGGCGGTGCGGTGCGGCCTGCGGGGACACCTCCGAGCGAACCGGTACCGTCCCAGTGGTGGAGATCAGCGAACTATCGGTCCCCGACGCCTGGGTGTTCACCCCGCGTCAGCACTCCGACAGCCGCGGGACCTTCCTGGAGTGGTTCCGCTCCGATGCGCTGACCGAGGCGATCGGGCATCCGCTGGCGCTGTCGCAGGCCAACCACAGCGTCAGCCGCAGCGGGACGTTGCGTGGCGTGCACTACGCACAGGTACCACCGGGTCAGGCGAAGTACGTGACCTGTATGCGCGGCCAGGTACTCGACTGCGTCGTGGACATCCGCACCGGTTCGCCGACCTTCGGTGCTTTCGACGCCGTCCTGCTCGACGATGTGGACCGCCGTGGGCTGTACGTCGCCGAGGGACTGGGGCATGCGTTCATAGCCCTCACCGACGACGCGGCGATCAGCTATCTGTGTTCGGCGCCGTACACCCCGGGCCGGGAGCATGGCGTTCATCCCCTCGACCCGGATCTCGACCTCCCCTGGCCAGCCGAGATCACACCCCTGCTCTCGGAGAAGGACGCCGCGGCGCCCACGCTGCGCGAGGCCGAGGCCGCGGGCCTGCTGCCGACCTACGCCGAGTGCCAGGAGTTCTACGCCCTGCTGCGGTCCGGCCACGCACTCGGCCCGGCCAGCGCGTCGGCGGGCACCGGGGCCGGAGCCTCGGGTGCGGGCGCCACGGCGGGCGCGGGTGCCGGCGGCGCTCGTTGATCCGGGCGGCGCGGCCGGCGGACGTCCCCGCCATCCTGGCGCTGGTGCGCGCCCTCGCAGCCTACGAACGGGAGCCGGACGCGGTCGCGATGACCGTGGACGACCTGCACCAGGCCCTGTTCGGCCCCACCCCGAGCGCCTCCTGCCTGGTCGCCACGGCGGACATCACCGCGGACACCACGGCGGGCGGTCCGTCCGCGCCGGTGGTGGGGTTCGCGATCTGGCATCAGACGTTCTCCACCTGGACCGGGCAGGCCGGCATGTACCTGGTGGACCTGTTCGTGCGGCCGGAGCACCGACGCGGCGGCCACGGCCGTGGCCTGCTCGCGGCGCTCGCCGAGATCTGCGTGCGACGGGGGCTGCGGCGCCTGGAGTGGGCCGTGCTCGACTGGAACACCCCGGCGCAGGAGTTCTACCGCTCGCTGGCCGCCGGCCCGATGAACGGCTGGACGACGTGGCGTCTCGACGGCGACGCCCTGCGCGCCCTGGCCATCCCCACCTGATCCGTCCGTTCACGGGCGGATGCGACCCTCCCCGTTCGGGCCCCCCCGGGTTGGGGTGGACGAACCTTTCGATCACCCGACCTGCGGCACCCCCCGACGGCTGGGTACGGTGGAGGCGATGGCCAACGCTGGCCGCCGACGCGGGTACCCGGTACGGACATGAGGGACATCACGACCGTCCGGGTGGCGCTTTACCGCGTCGGTTGGCGGGAAGACCATCACCCGCACCATGACTGATCACCCGGCTTCGGCCACCGCGAGGACAGCACTCCTCGCTCTACGCAGGCTCTTTGGGGGTAGGAACGTGGATCCGACGCCTTCGTCCGGCGGCGCGGAGATCTCCGACACCATCGACGGCCCCACCGCCCACTCCGGCGGCCTGCGCGACGTCGTCGCGCTGACGCTGCCCGCGGCCAGCGCATATCTGACGGTGCTTCGCACGGCGACGGCGTCCCTCGCGGCCCGGCTCGACTTCACCCTCGACGACATCGAGGACCTGCGGATCGCCGTCGACGAGGCGTGCGCGCTGCTTCTCGTCTCGGCGGTGCCAGGCTCGTCGCTGGACTGCACGTTCACGCTGTCGCCGGGTGTCATGCACGTGCTGGTCACGGTCGAGAGCCTCGACCGTGAGCCGCCATCGGAGGACACCTTTGCCTGGACGGTGCTCAAGGCCCTCGCCGGCGACGTCGAGACCTTCACCGGTCCCGGCTCGAAGGTGAGCATCACGCTGCAGAAGCGTCAAGGGGTCCGGGCTGATCTCGGTGAGCCGCCCGCCGGGCACGTCCGCGGTTCCGGTGCGGCCAATGCGACTCCACTGGGTGACGCGGTAGGCACGCCATGACATCAACCGGGAGAACTCCCACTCCACCCCGGACGGCACCCAACCAGGCCGGGCCCGCCGACCCGGTCGCCTCACTCAGCCAGCGGGCGGGCACCGTCGACGAGCATCCCGACACTCCCCTGCGCGCCGGACTGCCCACCGCCGCCACCAGCGGCCACGGCGGTACCAGCCATGACAGTGCCAGCCACAGCGGTGCCGGCCATGACAGTGGCACCGCTGTGGGCGCCGCCGCCCAGGCCGCGGGCCCCGACAGCGCGCTCGGGCGCCCAGCCACCATCGGTGGTCAGGCCAGCGGCAGCGGCACGACCACCGGCGCCCCGACCAGCGGCGTCCCGACCAGCGGCGGCGCTACCGACGCCGCCGTCACCGACAGCGACCCGTCGGCCGGCGCCAACGCCGACAGCACCGGCGGTGCGGCGCCGAGTGAGACCGCGAGCCCCCCCACCACCGGCACCGAGCGGACCCACTCGCCCGACCGTGCGCTCGCCCGGGCGCTGTTCGTCCGGCTCGCCTCACTGCCCGAGGGCGACGCCGAGCGGGCCGCTCTGCGCGACCAGCTCGTGCGGATGCACCTGCCACTGGTCGAGTACCTCGCCCGCCGGTTCCGTAACCGCGGTGAGCCGCTCGACGACCTCGTCCAGGTCGCCACCATCGGTCTGATCAAGTCGGTGGACCGGTTCGACCCGGAGCGCGGCGTGGAGTTCTCCACCTACGCCACACCCACGATCGTCGGCGAGATCAAGCGGCACTTCCGGGACAAGGGCTGGGCGATCCGCGTGCCCCGCCGGCTGCAGGAACTCAAGCTCTCGCTGACCAAGGCCACCTCGGAGCTGTCGCAGACCCTCGGCCGCTCACCGACGGTGAGCGAGATCGCGCGGCATCTGCAGATGACCGAGGAAGAGGTGCTCGAGGGTCTGGAGTCGGCCAACGCCTACTCCGCGGTCTCCCTCGACGCGCCGGACTCCGGCGACGACGAGGCGCCCGCCGTGGCGGACACCCTCGGTGTCCAGGACGAGTCGCTCGAGGGGGTCGAGTACCGCGAGTCCCTCAAGCCGCTGCTGGAGAAGCTCCCACCCCGGGAGAAACGGATCCTGCTGCTGCGGTTCTTCGGCAACATGACCCAGTCGCAGATCGCCACCGAGCTCGGCATCTCCCAGATGCACGTCTCCCGGCTGCTCGCCCGCACCCTGGCCCAGCTACGCCGCGGCCTGCTCGAGGACAGCTGAGTCACCGCCCGAATCCCGAGCCCAAGCAGCTTCCGGCCGCGTTCACGGGCGCCGCTGCCCGGGTCGCGGCGGAAGGTCATCCGCCCGCGGCGGGGTGCCGCTGGGGTCATCCTGCTCGGACGGCCCGAACCCGGCCGCGGCGAGCAACGCGACCACGATCACCAGCGGAACGACGATCAGCGCCACACCACAGGTGTATTCGCCGGCCTGGATGAGACCCCAGCCGACCGGCAGGCACAGCAGCTGCACGACGAGGGTCGGGGAGCGAAACGACCCGCTGCGGCGCAGCACTCCGATGGCCAGCGCGGCGACCCCGGCGCCGCCGAGCAGCGCCAGCAGGCCGCCCATCTCCGCCCGGGTGACATCGTCGATACCCGACCCGAACCCCCGCAGGACCTGCAGCACGCCCAGCGCCAGCAGCGTGAGCGCCTCCAGGGCGAGCAGCGGACTCGCGATTCGTGCCGGCACCGGAGCGCTCCGTGCCGCCGCGCGCAGTCCACCCAGATGACCCCGGGCGGGACGCCGCTGCCCGTCGCTGCTCGAACCCATACTGCGACACTATGCCGTAGGTCGCCCGCACCGCTCGCCGCGCCGGTGGCCTGTTCGGGGTGGCGCACGTCCGGGAAGTTCCGTCGATGTGAGAGTTTTCCCAGCCGACGCCTGACCTGGGTGGACGGACTACGGTAGAGGCATGCGAGGGCTGCTGGTCGTCAACCCCGTCGCGACCACCACAACCGAACGTGTTCGGGACGTCCTCGCTGCCGCGCTCGCCGCGGATCTCGCTCTGGACGTCATCCCCACCAAGGGCCGGGGCCACGGGGTGGAACTCGGGGCGCGGGCGGTCGAACTCGGCGTTGATGTGGTGATCGCCCTGGGTGGCGACGGTACCGTCAACGAGATCGTCAACGGTCTGCTGCAGAACGGCCCGGTGGCCGACGGCCCGGCCTTCGCGGTCGTCCCCGGTGGGAGCACCAATGTGTTCGTCCGCGCGCTCGGCTACTCCGCGTCCCCGGTCGAGGCGACCGGCGAACTGCTGAACGCCCTGCGGGAGGGCCGTAGCCGGCGGATCAGCATCGGTCACGCCGAGTTCGGTGAACAGAGCCGCTGGTTCAGCTTCTGCTTCGGAGTCGGGCTCGACGCGCGCGTGGTGGAGCGGGTCGAGGCCAAGCGCAGCGGTGGCCGCCGCAACAGTTCCGGTCTGTTCCTGCGCGCGGCCGCTGCCCAGCTGCTCAGCGGTGCCGGCCGCCGCGCCCCCGTCCTCGAACTGGAGACGACACCCGCCCACTCCCCCGGCTCCGCCGCCCGCCGTCAGGCGCAGGCCGACGAGGCCGAGGAGGGTGCGGCGACCGCCGAGGCCGATGACCGGGACGCGCGGATCACCCTCGGGCTGGTCTGCAACACCCGCCCGTGGACCTACCTCGAGCAGCGACCGGTCCTCGCCTGCCCGCAGGCCTCGTTCGACAGCGGCCTGGATCTGCTCGCGCTGCGCCGGGTCCGCACGTCCGCGGTGCTGCGCACCGGGCGGCAGATGCTCGCCGAGGGCCGCGGACCGCACGGGCGCAATGTGGTGAGCCAGCACGACAGGGCGACGATCCACTTCCGCTCGGACGAGCCGGCGCCCATCCAGATGGACGGCGAGTACCTGGGCGAAAGCACCGACATCCGCCTTACCCATCATCCGCGGGCCCTGCGCGTCATCGCCTGACCCGCCCCGCCAGGCTGATCCCTCCCGCCAGGCTCATCAGCCCCGCCAGACCCGTCGGCCCCGCCCGCCGAGAGCGGAACTACTCGGTCAGGGCCGCGCACACCCCTACCGGATCGTCACAGATCGCCCCGGACACCCCGGCGTCGCGCAGCGCGCGGGCCTCGGTGAGGCCGGTCACCGTCCACACCACCAGCCGGATGCCTGCCGCGCGGGCCCGGGCGACCGCCGCCGGGCCGTGTGAGCCGCCCGAGCCAAGTACCGCGCTGGTGTGCGCGTGCAGTTCGGCGTGGCCGGCGGACTGGACGTAGGTGAGCCCGCCGCCCACCGACATCCGCGGCATGGTGAGAAACGCCGTGGTGACGGCGAGCTCGGCATCCCGGACGGCCTCGATCGCGAACCAGTCGAACGAGGAGACGGTGATGCCGCCCATGCCGGCGTCGAGGTCGGCCGGGTCCGGGCGGGCACCGATGTGACCGCGGGCGCGCAGCACGTCGACGAGGGCGCGCGCGGTGCGTTCGCGGGGGGCGTCGAAGTCCGGCTGGCCGGGCTGGTTCTTGATCTCGCAGATCAGGCGCCCGCGGCCCGCCCAGGCGTCAAGGACCTCGTCGAGCAACGGGATGCCATGGGCCCGCAGGGCCAAGGTCGACTGGCGGATGACCGCTCGACCCACCGGACGCGACAGCCGGGCGTCATGCACACAGATCAGGTCGCCGTCGGCGCTGCGGCGAACATCGACCTCGACGCCGTCGGCACCGGCCCGCAGCGCCGCGTCCACGGCCTCGGCCGTGTTCTCCGGACCTGGAACCCTACTACCCCGATGACCGAGTACCTCCATGGGCCCAACCCTGCCATCCGCGCCCAGGACGTGTGTCGCGGCAGGCTGGACACCCGGGCCGATGCCGAGATGGCATTTTCCGTCCGCTCCAGGGCCTCTCAGCGGCCCTCTCCGGCCCGCCCAGAGCACCCCTGGCGCCGCGACAACCCCTGGCAACCAGTACTTATGTCCCGACTGCATGCTGGGGAGAAGTGTCGCCGTGCGTGGCCCATCTGTGTCCCTGCCGGACAAGTGCAGGCCAGGGAGGGTGTGAAGACGCTTGCAGGTTCTTGCGCCCCTGCCCGTTCCGGTGGGAGGGTGGCGAATGTCCGTGGTGGATGCACGTGCACCTGGACTTACCGACCGCCAGGAACCCGCTCTACGGCTCGCCGTCGGGCCGAGCAGACATCCTGCTCATCCGAATTTCATCCGCGGCACAACCGTAGCGGCTCGCAAAGCGTCTCATGTGCAGTGTGGCCCGAGACGAGAGAGGGAGTTGGACGCATGGACTGGCGCCACAGAGCGCTCTGCCGTGACGAGGATCCCGAGCTCTTCTTCCCGATCGGTACTACCGGTCCGGCGGAACGCCAGGTCGAAGAGGCAAAGGCCGTCTGCGCGCGGTGTGCAGTCACTAGTGACTGTCTGAACTGGGCAATGGACACCGGGCAGGACTCCGGAGTCTGGGGTGGACTGAGCGAGGATGAGCGCCGAGCGCTCAAGCGCCAGGTCCGCCTTCGGGTTCGGACTGCCTGACCGCACCATCCCCGGTGGCCCTGTGCCACGGAACGGGGTGCACCATCCACCCGCGTCGGATCCCCGACATCCGCCCGCGGCGACCTCTGAGCGTCGGAACGCATCGGTTTCATGCCGACCGGCCCCAGCGGCTCCCGCATGACGTCAGGCCACGTGGCGCGCCCCCGCGCCGACGAGACTGGCAGCAACATCGGCCGTTCTGTCCACGCGTCCGCCGCAGTGATGCGGCGCGACGCGGGCGGAGCGGCCGTATCGCTTTGTGCCCCTGTTACTCCCGCTGATGTTCCACCCGCCGGTGCCGTAACCGCTGGTGCCGTGCTCGCTGGTGCCGTGCCCGCCGATGCCAGGCCACTCGCCGACGCCGGACTGTGGGCCGGCTCTGGCTGGTTCACCGAGCGCGCCCCGGTGGAGCGGGAACGCCGGGGTACACCGCGCGAAGCGGAGCCTGTGACGAAGGCCACGGCCACGGCTCCCGCGCGTAGGCATGGCATAGCGCCACACCGACCGCGAACGAGGGACACGACCTGGGGATACCCGCCATTCGCACCCCCAAACACTCAACTTTCAGAAAGTGGGATCGACAGCAGGGCCTCGGTGCCGCACTTCGGCCCCGCCTGGAGCCGGATGGTGCCGTGCATCTCACCGAGCACCAGCTGGCGCACGATCTGCAACCCCAGCCGGGGCGAGTGCTCGAGCTGGAAGTCATCCGGCAGGCCGGCGCCGTCATCGGCGACGACGACATCGAGCCGACCGGTCGAGCGCTGCACGCGGATCTCGATCGAACCCGCCGATCCGTCGAACGCGTGTTCTACAGCATTCTGCAGAAGCTCCGAGAGCACAAGGGCCAGCGGCGTGGCGAGCTCGCCGGGAAGGTGCCCGAACGAACCGGAGCGGCGGGTGTTCGCCCGCGCCCCGGTGGACGCCAGGTCCACCGTCACCGAGGTGATCTGGTCGGCGATCTCGTCGAAGGGGACGCTCTCTCCCAGGCTCTGCGACAGCGTCTCGTGCACGACCGCGATCGAGGTCACCCGCCGCACCGACTCGCGCAGCGCCGCTCGGGCCTCATCCACCTTCGTCCGACGCATCTGCAGGCGTAGCAGCGCGGCCACGGTCTGCAGGTTGTTCTTGACCCTGTGATGGATCTCACGGATTGTCGCGTCCTTGCTGAGCAGCATCGCCTCGCGTCGACGCAGCTCCGAGACGTCCCGCACGAGGACCAGCACCTCCCGGGTCGCCCCGGGAAACAGCGGGATCGCACGCAGCAGCACCACCGTGCTGCCGACCGCCGCCTCGACCTCGACGGGCCGGCGCCGTCCGATCGCATGCCACACCGCGGGGGTCGTCGCCGGCAGGTTCAGCGCACGGTGCACCGTGCGCAGGTCCTCACCGGTGACGTTGCCGGTGTACCCGAGGCGGCGATAGGCCGACAGCGCGTTGGGACTGGCGAAGATGACCTTGCCGGCACCGTCGAGACGCATCATCCCGTCGCCCACCCGCGGCGACTCCGGCAGCTCCGCCGAACTGCCCCGGAACGGGAACGCGCCTTCGGCGATCATGAGCGCCAGGTTGTTGGCACCTTGCAGGTAGGACGATTCCAGGTCGCTCGGCGTGCGCGGATTGACCAGGTTGGTGTCCCGGGCGAGCACCGCGATGATCTCGTTGCCGTGTCGCACCGGGATCGCCTCGGTACGCACCGGCACCCCGCCGTCCCACTCCGGTTCGCCCTCGCGGGCGATGCGGTTCTCCCGCCAGGCGTTCTGCACCACCCAGCGGTTGATGACGACGCTGCCGACCTCGTCGTTGTGGTAGGCGGTCGGCCCGGTCGTCGGCCGCACCTGGGCCACCACCAGAAACTCGGTACCGCTGGTGTGACCACCACGACCCGAGGCCGAACCGGAACGGACGGGCACGAGCAGCAGCAGATCGGCGAACGACAGGTCGGCGAGCAACGCCCAGTCCGCGACGAGCGCGGCCAGGTGGTCGATGTCGTCGTCGCTGAGGTCCGTGCTCGCGCGCAGCATGTCGGCGAGGGTTCCCACGGGCTGCACACTGCCAGACCGGTGAGTGTTGTGAGCTGGCGGGCACCCACATGCACCCCGGACGCGCCGTACGCTCGCCGTCGTGACCATCGACGACGCACCCGCGCAGGCCGGGCCGCCGGCTCCGTCACAGGCCGGGCCGCTGGCCTGGCTGGCCGACCACGCCGAGGCCCGCCGGGCCGCCGGGCTGCGCCGCGAACTCCGTCCGCGTACCGCCGGGCTGCCCGCGTCCCACGCCGTGCGGGTGGATCTGGCCGGCAACGACTACCTCGGTCTTGGCCGACACCCCGCCGTCGTGGCGGCCGCGGTCCGCGCCGTACGTGACTGGGGCGCCGGTTCCACCGGAAGTCGCCTGGTCACCGGGTCAACCACGCTGCACACCGACCTGGAGCAGGCCCTGGCCGCGCACATGGGGTTCGCGGCGGCGCTGGTGTTCTCCTCCGGCTACACCGCCAACCTCGGCGTTCTGACCGCGCTCGCCGGCCCGGGCGACCTCATCGTGTCGGACGCGCTCAACCACGCCTCGATCGTGGACGCCTGCCGGCTCTCCCGAGCCCAGGTGGTGATCACCCCACACGGTGAGACGGCCGCCGTCGCCGCGGCGTTGGGAGTCGGCGGCTGGCGACGGGCGATCGTCGTCACCGAGTCGGTGTTCTCCGCCGACGGTGACGCCGCCGACCTGCTCGCCCTGCACGACACCGCCCGGGCCCACGGCGCGCTGCTGGTCGTCGACGAGGCGCACGGCCTGGGAGTCGTCGGCCCGGGCGGCGGTGGCGCGGTGCACGCCGCCGGGCTCGCCGCGGAGCCGGACGTGGTGGCCACCGCGACCCTGTCCAAGGCGCTCGGCGGCCTCGGCGGTGCCGTACTGGGTTCCACGGCGCTGCGCGACCATCTCGTCGACACCGCCCGGTCCTTCATCTTCGACACCGGACTCGCCCCGGCGAACGTCGGCGCGGCACTGGCCGCACTCGACCAGCTGCGGGCCCGACCGGAACTGGCCGGGACGGTCCGGGCACACGCGCGTCACCTCGCCGAGCTCACCGGCGCGCCGACCCCGGCCGGGGCGGTCGTCTCGGTGATCCTCGGTGAACCCGAGACGGCGCTGGCCGCCGCCGCGGCCTGCCGGGCCAGCGGCGTCGCCGTGGGCTGCTTCCGTCCGCCCACCGTCCCCGCCGGCACCAGCCGGCTACGCGTCGCGGCCCGAGCCGACCTCACCGCGACCGACCTGGCCCAGGTCCGCGAGGCCTTCGCCGCCGCCGGCATCCTCGTGCGGGTCCCATGAGCGTCCTGGTCGTCACCGGCACCGGCACCGAGATCGGCAAGACCATCGTCACCGCCGCCGTCGCCGCCCTCGCGTCCGACCGGGGCCGCTCGGTCGCCGTGGTCAAACCCGCGCAGACCGGCCTCCCACCCGGCGCACCCGGCGACGTGGACCTCGTCGCCACGCTCAGCGGCGTCCGCGACATCCACGAGGGAACCCGCTACCCGGACCCGCTCGCACCGGCGACCGCCGCCCGCCGGGCGGGACTGCCCGCTGTCGACCTCGGCGACGTCCGCGCCCAGCTCGACAAGCTCGCGGCCCACCGCGATCTGGTGCTCGTCGAGGGTGCCGGCGGTCTGCTGGTGCGTTTCGACGAGCACGGCAGCACCGTCGCCGACCTCGCCCAGCAGCTGCGCGCGCCGGTGCTCGTCGTCGTGTCGGCCGGGCTCGGTACGCTCAACACCACGGCGCTGACCCTCGAGGCACTTGCCCACCGCGGGCTCGAACTCGCCGGTGTGGTGATCGGCTCCTGGCCGGCCGACCCCGATCTAGCCTGCCGAGGCAACCTGGCCGACCTCGCGAGTCTCGCCGGCCGTCCGGTGGCCGGTGCGATCCCCGCCGGCGCCGGCCTGCTGACCCCAGCCGACTTCCTCGCCACCGCCCGCCGCTCACTGGAACCGTCACTCGGCGGCACCTTCCGCGCACAGGAGTTCCAGAACAGTCACCCAATGTGATGTACAGCACGTGTCGAGTGCTGAACGTGCGCGATGTCGCGTCCGAAAGGGGAACACCATCGCGCCCGGGGCTCGACAATGGTGGCGCCCACACCCACCATCCGGGCACGGCCACACCCGCCCGCCCGGACCCGACTACCGAGCAGCCGACCGTATCCGCCGTAGACCTCGCCAGGAGGCCACCGTGACCGCACCCGTGACCGCGTATCCCGCCCCCAAGGTGGTGGAGACCCCGCTGGAGCCGGCCGACGCCACGCTGGACGACGCCACGCTGGACGACGCTGCGCTGAGCGAGTCCGTGCTGGACGAGTCCGCCCTGGGCGAGTCCGTCCTCGACAAGACCGTCCTGGACGAGACCGCGCTCGGCGAGACCGCGCTGGGCGAAGGCGTCCCGGATGATGCCGCGCTCGTTGATGGCGCGCTGGACGAGAACGCGACCGGCGGACCCGCGACGGCCCGCACCGATCCGGCGACGATCCTCGCCCACGCGCGCCGTGAGGTGCTCGAGGGCGGACGCGGTCTGGACGAGGCCAGCGTGCTCGCGGTCCTGCAGCTGCCGGACGAGTCGCTCACCGAACTGCTGGCGCTCGCCCACGAGGTGCGGATGCGCTGGTGCGGACCGGAGATCGAGGTCGAGGGCATCATCAGCCTGAAGACCGGCGGCTGCCCGGAGGACTGCCACTTCTGCTCGCAGTCCGGCAAGTTCGACTCGCCGGTACGTTCGGCCTGGCTGGACGTCCCGTCGCTGGTCGACGCCGCACGCCAGACCGCCGCCACCGGAGCGACGGAGTTCTGCATCGTGGCGGCCGTGCGCGGTCCCGACGAGCGCCTGATGTCGCAGGTCCGTGAGGGTGTGGCCGCGATCCAGGCCGCGGTGGAGATCAACGTCGCCTGCTCGCTGGGCATGCTCACCCAGGCCCAGGTGGACGAGCTCGCCGCGATGGGTGTCCACCGCTACAACCACAACCTCGAGACAGCCCAGTCGCACTTCACCAAGGTCGTCACCACGCACTCCTGGGAGGAGCGCTGGGAGACCTGCGAGATGGTCCGCGCCGCCGGCATGGAACTGTGCTGCGGGGCGATCCTCGGCGTCGGCGAGTCCCTCGAGCAGCGCGCGGAACTCGCAGCCCAGCTCGCCCGCCTGGAGCCGGACGAGGTCCCCCTGAACTTCCTCAACCCGCGCCCCGGCACTCCCTTCGGCGACTACCCGCCGGTCCAGCCGCGGGACGCCCTGCGCGCCATCGCCGCCTTCCGCCTGGCGCTGCCCCGCACCATCCTGCGCTACTCGGGCGGCCGGGAGATCACCCTCGGCGACCTCGAGGCGCAGGGCATGCTCGGTGGCATCAACGCCGTCATCGTCGGCAACTACCTGACGACCCTCGGCCGCCCCGCCGAGGCCGACCTGAAGATGCTGGCCGACCTCAGCATGCCGATCAAGTCCCTCCAGTCCACCCTCTGATCACGACCGTCACCATTGCCATCACCGTCAGCGACGCCATCGCTCTCACCGTCACCAACCCCGCCACCGCGACACCGCGACACCGCGAAGGACACCGCCTCAGCGTCGCCGGCACCGCGGCACCGCCAACGGCCTTCCAGGTGCCCGATATATAACGAAATGTGCTTTGCCACGGTGCGGCGGTGCGCTTCGACCCCCGCGAATCGCGGCCAGGTGGCGGCCACATTCAGCGCATGCCGAGGGTTGTTCAAGGATTTCGGCCTCCCCAGCCGAATAACCCTCGGCATGTGGCCGAATAACCCTCGACATCCGACCCAGGACCGGCGCGCCGACCGCAGCTGACTGCGGACGGTCGCTAAAGGTTTCGTACGGTCACCAACGGCCGGGGCGGAGAGGGCGTGGCGGGGAAGGCGAACTCCTTCGCAGCCGCAATGCTCCCCTACGCGCATGGATGGATACCCTGGGCGACAGAGGCCCTGGGTGGCGGGAGTCTGGACGTTCGGGGAATCTGGACGACGGGAATGCGGAGGTATCGCCGCCGTGATTCCGTACACCCGTGCGGGTCCACGTTGAGGCGTCTGCGACGACCCCTCGGCGTCCGCGCCGAACCCAGGACCTGCGATCCTGCGCATGCGGACGGGATGATGTCAGCCCCTGGCACCGACCTGGGACGCCCATCTCCCGGTGCGAACGGGAGACATCGACCTTGTTGCGCGCGCGGGAGACGTCGACATCCCGGCGCGAACGGGGAGCAGCGACCCTGTGGCGCGGACGGGAGACGTCGACATCCCGGCGCGGGTGGGGGGCGTCAGGCGTTGGTGGCTGTCATGAGGCCGTGCTCGGCGCAGCGGGCCGACCAGCCGCCGGGGGTGACCTGCACGACCATACGGCGGCGGCAGATTCGGCAGTACCGCGGTGGCTCCAGCTCGCGAGCCCGCGCACACGCCTCATGGTTCCCCACACCAGCTAGCTGACCGCAACGGTCACAGAACGAGGCGTCCATGAACATCAGCTTAAGGCATGGCACACAGGTGTCACCCCGGGTACCCGACCGGCGGCAGCCTACCCCGCATCGGCGAGGACCGGCGGACGGTGACGAGGGCCTGTAAGGGCCCCCACGACGACGACAGTCGGACCAGCAGGCGCCAACGGTGCTCGGGGGCCGACGGATGTCCACAAGCGCCGACACGCGCTGACGGGCGCCGACACACGCAGACGGACTCCGACATGCGCTGACGAGCATCGACACGCGCTGACGGACGTAGGCGAAGATCAGCGGACGCCGGCGAAGATCAGCCGGTGCTGAGGGGGATCAGCCTGCGGCGACGGGCTCGACGACGGCGATCAGGTCGCCGTCCTGGACGACGTCGCCCTCGGAGACAGCGATGCGGGCCACGGTGCCGCCGTCCTCGCTGATCACGGGGATCTCCATCTTCATGGAGTCGAGGATGACCAGGGCGTCTCCGGCCGCCACTGCGTCTCCCTCGCCGACGACGACCTTCCACACGTTGGCAACCATCTCCGCGCGGACCTCTTCGGCCATCGACGCCCCCTTCAACGGCGGTAGGCCACGGGCCGGGCGGCCGCGACCCCGCGGGTCATGGAGCCCACCAACGGTGAGCCCGCGAGAAGCGTAGTGCCCACAGCCATCCGGACCAATGCCAATCGCCGACCAGGGACGTCCGTCCAGCGGTGGATCGGGGCGCGAACAGCAACGACGCGCGCGACTCGCCCGCCCGGTGTTGGGAACGAATACCGCAAACCCGCAGACTACGCATGTGCTCGTACTTGTCGTGCTGACTCTGGTGATCGGGTTGGGCGTGGGACTCGCCCGCGGTGGAACACTCAGCGCCCTCGCCCGCGTCCATGTCCAACAGCCGTTGTTGTTCGCCGCGGTGATCCTGGCACTCGCGGTCGGCGGGCTCGTACCGGCGTTGCACAGCGTGGCCTGGATCGTGGCCGCTGTGCTCGCGGCGCTGTTCGCCGGGATGAACAACCGCCTGCCAGGCCTTGGCCTGCTGGTCGCCGGCATCATCGCCAACGCCGCCGTGATCACGGCCAACGGTGGGCAGATGCCGGTTTCGCTGTGGCAGGCCCAGCATGCCGGGGTGCCGGCGAACGACATCCTGCGCTCGGCCTTCCACACTCCCGCTGACGGCGACAGCAGCCTACGGCTGCTCAGCGACATCATCCCCTTCGCGTTGCCGGGGGTGCCCGCGGTCCTGAGCATCGGAGACGTGCTGATCGCGGCCGCGCTCGGCGTGTTCGGCGCGGTGACCCCGGTCCGTGCGTGGCGGACGCTGCAGGCGCGGCGCAACGCCGCCCTCGCCGGCGCCCTGCCCGCCGCCTACGGCGGACCGCCTCGGCCTGGTACCCGGCGCAGCGCTAGCGGCGTCCCGACCTACGACGACCTGGCCGACCCGCAGCTGGCCGACATGGACCCGGCCACGGACGACTCCTGGGAGTATGTCAAGATCACAAAACAGCATCGCACCAGCACCGACGGCTCAGACGATCCTGACGAGCTCGACGCGCGCGAGGAGCTCGACGGCCAGGACGACCTCGGCGACCTCGGCGACCTCGGTGGTCAGGGTGGTCAGGGCGAACCTCAGGACCTGGGCGGTCATGCGCGTCGGGGCGTTCCGCCGGGCACCGCGGAACCCGCCGACGATCCCGCGTTCGATGATCGTGGTGGCGGTCCGCTCGATGGCTGGCTCGATGACGATGCCCACGCGGGTCGCGCGGCATCGGACCGCGCGGACGCGGACCTCATCGCCCCAGACCGCACCAGCCTCGACCCCACTGGCCCGGATGGTCCCGATGCTCGCGATGCCGATACCCGCGCGGCGGGTCCAGGCGGCACCGGCCCGCGGCGGGCGGGCTCGGGTGGCACGGGGCTGGGCGGGGATGGCATGGGTGGCGACGGGTACGACCCGTACGACATCTCCGTCTTCCGCGCGTCCGAGGAGCGGACGTCCGGCGGTCGTGGGGCGAAGGGCGGCGGGAGCGAGGCAGGCGGGCACCGTCTGCGGCCCTCCGACGCCGGGGTGAGCGAGACTGACCCGTCCGGCCTGGATGACCCGTGGGGCGATGGGCCCACGCCGCGCCAGCCGGGGGCCACGGCACGCGGCTGACCCGACGGCCGCGCGGGCTGGCACGATGACTGCTGTATCCAGTGAAGGGAAGGAGGACGTCATGGCGAAGAAGAAGCGCAAGCGGCGCGCACGGGCCAAGCACAAGGCCAACCACGGCAAGCGCCCCAACACCTGATCGGATCGGCGGGTCGTGCTTGTTGGCGCGGCCCGCCGCTGGGCGGCGTGAAGCGCCGCCGGATGGCCGGGTGCCGTCACATGGCTACCCGGCCGCACGGCTACTCGGCGCGGAACTCCCCGGCGTCGACGTCGACACGGGCCGCCCGCAGCCGGGCGAGCACGCTCGTTCGCAGGGTCTCCGGCGCCCGTTCCCCGCCGCACTTGCGGGCGACGAGCATCTTGACCTCACGTTCGAGGCCGAACTCGCGCAGGCACGGGGAGCACTCGTCGAGGTGGGAGCGGATCAGGTTGTGCTGGCCGCCGTCGCACTCCCCGTCGAGGTAGAGGAACACGGCGTCGAGCACCTTTCGGCAGTCGATCTCGTGTTCACCACCGCAGCTCACGACGCACCACCTTCGACGTCGGTGGAGCCCGCGGGGACCAGCCCACGGTCGGCCGCGTACTGCTCGAGCGACTTGCGCAGACCCCGGCGACCGCGATGCAGCCGGGACATGACCGTCCCGATCGGCGTGCCCATGATCTCCGCGATCTCCTTGTAGGAGAAACCCTCGACATCGGCCAGGTAGACCGCCATCCGGAAGTCCTCCGGGAGGGCCTGCAGCGCATCCTTGATGTCGCTGTCGGGCAGATGCTCGAGTGCTTCGGTCTCGGCGCTCTTGAGGCCGACGGAGGTGTGCGACTCCGCCTCGGCGAGCTGCCAGTCCTCGACCTGCTCGGTCGGGCTCTGCAGCGGCTGACGCTGCCGACGGCGGTAGGTGTTGATGAAGGTGTTCGTCAGGATCCGGTAGAGCCAGGCCTTGAGGTTCGTTCCGGCCTGGAACTGGTGAAAGGCCGCGAACGCCTTCACGAAGGTCTCCTGAACGAGATCCTCCGCGTCGGCTGGGTTGCGGGTCATCCGCAACGCGGCGGCATACATCTGGTCGAGGTACGGGAGAGCGTCGCGCTCGAAGCGCGCACCCCGCTCCTCGGTGGTCTCGTCGACCAGGATCATCCCCTCACCGTCGTCTGCACCGACAGCGGGCCCGGCGACCGCGGACCCGGCCTGTGGCGCGGCGAGCCGTCCGGAAACGGATCGCCTTCCCGCCGAGGACGATACCCCGGGCACCGCACGATCGCGCGGTGATGTGGGCCGTGATATCCGCCCAGGTGACGCCTGCTCACGGGCCGGCTGCTCGGACGGCCGCCCGTGCGATGCCTGCTGTTGCAGGGCGCTCGCTGGAGTCATGTGACCTCCGCTACCTCGTCTGGCCTCCTGGTCAACCGGACCCGGCTCTGGATGATTCCCGCACCGACGTCCGACCCGGGCCGGTACCGGGTCATATCCGGGCGGGGTGCGGGACGTCCGGCGGGCCGAGCAGGCCGAGCAGGCCGAGCAGGCCGAGCAGGTAGGCGGCGCCCACATGGGCGGCTTCGGCGACGGCCTCCTCGGGCGCCCGCCCGTCACGGACACGGGTCCGAAACGAGTGGTCGCCGCCCCGGACGAGGTGCAGGCGGCGTTCCCGGGACGCGTCCGGTTCGGGCCGACCGAAGGGATCGCGTTCGCCCTGGACCACCAGCACCGGCAGCCCGACCTCGTCGAGTTCGTGCTGACGGGACGGCTTCGGCTCGCCGGCCGCCGTCCGACCCGGCGGGCGCAGCGGGAAGCCGAGCGCGAGCACACCCCGGGCTCCCAGCGGTCCTGCGACCCGCATCGCCACCCGCGATCCCATCGACACCCCCGCCAGTGCGAACGGCCGCCCCGTGTCGGCGACATGCGTGCTCACCGCGGCCAGCGCGACGGCGTCCAGTCGGGCCGCCCGGTCGGGTGCCCGCCGGCCGGCCACCCGGTAGGGCATCTCCAGCCGTCCGATCCGCGCGCCCCCCGCGGCCAGGGCCGTGGCCAGCGCGTTGAACAGGGGTGTGTCCACACCGCTACCGGCACCATGCAGAAACACGACCGTCGGGCCGTCGCCGGGAACCAGACGCAGCCGCCCACCGTCGACTGCTGTGTGGACCTCTGTCGCACCCTCCCGTCCAGGCCCCGCCGCCGGTCCGGATTCGGTCGTCACGGCGGCCGGGACGCATTGCCGGGACGCAACGGGGAAAGACCCCGCGTGGTCCAGCTCGGAATCTGTCAGACTTCCACCGTGACTTTGTGACTTGCCTCTCATCAATGCCCCTTGAAGGGTGGGAAAAGCTCCATGCTGCCTGGCCCCGCCGCGGACGCGGGATCGTCTCGAGGACGAGCGCAATCCCTGGTCTGCGAGGCTCCGACGGACAGTGACGACCCGTACTGGGCGTTCTACGAGGAGGTCGCGGCCGCCCAGCTGCGGGAGTGGTTGCCCACGCGGCCGGGGCGGGTGCTCGACGTCTCCGGGCCGCGGGCCAGGTTCGCCCGGCAGATGGTCGGGGCCGGCCATCAGGTGGTCCGGGTGGTCACCGACGCGGTCCCCACCCATCTGCGTGAGCGCGGCGGTGCCACACCCGGCTCGGGGGGTGGTGGGGCGCTGTGTCCGGTCGTGGGCGACGCCCGGTCGCTGGACTGGTTTCACGCCGGCTCGTTCGACGCGGTGCTCGCCGAGGCGCGGGCACTGTCGTTCTGCCTGGCCACCGAGACCACTCTCGAGCAGATCCACCGGATGCTGCGCCCGGGCGGCCAGCTGCTGCTGTGCGTCGACTCGCTGCTGCTGGGGCTGGCCCGGCTGGCCGAGCAGCACCGGTGGGCGGAACTGTCCGATGTACCCCGTGCGGATGTCGTGCTGGTACCCGCCGACGACGGCACGATAACCCGGTGTTTCTGGCCCGAGGAGCTGCGCGCGCTGCTGTCCAGCGCCGGCTTCGAGGTCGACTGGATCCGGCCCCGGACAGTGCTGTCCGCCGAAGCCGTCACCCGGGCGCTCGCCGAGGACGTCTCCTGCTTCCCCACCCTGGTCCGGACCGAGGTGGAGCTCTCCGCCGAACGTGAGGGCGAGTCCATCGGCATCCATCTGATCGCCTCCGCCCGCCGCCCCCGGTGACGTCCGGCGGACGGGCCCGGGGCGTCCGCGGCGACACCGGCGCGGCCTGAGATCAAGGTGACCGGCCGGTGAACGGGCTGTGGGCCGGCGGGGCGGGGGGAGAGGCGGTGGCCCGGATCGGGCCGTTCATCCGGCATGCTGGCAGGGTGAGCATCCTGACCGGTACCGAGCACGCCGATACCCAGTCCGATCCGTGGCCAGCACCGACGGCGGCGCGGCCGGTGGTGGCCGTCGTGCCGGTGCCGGGCGCCAAGTCCGGCACCAACCGGGCGCTGGTGCTGGCGGCGCTGGCCAGCGGCGAGTCCCGGCTGCGGGGGGCGCTGCGTTCGCGCGACACCCTGCTCATGGCCGGTGTGCTGCGGGCGCTCGGTGCCGAGGTCGACACCGACGGGGTGGACTGGACGGTCCGCCCGGCCCGGTCGACGCGGCTGGCCGCGGGCGCGCGGGCCGACTGCGGCAACGCCGGCACGGTCGCCCGCTTCACCCCGGCGCTAGCGACCCTGCGCGAAGGCGACATCGTGTTCGACGGGGACACCCGGATGCGCGACCGCCCGCTGACTCCCCTGCTCGGGGCGCTGCGGCGGCTGGGCGCCGACATCGACTCCGACCGGATGCCCTTCACCGTCCACGGTCACGGCGGGCTGCCCGGCGGCGAGGTGGAGGTCGACGCGTCCAACTCGAGCCAGCTCATCTCCGGTCTGCTGCTCGCCGGTCCGCGTTACGACGCCGGGGTCACGGTCGTGCACCACGGCTCCCGGCTGCCGTCCGGCCCGTACCTGGACATGACGGTGGCGGACCTGCGCGCGGCCGGCGCCACGGTGGACGTCGACCCGCCCGCGGCCGGCGGCACCCGGCGCTTTCGGGTGGCGCCGGGTGAGCTCCTGGCCGGTGAGAAGGTGATCGAACCGGATCTCAACAGCGCGACCGCGTTCCTCGCCGCCGCGGTCGCCACCGGCGGGCGGGTCGTGGTGCCCAGCTGGCCGGATGTCACCGAACAGCCCGGACGGATGCTGCCCGCGTTGCTCGCGGCCATGGGCGCCTCCACCGAGCGCACCGAACGGGGCCTGGCGGTCACCGGTGGTGGCACCATCCACGGCATCGATGTCGACCTGAGCGACTTCGGCGAGGCCGCGCCGGTGCTGACCGCGCTCGCCGCGCTGGCGAGCTCACCGTCCCGGCTGCGCGGCATCGGTCACCTGCGGCTGCACGAGACCGACCGGCTCGCCGCGCTCGCCGAGGAACTGGGCCGTCTCGGCGCCCGGATCACCGTGACCGACGACGGGCTGGCGATCGACCCGGCGCCCCTGCACGGTGGACGGCTCGACCCGCGCTCCGACCACCGGCTCGCGATGGCCTACGCGGTCGTCGGGCTGGTGGTGCCCGGGGTCGAGGTCGATGACATCGCCACCACCGGCAAGACCGTTCCCGACTTCCCCCGGATGTGGTCGGCGATGCTGGCAGACCAGGCAGACCAGGCCGGCCGGTGACCCGAGGTCGTGCCCTGACGCGGGTCGGCTCGGTCTAGCGGGTCGCGGCGATGCCCCGAGAGCTCGACGAGGACGACGTCCGCATCCGTCCCGGTCGGGGGTCACGTCCCCGCACCCGGCAGCGGCCCGACCATGCCGAGGCCGTGCCGGCGGTCGTGGTCGGTGTCGACCGCGGCCGGTACTCCTGCCGGCCGCAGCCGTGGCCCGACCGGCTGGTCGCGGCGGTGCGCGGTGGGTCGATGCGCCGCACGTCCGTCGTCGTCGGCGACCAGGTGGCCCTGGTCGGGGACCTGTCCGGCACCGACGGGGTGCTCGCCCGCCTGGTCCGTCGGGAGGAACGCACCAGCGTGCTGCGGCGCACCCCGGACGACACCGACCCGGCCGAACGGCCGATCGTGGCGAACGCCGACATCCTGGTGATCGTCTGTGCCGTCACCGATCCGGTGCCCCGGCCGGGCCTGATCGACCGATGTCTGGTCGCCGCCTACGACGGCGGTCTGGCGCCGGTGCTGTGCCTGACCAAGGCGGACCTCGCCGACCCCGAAACGATCACCGAGCTGTACCGGCCGCTTGGTTTTCCGGTCGTGGCCACCCGGCCCGACCAGGACCTCACGGACCTGCACAGTCTGCTGACGCAACGGGTCAGCGTGCTGTTCGGGCACAGCGGGGTGGGTAAGTCCAGCCTGGTCAACCGGCTGGTGCCGGCCGCCGACCGGGCGATCGGCGAGGTCAACGCGGTCACCGGACGCGGCCGGCACACCTCCTCGGCGGCCGTGGCACTGCGGTTGCCGGCCGGCGGCATGGTGATCGACACGCCGGGGATACGGTCGTTCGGGCTGGGCGCGGTGTCGCCGGCGCGGGTGCTGTCGGCCTTCTCCGATCTGGCCGCCGCGGCCGCGTACTGCCAGCCGGGATGTGAGCATCTCGCGCCGTCGGCGGACTGCGCGCTGGACTCCGCCGTCACCGGGGGCGGTGCCGACGCCGCGCGGCTGGCGAGCCTGCGCAGACTGCTCGCGGCACGCGCGACACCGCTCTGACCGCGGCGATCGGAGATTCGTCACACTCGTGGGTCACACGGGTTCCGGGCGCCCTTCGCAGCGACGCGTGACCGGGCTCGACTCGTAGTCTCGCAGGGTGACCCCGCCTAACCCCACCTCCGTGGGTTCCGAGTCCCCCGAGGTTCCCGACGCCGTCACCGTCACCGTCACCGACGATCTCGCGCTTGCGCTGAGCCTCGCGGACGCCGCCGACCGGCTCACCCTGTCCCGCTTCCAGGCCGTCGACCTGCACGTCGAGTCAAAGCCGGACAACACCCCGGTCTCCGACGCGGACACCGCCGTCGAAGCCATGATCCGCGAGCGGCTCGCCGTCGCCCGGCCCGGTGACGCCGTCCTCGGTGAGGAGGAGGGTCTGGTCGGCGGCGACTCCCGACGGCGCTGGATTCTCGACCCGGTCGACGGCACCAAGAACTTCGTGCGGGGCGTTCCGGTCTGGGGCACGCTGCTCGGTCTCGAGGTGGACGGCGAGATGGTCGTCGGTGTGGCCAGCGCGCCGGCGATGAGCCGGCGCTGGTGGGGGGCCCGGGGCACCGGCGCGTTCACCCGCGACGCCACCGGCGACACCCGCGCGTTGCGGGTGTCGCCGGTGACCCGGCTCAGCGACGCCTTCCTGTCGTTCGCCTCGATCGAGGGCTGGCGGACAGCCCGTCGCCTCGAGGAGTTCCTCGACCTGGCCGACCAGGTCTGGCGCACCCGCGCCTACGGCGACTTCTGGTCGCACATGATGGTCGCCGAGGGTGCGGTCGACCTTGCCTGCGAGCCGGAGGTGTCGCTGTGGGACATGGCCGCCCTACAGGTGATCGTCGAGGAGGCCGGTGGTCGGTTCACCGACCTGACCGGAACACGCGGCCCGGGGCACGGCACGGTCCTGACGACCAACGGCCTGCTGCACGAGTCGGCGCTGCGCTCGTTCAACCGCTGACCACCTGGCGTCACCCGCCGGGACCACTCACCACCCGCCCCAGCACCACCCGCACCCACGACCACGGCCGCCATGACCACGACCATGGCGGCTCGACCGGCTGGGCCTGCTGATGATCGGCTTCGCACATCGTGGGTCGCCCGCCCCGCACCAGCGGGAGAACGCCATGCCGGCGTTTCGCCGGGCGCTGGCCGGCGGGGCGGGTGGCCTGGAGTCCGATGTCTGGCTGACCGCCGACGGCGTGCCCGTCCTGCACCACGACGGGGCGCTCGGGCCGCCGGGGCGGCGGCGGCCGATCGCCACCCTGGCGGCCCGGCAGCTGCCGGGATGGTTGCCGACGCTGGCCGCGTTCTACCGCGAACTCGGCGCGTCGTTCGGGTTGTCCTTCGAGCTCAGTCTGGACCTGAAGGGCCCGGACACGGGTTTCGCGCCCAAAGCCGATTCCGTCATCGCCGTCGCCCGCGCGGCCGGCGGCGGCGCGGCGGTGGGCCACCTGTGGCTGTGCGGCCATCTCACGCAGCTCGCCGACTACCGGGCCCACGACCCGGATGTCCGACTGGTCAACTCCGCCTCGCTCGAGGCCGTCCGGGCCGGCGGGGGCCCCGAGGCCTACGCCGAGCGGCTCCGCGCCGCCGGCATCGCCGCGCTCAACCTGCGCACCCGGGAATGGACCCCCCGCACCGCCGGCATCGTCGCGGTGCTCCACGAGCGGGGCATAGCCGCCTTCGGCTGGGACGCCCAGCGCACGGCCACCCTGCGCCGGCTGGCCGGATACCGGCTCGACGCCGTCTACAGCGACCATCTGGACCGGCTGGTGCGGGTGACCGGCCGACGACCCGGTACTCCCCCGGCCGACGATGCTCGACCGCCCTCGCCCACCTGAGCGCCGGGACGGCCACCTGAGCGCTGTGACAGCCATCCGGGCGCTGTGACGCGCGGAACCGCCACACCGGCACAATGAGCCAGCTGGCCAACGGCGCTGTCGACATCAGAGCGGCCATCGAGGACGGCAAGGCCACGCAAAGCATGATGCGCAGCGTGACCGACTACATGACCGACGATAAACCTGTGCGTTGTGTTGACTTCGGCGAGGTATAGCCGCCGGCGATCGGCGAGCGCAACGAGGTTAGCCGCCCGGTGGGACGAACCGGCCGATTGGCCGCCGAGCGCGATTAACGCACAACCCGCTGCGGATGAGCCCCGGACTCGCTACGGACACTTTCCTGACACCGCGATGGCGGATGACTCCGCTCAGTCCTCCTCTGTGGCCTCGCCAACCTCGGCGACCTGCAGCATCTGCTCCGGAAACCCGGTGCGTTCCGCTACTCGCTCGACCGAGTAACCCTGCCTCACCAGGTCACGAGCCTGTTCCAAGGTCCAGCCCCGCCCGGGGTCAACCCGGCGAACGACCACTTCACTCGCCTGGCGCCGTTCCTGCGGCCAGCTGAGTCGTGCACGGCGTGCCAAGAGTCGACCTCCGCGATTTGACGACTTTGATGTTACGTCACCAAGGATAGGCCATATTGACAGCGGCCTGCCCACCTGAACTCCATGATAGTAGCTGGCGACCTGTTAATGCAGACCAGCTCCGAAGAGCGCACATCACACGAAGTCCAGGCCGCCCGAACAGCGCCCCTTGGCCGAAGGGAACCAGGAACTGTACCGAACCAGCAGCCACTTCCGCGGTGTCTCTGCCGGACGAAGGCGAGTCCGCCAGTTCCGCCGGGCGGCCGGACTCCCATGCCATCCGGATCAGAACTCGATGTTGCTCATCACATGCTTGATCCTGGTGTAGTCCTCAAGTCCATAGACCGACAGATCCTTGCCGTAGCCACTACGGCCGAAGCCGCCATGTGGCATCTCCGCAACCAGCGGCAGGTGGGTGTTGATCCACACACAACCGAAATCCAGCCGCCGCGCGACCCGCATCGCCCGGCCGTGATCGCGGGTCCACACACTCGAGGCAAGGCCATAGTCGACCCCGTTGGCCCAGGCCACCGCCGCGTCCTCGGTGTCGAAGCGCTGCATGGTGATGACGGGCCCGAACACCTCCCGCTGGCTGAGCTCGTCGTCCTGGCGTAGCCCCGCGACGACGGTGGGCGGGTAGAAGAAACCGGGTCGAGGCAGGGACGCCCCGCCGGTGAGCACCTCGGCATGCGCGGGTGCCCGCTCGACGATGCCGCTGACCCGGGCGAGCTGGTCGGCGCTGTTGAGTGGCCCGTAGTCGACGCCCGGCTCGTCCGGTGCGCCCGTGGTGGTGTTCTGGGCGGCCTTGGCCAGGGCCGCGGCGAGCGCGTCGTACACACCGTCGGCGGCGAGCACCCGGGTCGCGGCCGTGCAGTCCTGACCGGCGTTGAAGTAGGCGGCCGCGGCGATCTCGGTGGCCACCTCGCTCGGATCGACGTCGTCGAAGACGATGACCGGCGCCTTACCGCCGAGTTCCAGGTGCACCCGCTTGAGCGTGTCGGCCGCCGCCCGCGCCACCGCCATCCCCGCCTGCACACTGCCCGTGATCGACACCATCGCCGGCCCGGGATGGGCGACCAGGGCCCGTCCGGTGTCGCGGTCCCCGCACACGACGTTGAGCACGCCGGGCGGAAGGAACTCCGCGGCGATCCGGGCCAGCAGCAGACTGGACGCCGGCGTCGTCTCGGCCGGTTTGAGCACGACCGTGTTGCCCGCGGCGATCGCCGGGGCGATCTTCCACACGGCCATCATCAGCGGATAGTTCCAGGGCGTGACCTGCGCGCACACCCCCACCGGCTCGCGGCGCACGAAGCTTGTGTGCCCGGCCAGGTACTCACCACCCGCGCGGCCCTCCAACGTGCGGGCGGCCCCGGCGAAGAAGCGGATCTGGTCGGCGCTCGGCCCGACCTCCTCGCTGCGGGTGAGGGCCAGTGGCTTACCGGTGTTGGCGCTCTCCACCGCGGCGATCTCGTCCGCCCGCTCCTCCACCGCGTCCGCGAGCCGCAGCAGGGCCCGGGCGCGCTGCGCCGCGGGGGTGTCGCGCCACGACGGGAACGCCGCCGTGGCCGCCTCGACGGCCGCGGTCACGTCGAGCGGTCCCGAGCGGGGCGCGTGGGCCACCGTCCGACCCGTCGCCGGGTCCACGATCGGGGTCGTCGTGCCCTCGGCCGAGGGCACGGCGGCCCCGTTGATCAGGTTGGTCAGGGTCGCGTCCATGTCTTCTCCCTCGTTCGGTCAGCACCGTCGGTTGGTCAAGCGCCCGCGTACGCGGGCGGGCGGGCACCTCTGGTGGCGTTCAGCCGGCGGCGACGAGGTCCTGGGCGAGCTGGTCGAGTCCGTCCAGGTAGCGGTCGACATCGGCGTCGGTGTGCTGCACCGACAGGGTCCACTCCTCCTCGCGCCCCGGCGCCATCAGCACACCGCGGTTGGCGTGGTAGAGCCAGGCGAGATCGGGTAGCTCCGCCACCTGGTGCGCCATGAAGGACGTGTAGTCGCGGATCGGCGCGTCCGTGATGTTCACGCAGCCCTTGGAACTGATGCCGACCGTGTAGCCGGGAATGCCGTACCGGGCGAGAATGGTGTCGCAGCCACCGATCAGCCGGTCGTTGAGGCGATCAAGATGATCGTAGGCGGCGGGCGTCAGCACCTCCAGCAGGCTCGCCCGTGCGGCGGCCATGGTCAGCGGGTTGCCGTTGAACGTGCCCACCTGCTTCACCCGGTCGGACGCGACCACTTCCATGATCTCCGCGGTGGCGCCGATCGCCCCGGACGGCAGCCCGCCGCCGAGCGCCTTGGCCAACGTCACCATGTCCGGGCGGACCCCGAAACGCTGCGTCGCCCCGCCCGGGGCGACACACAGTCCCGTCTTGACCTCGTCGAAGATCAGCACGATGCCGTGCCTGGCCGTGATCTCCCGGACCGCCTGCAGATAGCCCGGCTCGGGCAGCACCACCCCGAGGTTCATCATCGCCGCTTCCATGATCACGCAGGCTGGTAGTCGACCCTCGGACTCCAGTTCCTCGATGCGGCGTTCCATCGAGGACGCGTCGTTGAACGGCACCGGGACCGTGAGGTCGATGACCGCCTGCGGGATGCCCGCCCCGTAGCCGAGGGAGTTCATGTGCTCGGCCGGGCCGATGTCGGCGTACGGCGTGCCGATGGACACCATCACGTAGTCGTGATGCCCGTGGTAGGAACCGAAGATCTTGATGATGGTGTCGCGGCCGGTGACGCCGCGGGCGATCCGGATGGCGTCCATCGTCGCTTCGGAGCCCGAGTTCACATAACGCCACTGCGGCAGCCCGAACCGGCGAGCCAGCTCCTCGCTGACCACGATGGAGTCCTCCGTCGGCATCGCGAAGTGGCTGCCCAGACCGATCCGATCACGGACCGCCCGCACGATCGCCGGATGGGCGTGCCCTTGGACCATCGATCCGTAGCCGTTGTGGAAGTCTGCGTACTCCGTACCGTCCACGTCCCACACCCGCGAACCGACCCCATGGGTGAGGTAGATCGGCCACGGATCACGGACCTGGTAGGACGACGGCACCCCGGACGTCATCGACCGCACCGCCCGCTCGTGCATCCGCCGCGAGCCGGGTGTGCCGGCCCGCAACCGGGCCTCCTCACGCTCGGTGAGTTCCTCGGCCCGAGCTCGCAGCGCCCCCACCTCCCGCTGCCCCTGCTTTCGCCGCGGCCGCCCGTCGCGATCCGCTTCCCCCGCTGTGCGCCCCGACCACCGCCCGGGCACGATCGTCTCTGCCATCGTCCACGCCCCCTCACGAAGCCGACCCACCGCTTCGACAGTTAGCTTGACCACTGAAAGCGTAGCCCGCATCCCGAATCAACGACGGAATCCGTCGGGAAAGTCGGATTTTGGAATCGCATCCCCATGGACTCGTCGGTAGCCATACGATGACGGCAGATGCGGGAGCCAAGGAGGATGCCGGTGCGGGCGCGACGGGCCCCTGGCCAGCGGTCCGGCTCGGACGGGCTGCTGGACGACGTCAATCGGGCCATCATCGAGCAGCTACAGGCCGACGGGCGGCGCTCCTACGCGGCCATGGCCGGTGTCGTCGGTCTGTCCGAGGCCGCCGTACGCCAGCGCGTCCAGCGGCTACTGGAGGCCGGGGTGATGCAGATCGTGGCGGTCACCGATCCGTTGCAGGTCGGCTTCCACCGCGAGGCGATGGTCGGGGTCCGGGTCAGTGGCGACGCCCGGGTCGCCGCCGAGCAGATCGCCGAACTGCCCGAGGTCGACTACGTGGTCCTCACCGCCGGCTCGTTCGACCTCCTGGTCGAGCTCGTCGCCGAGGACGACGAGCATCTGCTGGACGCGATCAACAGCAGCATCCGGGCCATGCCGCAGGTCATCGCCACCGAGACCTTCGTCTACCTCCGCCTGGTGAAGCAGACCTACACCTGGGGCACGCACACCGCCAGCCGCGCCCCGGTCGACCCCGCACGTTCCCCCCTCGGCGACCACCACCCTGGCCGCGGCGAGAACCCCGACCGCGGGCGGGAACACCAGCGCGACGGCGGGTGAGACCGCCATCCGGCGGGAACGGACGGCCTGCCACCCTTGAACGGGCAGCGGAGTCACACAAAGGACACCACATCAAGGCAACGACAAAGCGTCAACAGGAGTCAAACAGGCACAGTGGAATCCCACTGGCTCCGGTTCGGACATAATGGGGTAACCATGGCGCTGGTCCACCATGACCCGCAGGACGGCATTCTGACGACCCGCATCGGCCAGGCCGAGATCACCGTGCGGCCCGAGCCACCGGCCGCCGCCGGCAGCACCGCCGTGATCCTGCTCCGGGTCGACGCTCCCATGCTGGACACCCTTGCCGCCGCCTACCTGGGCCCTGACGAGGCTCGCAGCCTCGCCCAGTCCCTCGTCCGCGCCGCCGAAGCCGTCCAACCATCCTCACCCTGGCGCGCTCCCCGCCCCCATCCGCAGGCGCACCCCCGCTGACCGGCACGTTGTCGGCGGCCCTGCGGCCGAGCGGCCGCACCGGCGGGTAGGTCGCGTCGTCCTGCGTCCCGCGGGACGGCCGACCACCTCCCGAGCCGCGGGCTCCCGCCCGTCATCGGAATACCCTGGCCACGGGCCCGAACGTGGTGCGCGTACGAACCGCGACCTTCCCGCACCGACCCCATCCACAGAGCCGGCGGCTGGCGGCCCGCGGCCGTCTCCACCCAGAAAATGAAATAAGACCCGGATTCTCATCCGGGTCTTATTTCGGTGGTAGCGGGGGCAGGATTTGAACCTGCGACCTCTGGGTTATGAGCCCAGCGAGCTACCGAGCTGCTCCACCCCGCGTCGGTGTGAGTTCACCATACATGTTCGCCACCGGGGGGTGTCAAATCGATGGCGTACCAAGCTCGAGTTTTCTCGTATCGATCTTCCCTCGCCCATCCAGGACCGTGACCACTCGCCGCCCTGGACGGTCTCGTCCTGTGGAGGGCGAGACCGTCGGAGCTCGACGGGGATCGGGTTAGCCGCTCTCGGCGGTGAGGGCGCGCAGGCGGGCGAGAGCGGCCGCGAGGTCGGACTGGGACTGGCCGTAGGCGGTGAAGTCGGGTGGGTTCTTGCCCAGGGCGGTCTGGCCCGACTGGTAGGCGCGGTCGGCATCGTTGATCGCGTCCTGCAGCGCGGTGCCACCGCCGGCCGCTGAACCACCGGTGGCACCGGTGCCACCCGAGCCCGCACCACCGGCGCCGGTGCCGTCCTGATCACCGTTGGTGACGCTGTCGGCGCCGGAGCCGGCTCCGGCGGCGGCGGCACCCGCCCCGGATCCGAAGACCTTGTCGAGGGCCTCGCCCAGGGAGGTGCCGAAGCCGATGCGTTCGCCGTACGCGGCGGCGACCCCCTGCAACGTCGGGTAGCCGGTACTGCCGCGGGCCTGGACGTAGTACGGCTCGACGTAGAGCAGACCACCGGCGACGGGCAGGGTCAGCAGGTTGCCCTCGATGGTCTGGGAGCCGGCGCCACGCCACAGGGTGAGCTTGTTGACGACGTCGGCGTTGGACTCGATGGCGCTCTGCACCTGCACGGGGCCGCTGATGGTGTCCCCGGAGGGGAGCTTGAGCAGGGTGAACTGGCCGTAGGTACCGGGATCACTGGAGACGGCCATGTAGGCGGCGAGCTTGGAGGAGCGCGCCGAGATCAGGGGGGAGGTGAGGTTGTAGGTCGGCTTCGTCCGTCCGGGGAGCTGGCTGTAGACGTAGAACGGGGGCTGCGGCTGGTCGCTGCCGTCCGGTGAGTCGGAGACCTGCCAGAAGTCCACCTGGGAGTAGAAGTCCTGGGCGACCTGGGCGGGGGTGCGACCGGGCGTGTCGGCGACGTGGTACTGGCCGATCAGGTCACGCTGCACCTTGAAGAGGTCCTCGGGGTAGCGCAGGTGCTCCATCAGCGACGGGGAGATGGCCTTCTTCGGCTGCACCGTGTCGGGGAACGCCTTCATCCAGGTGCGCAGCACCGGGTCCTTCTCGTCCCAGGCGTACAGCGTGACGGTGCCGTCGTAGGCGTCGACGGTGGCCTTCACCGAGTTGCGGATGTAGTTGACCTGGTCCGGGGGCTGCTGCGCGCGGTTGCCGCTCTGCGCGGTGACCGCGTCCGCGGTGACGTCGCCGAGGGTGCGTCGGGCCGAGTACGGGTAGCCGTCCGAGGTGGTGTAGCCGTCGAGAATCCAGGTGATCTTGCCGTTGACGACGGCCGGGTAGGGGTCGCCGTCCAGGGTGAGCCAGGGCGCGGCCTTGCTGACCCGGTCGCGCGGGTTGCGCTCGTAGAGGATGCGCGAGTTCTTGGTGATGTCCCCGGAGAGCAGCAGGTTCTTCTCACCGAACCGCAGGGCGAACAGCCCCTGGCGGAAGGTGGAGCCGATGGAGACTCCGCCGTCACCGTTGTAGGTCGTCGTCGCCTGGGTGTTGCCGGGGCCGGGACCGTCGATCTCCACCTGGCGGGTGCCGACGACCGAGTACTTCGGTGACATCTCGCCGAAGTAGATCCGGTCCTGGGTGACGCCGAAGTCGCCTTCCTGGGGCAGGTTGCGCTCACCCTGCTCGAAGGCGGGCCGGCCGTTGTCGACGGTGGTCGACGGCGCGGCGACGAAACCCTTGCCGTGGGTGTAGGTCAGATGGTCGTTGATCCAGTTGCGCTGTTCGGTGCCGAGACCGGCCTGGTTCAGTTCCCGGACGGAGACGACGTAGTCACCGGTGACGTTCTTGCCGTCGTCGCCGCGGACGGTGTAACGGTCGACGTCCAGGGTCTTCGGGAAGGTGTAGTAGCCGCGGATCTGTTGGAGCTGCTGGAACGTGCGGGACACCTTGCTCGGGTCGAGCAGCCGGGTGTTCGGGATCGTGCCGGTGTCGGCGGCGACCTTGGCGGCGGTGACGTCGGTGCGGGCCGCGTACGGTTCGGAGCGCACCTTGTCGATGCCGTAGGCGTCCCGGGTCGCGGTGATGTTGCGTTCGATGTAGGGCGTCTCCCGGGTGGCCTCGTTCGGCCGGACCTGGAACTGCTGGACGAAGGTCGGGTAGATGCCGCCGATCACCGCCGAGGACAGTGCCAGGATGCCGACGCCGACCAGCGGCAACGTCCAGCCGCGCTGGAAGATGTTGTAGATGAACAGCACCGCGCAGGCCAGCGAGATGAACAGCAGGATGAGCTTGGCCGGCAGCACCGCGTGCACGTCGGTGTACGACGCTCCGGTGGCCACGCCGCGGGAGGAGAACACCGAGCCGAACCGGTCCAGCCAGTAGGCCCAGGCCTTGAGCAGCGCCACCAGCCCCAGCAGGACCGAGATGTGCGCCTTGGCGGCCGGTGTCACCCGCTCCCGGGGCGTCTGCAGCTGGATTCCCCCGAACAGGTAGTGCGTCAGGATCGTCACCAGCAGCGAGAGCAGGACCGCGGTCAGCAGGAAGCCCAGCAGGAACCGCTGGAACGGGTAGGTGAAGGTGTAGTAGCTGATGTCCCGGTGGAACTGCGGGTCGGTCTCGCCGAACTTCACCCCGTTCACCCACAGCAGCCAGGTGCGCCAGTGTCCGGACGCGGACAGTCCCGCGGCCAGGCCGAACAGCGCTGCCACCGCGACCAGGGCCAGCTTCATGTACGGCTCGACGGCCGAGCGGTACCGCTCGAGGTTCTGCTGTTCGGTCGACAGCGGCCGCACCGGGGGGCGCAGCTTGTAGGCCAGTACGATGCTGGTCCCGATCACAACGGCCATCACCACACCGAAGAGCACGAACAACAGAATCCGGGTGTAGATGACGGTGGTGAAGACCTTGCTGAAGTTCACCGAGCGGTAGAACAGCAGATCGGTGTAGAACCGCGTGAAGACCGTGACGAACGCGATCAGCACGGCCAGGACCAGCGCCACCGGGACAATCACCTTGGCGCGGGTCAGCACCGGGCGGGGGCTGGTCGAGGCCACAGTTCCTCCGTGCGGTCAGGGCGGTCGGCCCGCGGTCGTTGTTCGTACGTCGTCGTCGTCAGGTGGTACGGCCTCTGTCCGACACGTCGGACGGAGCGTGAAGCACCCTGTACCGCAACCTACGCCAGCGGCTGCGGGCAGATCGGAGAGGATGGGTCGGTGAGCAGCCCGAACATCACGGAGTTGACCTCCGTCGTACTCGAGGTCGAGCGACACGTCGCCGACTCGGGGTGGGACCAACCCAGCCAGGTCTACGCCCTCGCGGACACCGGTGACCTGCTGGCCCGCGAACCAGCACTGGCCCCCCACATCGGCGACTCGCCGCCCGGGTCGCTGACTCCGGTCGAGCAGGAGCCGCTGCCGGTGGGCCGTCTCGACGAGGTGCTGGCGGGCATCGGATGGCCCCCGGAGGTGCTGGGCTGCGTTCTGGTCACCGAACTGGTCGTCCTGCCGCCCAGCGCCGAGCAGGAGGCGCCGTACTCCGACGAGGAGATCGAGTACTGGGCCGCCAACCATCCCGAACGCCAGGACGTCCGGCTCGCCGTCGGGGTGACCCGCAGCGGGCTGCACGCCTCCTGCCTGCGGGTACGGGGCGACGACGAACTCGTGGTCGATCCTGACCTCGCCGACAACCTGATCGACGGGCTGCTCGCGACCTTCCAGTGAACGCCTGGCCGTCCCGTCCGCTCAGCAGGACGGGACGGTCGCGGCCGGGTTGGTCCGCAGGGCCTCGACCGAGCTCAGGGCGTCGGCCAGGGTGGTCACCCTGACCAGGCGGGGTGCCTTGCCCCGCTCGACGGCCTTGGCGTCCGTGCAGTTGGCCGCCGGCACGAGGAAGATCGTCGCACCGGACTCCCGGGCGCCGAGGACCTTCTGCTGGATGCCGCCGATCGGGCCGACCACACCCTTCTCGTCGATGGTCCCGGTACCCGCGATGATCTTGCCGCCGGTGAGCTCGCCGGGTGTGAGCAGATCCACGATGCCCATCGCGAACATCAGGCCGGCGCTGGGACCACCCACGTCCGACAGGCGGATGCTGACCGTCAACGGATAGGTGTTCTTGAGGCTGGTCGTGACGCCGATGATGGCGCGGTTCGGATCGTCGGGCGACGGCCGGGTGACGATCGTCGTGGACTCGTCCTTGCCGGCACGGCGATAACTGATGGTCACCGATGCTCCGGGACGGACCTTGCCGATCTCGGTGCGCAGCTGCTCCTGACTGGTCACCGCGACCCCGTTGACCTTGGTGAGCACGTCGGCGGTGGCGAGTTTGTCGGCCGCCGGGGAGCCATCCGGTACGGAACCGACCGTGACCGCCGCGCCGGTGGGTTCGATCTTCAGCTGCGCGAGGGCCGCGGCGGTCGCCTGGTCCTGGGAGTCCAGCATGGCCTGGGTGTTCTCCTGCTGGACCTGCTGCTCGGAGGAGCCGCGGGGCCGGATCAGCTCGGTGGGCACCACCGCCTGGTCGGAGTCGAGCCAGTCGTGCAGGGCACTGACCAGGTTGAGCCGGGGCGTCTCCTCGACGGTGGTCAGTTCCAGCCGGCCGGACGTCGGGTAGGTGCGGCGCCCCTCGATGGTGATCAGCCGCGTGCCGTCCACCGCGCCGAGGGTGTCGGTCACCGGCCCGGGTGCGAGTGTGACGAAGGGGACCGGCAGCCACAGGCCGACCACCAGCAACACCAGCGCCAAAACCGAGGTGACCACCAGTGTTTGGGTGCGCCGGACCATTCCCGCAGTCTATGTACCCACCCGCGCCACGGGACCAGCCGTCCACCGCCGGCGCCCGCTGGGCATACGACACGGCACCCGCTGGGCATACGAGACGGCGCCCGCCGCAACGAGATGCGACGGGCGCCGACGTGCGGGCCGAGGGGCCCTACTCGGAACCCTCCGGGCGAGGCCGCGGCCGCTTCTGCAGATCGTCGAGGACGATCGGCCCGGTGACCGGGCTCAGCAGATAGGTGTCGTCGACATCGAGGGGATCGATATCGAGGGAGTCGACATCGAACGGGTCGTCGTTGAATCGGGCCGGCAGGCTGGTGTCGTACCCACCTCGCCCGCGCGGATCTCGGTCGGGCAGGTCGACATCACCCAGGCGATGATCGCGCGGATCGGAATCCGCCAGGCCGTGGTCGGACCAGTCACCAGCCGACCAGTCCCGATCGGACCAGCCGAACTCGGACCAGTCCCGATCCGACCAGAACCGGTCATCTGGACCGGGACCGTAGCCCTCCCGCGAGTGCGGGATGCGTTCGTCGGGATCGGGCCGGTGGGAGCGGCCGCCGCCCTCCGGTGCGAACGGGAAGGCGTCGCCGTCCATCGCACCACGACGGTCGGAGGTGGAGGACGCGGGGGGAATCGGGCGGGCGAGCGCGGCCATGCTGCGCCGGTAGCCCGCGATAGTGATCATGGCTTCGGAGGAACGGTCGGGTCGGCTACGCATGGCAACCCACACGAGCGCCACGACGAGGGCGACAGGGGGGATCAGCAGGAACCACATGGGAAGCCTCGACGTCGAGACGAACAAGAAGGTGACTAATTTCTATCGTAGGTGCCCCGCTCAGCAGGCGCCTACCCATTCCACCGCGCCATCGGCAAAAATCTGGTGTTTCCAAATGGGAACCTGCGACTTGATGTCATCGATCAGACGACGACAGGCGGCAAATGCCTCGCCGCGATGGGCCGCGCCCACGGCCACCACGACCGCGACGTCCCCCACGTGGAGATGCCCGGTTCGGTGGGTCACCGCGACCGCGTGGGCCCCCGCCCGCGCCGCGACGTCCGCCGCGACCCGCGCCAGCTCCACCTCCGCTCGCGGATGCGCCTCGTAAGCAAGGTCGGTCACCGGGCGTCCGTGATCGTTATCCCTTACCACGCCCACGAACAGCGCGATCCCGCCAACTTCGGGCAGCAGCACGGCCGAGACGCACTCGTCGATCGACAACGTAGCGTCACGAACCTCGGCCAGGGTGACCCGAGCGGGGTTGCCCACCGGCCCGCCCCCGGCACCGCCAGCGGCCGCGTCGGCGGTGGGCGAGAAGGTCATGAGGGTGGGGGCGCCGTCGGCGATGGGTTCGCTGTCGGTCGCGCCGGTGGGATCGGCCGCGGGGGCGGTGTCGTCGGGTCCGTCCGTTGTCGCAACGCTGGTCGGCTCCACATCTCGACCCTAACCGTGCCTCGCGGCGGCCGTTCCGCCCAGCCGGCAGAAAACGCATTACCGTGGGTTCATGCCCGAACCGCACACGCGACGTCTCGCTTCCCGATCAGGCCACGTCCGATGAGTGGCGACCTTCCGTTCGGCTTCGGCCCCACCGGTGGTGGCGGCGAGGAGCCCCGCTCCCCCTTCGGCAGTGGAGCGCCGTTCTTCGCCGAGCTGGAGCGGCTGCTGTCCTGGCAGGGCGGCCCGGTCAACTGGGAGCTGGCGCGCCAGATCGCGGTCCGCTCACTGGGTGACGGTGCCTCCGTCGTCCCCGTCGGCGAACAGCATCAGGTCGCGGAGGCGCTGCGGATCGCCGATGTCTGGCTCGACCCGGTCACCGCACTGCCCTCCGGGGCCACGAGCGCGGCCGGCTGGTCGCGGGTGGAATGGGTCGAGAAGACCCTGCCGGTGTGGCGCACCCTGTGTGATCCGATCGCGACCAAGGTCGTCGAGGCGATGCGGACCGGCATCTCCAGTGGGCTGAGCCAGCTGGGCGGGGGTGGCATCGAGCTGCCCGAGGAGCTGCGCGGCGCGCTGCCACCGGGGGGCGATCTCAGTGCGCTGATGGGCGCCGGTGGACCGGTCATGAGCATGATGAACCAGGTCGGCGGCATGCTGTTCGGCGCTCAGGTCGGCCAGGCGATCGGGACGCTGGCCGCCGAGGTCGTCTCCTCCACCGAGGTGGGACTGCCGCTGGGGCCGGCCGGGATGGCCGCCCTCGTACCCGCCGGTGTCGCCGACTTCGGCGCTGGCCTGGAGATCCCGGCGGACGAGGTGCGCATCTACCTGGCGCTGCGGGAATCGGCCTCCAGTCGGCTGTTCGCGCATGTGCCGTGGCTGCGGGCGCACGTCCTGGGCGCGGTCGAGGAGTACGCCCGCGGCATCGCGGTCGACACCGAGGCCGTCGGCCGGGTGATGCGGATGGTCGATCCGAGTGCGCTGATGAACCCCGAGCGGCTGTCCGAGGCCCTCGGGGAGGACGTGTTCAACGACGCGACCACACCCGAGCAGCAGGCGGCGCTCGCCCGCCTCGAGCTCATCCTCGCGCTGATCGAGGGCTGGGTCGACCATGTCACCGATGCCGCGGCGACCGGGCATCTGCCGGGATCGGCCGCGTTGCGGGAGATGGTCCGCCGCCGCCGGGCCGAGGGAGGCCCGGGCGAGCAGACCTTCGCGACACTGGTCGGGCTGTCACTTCGGCCCCGCAAGCTGCGGGAGGCGGCGGCCCTGTGGGCGGCGTTGGCGCAGGCTCGTGGCCGGGACGGGCGCGACGCGGTCTGGGAGCATCCGGACCTGCTGCCCACCTCGGACGATCTGGGTTCACCCGACGGCTTCGTGCACACGACGAGTTCCGGTGTGCTCGACGACCCCATCGCCGAGATCGAGAAGCTGCGCGACACGCCACCGGCTGAAAGCGGCCTCAGCAAGGGTTCGGCCGGTCGGGGACCGAGCGGCACCGGCCCGGCTGGTGACGGCCCGGGCGCCACGACCACGGATGGCACGACCACCGATGACACGGCCAGCGATGGCACGGACGCGGGGGACGAAGGCCCGAGTGCGCAGGGTCCGGGTGGCGATCGGCCGGACGGTACCGGCTGATCGTCCGTTCGTCCGGACGGGCCGACGGTTGTCCACAGGCTCGGATCGCTCGTCCACAGCGGTCGGCGGGCTCTCGCCCAGGACCGGATCCGCGTGACACGGTGGTCCTCCCGGCCCACGGGCCGGATTCCGAACTGTGTCCGGCGGCCGCGGCCGCCGGTGGACCCGCGGGGGATCCATGCGCCCGATCCTCAAGCCTGGCCTACGTCGGCTCTGGCACAACGGCTCGACCTTGCAGCTCGGCATCGATCCGACTCGGGCCGTGGTCGTCACCGGTCTCCAGCCGGCGCACACGGCCCTGCTCGACACGCTCGACGGCCGCCGCACCTGGGAGCAGGTGCGTGCCGACGGCGGCCCGGCCGGTCAGGATCTGCTTGATCTGCTCGCCGAGGCCGGCATGCTGACCGACGCGACCCTCACGTCGTCGCTGATGGCTCCCGACCCGCAGGCGGCCGCACGGCTCGCCGAGGCCCTGGGGGTACCGGGCAGCGCCGTGGAGCCGGCCGTCACCGCCCGGGCCGAACGAGCCCGGCTGCTTCCGGATCTGGCCGCGTTGTCCCTGCGCTGGGCCGATCCGGCTCGCCCGCTGGCGGTGCTGCGGGCCCGGCAGGCCGCCCAGGTGCTGGTCCGGGGAGCCGGGCGGGTCGGTGCGCAGATCGCCGCCCTGCTGGGTGCGGCCGGCATCGGCCGCATCGTGATCGATGATCCCGGGGTGGTTTCCGCCGCCGACGTCGCGCCCGGTGGGCTGCGCCTGGCCGATGTGGGCCGCTCCCGGGCTCTCGCGGCGGGTGCGGCGCTGACCCGGATCGGCCATGGTTCCCCCCGGGCAGCAGCCGTCGGCGACACCATCCCGGCCGGCACGCGCTTCCACCCGGCCCGGTCGGCCCGATCAGGTGCCGGCGGTCGGTGACTCCGGGCCACCGGTGCCCGCGGCCTTCGAAGCGGATCTGGTGGTGCTCGCCCCGATCGGCCCGCCGCTGCTCGCCCCGGATCTAGCGCTCGACCTGGAACACCGCGGTCACGCCCATCTGCTGGCCGGGGTGCGTGAGACCAGCGGAATCGTCGGGCCGCTCGTCGTGCCCACGGTGACGGCCTGCCTGCACTGCCAGCATCTGCACCGCCACGACCGGGATCCCGACTGGCCGCGGCTCGCCCTCCAGCTGGTCCGGCCGCGGACCACCGGCGACGACCCCTGCGACGTGACCCTCGCGAGTCTGGTCGCGGCGCTCGCCGCGATGCAGGCCCTGGACTATCTCGACGCGTCCGCTCCCCTCCCCCGGCCCGGCCACGCCGAGCGGCGGCCTTCGGCGGCGCACCGCATCGCTGAGACGAAAGCCATAGTGCTGCGCGGCGAGACCCCCCTGCCGGCGACGGCGAACGGATCTCTGGAGTTCGCCGTGCCCGGCTGGCAGGTCGCCCGCCGCAGCTGGCCGGTGCACCCCAACTGTCCCTGTCGGACAGCCCGTCGCGCCGCCCGGGCCGCGCCGCCGGGGGTGCCCCGGGCGGGCACGGTTCCGCCCCGTCCCGGCGGCCGCGGCGACCCGCCGACACACCGGGCTGGGCCAGCCGAAGCTGGATAACACCCAACAGTTCGTCACGCGACCCTCCCGTAACACGGCGGGAGGGGGCACGATGGAGCTGTGTCCGACATCCCGCGGCGGGCCGTGGTCCGCACCGCGAAACTGGCCGCGCTCCCCTTGGGGATCGCCGGCCGCGCCACGATCGGCGCCGGTCGACGCTTGGGCGGTCGCCCCGCCGAGGTCGTCGCCTCTGAGCTGCAGCAACGCACCGCCGCGCAGATCTTCCGCGTGCTCGGTGAGCTCAAGGGCGGCGCGATGAAACTCGGCCAGGCGATGTCCGTCTTCGAGGCCGCGCTGCCCGACGAGGTGGCCGCGCCCTACCGGGCGGCGCTGACCAAACTGCAGGAGGCGGCCCCGCCACTCCCCACCGCGGTGATGCGGCGGGTGCTCGAGGAGGAACTGGGCCCCGAGTGGCGGTCGCTGTTCGCCGAGTTCGACGACACGCCGGTCGCGGCGGCGAGCATCGGTCAGGTCCACCGGGCGGTGTGGGCGGACGGCCGGCCGGTCGCCGTCAAGGTGCAGTACCCGGGAGCCGGCCCCGCGCTGCTCGCCGACCTGACCCAGCTTGGTCGGGCCGCCCGCCTGTTCAGCTCGATCGTTCCCGGCCTGGACGTCAAACCCCTCATCGAGGAGCTCAAGGCCCGCGTCGCCGAGGAGCTCGACTACCGGCTGGAGGCCGCCTGGCAGGCCGCCTTCGCCGAGGCCTACGCCGGCGACCCCGACATCGCGGTCCCCCGTCCCATCGCCGGCGCCGACCGGGTGATCGTCAGCGAGTGGATCGACGGAACGCCACTGTCCACCATCATCAGCGAGGGCACCTCCGAACAGCGGGACCAGGCCGGGATGCTGCTGGTCCGGTTCCTCTACTCGTGTCCGGCCCGGGCCGGGCTGCTGCATGCCGACCCGCATCCGGGCAACTTCCGGCTGCTGGCGGACGGGCGCCTGGGCGTCCTCGACTTCGGCGCGGTCAACCGCCTGCCCGGCGGGCTGCCCGAGCCGGTGGGCCGCCTCGCCCGCCAGACACTGGCCGGGGACTCGGCGGCGGTGGCCGACGGGCTGCGCGCGGAGGGTTTCATCCCGGCGGCGGCCGAGATCGAAGCCGCGGATCTGCTCGACTATCTGGCCCCGATGCTGGCCCCGATCGCCGCGGACGAGTTCACCTTCACCCGCAGCTGGCTGCGGGGTGAGGCCACCCGGCTCGGCGACTGGCGTTCGGCCGCGGCCCAACTCGGCCGCCAGCTCAACCTCCCCCCGTCGTACCTGCTCATCCACCGCGTGACGCTCGGCGCCATCGGTGTGCTCTGCCAGTTGGGCAGCACCGGCGACTTCCGTGCCGAGATGGCACGCTGGCAGCCCGGTTTCGCCGAGCCAGGCACGCCGGCCGCCCGCGCCGCCGCGCATGCCAACCGGCCCGACCGTCCCCTGCCCGTCCTGCGGGTCCGGGAGGAGGCGGGCGTCATCCACGCGCTCGCCGGTCCGGTCGTCCTCGGGACCCCCCGTTCCCGCCGTGGCCGGCGCCGAGCGACCCTGGCCGAGGCGCCCACGCCCCCCGCCACGGGAGAAGCCGGCGCGACCGGCACCGGGCGGGCAGCCCGGACCAGGGCGACCACCCGGTCGAAGCCCACCCCGAAACCGCGAGCCGCCCCCGCGCCGGCCGCTACCGATCCGACGCTCCCCGAGTCGCCCGCTACCGATGGTCCGACCTCCAGCAGCAGGCCGACCGCCGCCGGCGCGCCGACGTCTGGCTCCCGACCCAAGCCGTCCTCGGCCACACGGCCCGCGGCCGGGGCGAGGTCCGCCGTCCAGCCGAAGCCGAAAGCCGCCGCCAGGTCACGACCACCCGCCCAGACGAAGATCACCGAGCAGCACAAGGCAGGCGATCAGCCCGGCCCGGTCGATCAGCCCGGACCAGCCGACCGAACCGGCGCGGGCGACCGGGCCGAAGCGGTCGATCAGCCGACGGCCGCCAGCGAGGTCGTGCCAGCGCCCAGGGCCGACCCCGACGACGGGCGGTAGCTCGAGGCCGCGAGGCGACACCGGGGTGGCGAAGCTACTCGCCGGAGGGAAGATCGCCGAGGTAGATGAAGCCGTAGCCTTCGTCGCGGAAGCGCACGCCGGCGGCCCGCAGGGCATCGCCCCAGTCGCCGCGGCAGTCCGGATCGGCGGCTTCCGAACCGTGGTCGGCGGTCAGCAGGAACGCGGTGTCGGCCAGCAGGCCCCGCTCGGCCAGCAGGTCGAGGAAGACACCCAGCCGTGCGTCCGCGTCCCGCAGGGCGGCCCGGGACTCGGGCGAATAGGGGCCGCCACCGTGGTGGCCGGTGTCGGTGACGGTGGTGTTCCACCACATGACGTCGGGCGGGACGGCATCCGCGGCCCACAGCTGTAGGATCTGGGTGAGGCCGAGCGCGTCGACCCGGCTGGACCACGCGTAGTCGGGATCCCGGTTCGCCCATTCGGCGTCGCTGTGCGGATCACCCTCGACGGGGGGCAGGTAGTCGCCCATGTCACCGGCGCCGCTGGCGGAACCGGCCGCGCGGACCAGGCCGAACGTCGAGTAGTGCGCGCCCCGGTCGACCGGCTCGTTCACACAGGCGGTCACCGCCGCCGGACGTGCCCGGAGCACGGCCTCGAAGAGCGTCTCGACGCCGTCGCGGAGCTGTTCACAGGCCGCGTGCCAGGTCTTCACGTCGTTGACGATCACCTGACGACCGACGGCGCGGTCGAAGTAGACGTTGTGCAGGATGCCGTGACGGCCGGGGCCTACGCCGGTGAGCGCGGAGGTGTGGTTGGTCAGCGTCACGCTGGGGAACTCGGCGATGGCACCGCCGGTCAGCGCCGTGCCTTCGGCGAGCAGCCGGGCGACGTTCGGCAGTACGCCGGTGCCGGCCAGATGCAGCAGATCGTTGCAGTTGGCGCCGTCCCACAGCAGACCGACGACGTGGCGTGCGACACCGGCGGTGACGATGTCGGTCAGCGCCGTACCCTCGGCCCCGGGCAGGCTCGCCGAGGCGAGAACGGCGAGGGTCGGGGCGATGTCGATGACCCGGGCCACGCCCTCACGCAGGCCGCGCGCACGCACACCCGCGCCGGAGAGCAGCAGGGGGGCGCGGGACTGGCCGGCGTCCAGCGAGCCGTGTTCACCGAGATGACCGCCGCGCTCCGGCCAGTAGTGGCCCGGGGTGTGCACGACGATCAGGTCGGGTGAGCGGGTGGCGTCGCCGAACGCGGACAGCAGCCGCCGGCCGGCGAACGGATAGGCGTTGCGTTCGTTCGGCGGGGACGGGTCGGCCAGGGCGTTCGCCAGGGGCACGCCGTGCAGCGGATCCTGCGAGACCAACGGGTCACGCCCGGAGCGCACCTCCCAGGGCCCGTCCGGTGTGGCGGTGGGCAGGCGGGCCGACCCGGCCGCGTTCGCGACATACAGCCATGGCGCGTCGACCCAGGCGACCAGGTCGACGACCGCGGCGAGTTCCGGCGCGGTGAGTGCGGCGACCGCCCGCCCCAGCTCGCCGGACCCGTCGGCACGGGATGCCGCGCGGTGCGCCGGGACGCCCGGGGATCGCGGCCCGACGGCACGGTCGGGTTCGGGTTCGGCGGCGAGCCCGGCGCCCGCCGCCGCGAGCGACGGCTCGGCCAGGGACGGCTCGGCCAGGGACGTCGACTCGGGGGTGGATGGGGCTCCGGTCGACAGCGGGTAGACGCGATCGCGACTGGGCACGGGGAAACCCTATCCGGGTGCCCCCGTCAGGCGAGGAAATCCACAGCCAACACCGGCGGGCGGAACACCGACTGCTCGGTGTTCCGCCCGCACCCAGGTGGCTTGGCCGCGGCCGCTGGCAGCCGCGGCCATGTTCAGGCCGCGACCCGCCGAGACGATGGCCCGTTCAGGCCGCGACCTCCTCGGGGCGGACCTTGCGTGGCCGGCCGCGGGGGCGTTTGCGCGGGACGACGGTGCCGGTCACCACCAGCTCGCCACCCCACACCCCCCACGGCTCGCCCCGATCGAGGGCCGCGGTCAGGCAGGCCGCCCGGACCGGGCAGGTGTGGCAGACGGCCTTCGCGGTCTCCACGTCCGCCGGGGACTCCGCGAAGAACATTTCGGGATCGACGTCCCAGCAGGGCAGAACGAGCCGATCCTGCTCGATCCGGGCGACGATCATGTGATCGAACACCGGGGTGTCACCTCCGACACGGTTTGGCTTCGAGCGGATGGATGGAAGGAAGCGAAACGACAAAGAGCCGCGATCCCCATCGGGATCGCGGCTCTCGTGTCAGCTCCGGAGCGCTTACTCCGGATGCGGATCGAGGACGTATCCCGATGTGAGGTGACGGTTCGTGGACAGCTGGCCAGCGGTGTTCCCGGTGACCTGGCGATGCTTCGTGAGCAGCGCAGCGGTGCCCGACAGCGGTGCGACGGGTGCCTGCTGGGCGGCGAACACAGCCGTGGCGCTCGGCCGGGCCGCGCCTGATGTGGCCGCCAGCACCATGGGGGTGATGGACATGCCGAGAACCCGACCGCGGACACCCGCCGGCACGCCTGCATCGGCCATGCCGATGGTCGACAGGGCGGTATAGAGGGCGTGCGCGAGCGCCGGACCAGCGCCGATCTCCGTGCTCTGGAGGCAGGCCGCGGACAGCGGGCCCTGCTCACGGATGACCTCGCTGCTCACTCTGTTCGCCAGAATGTTCACCATTGCGAGATCACCTCGATTCTCCGGAGGGCCGGTGGCGCATGGCAGCCAGTCGGCGTCTGTGGGGCGTCGGTGTAACCGTAGAAGGCCTTCGCGAGAACCTCAACGTATTTTCTGTGTCGCGAGTATGACACGTTGCGTCACAAGGGTGGAGCCGTGCTCACGGCGTGGCGCGGTCGGCCACCAGGGCGAGCACCGCCGTGCCGTACCGGTCGAGCTTGGCCTGGCCGATCCCGGGGATCCGGACCAGTTCGGCGACCGTGCCGGGTCGGCATTCGGCGATCGCACGCAGGGTCGCGTCGGTGAGGATGACGAACACCGGCATGCGGGCCTCCTTCGCGGTGGCGGCCCGCCAGACCCGCAGGCGTTCGTACAGCGCGGCGTCCACGTCACCGGGGCACTGGGCGCACCGTCCGACCCGCGCCGACGCACCGGTCAGCGACTGACCGCAGACCCGGCAGCGCACCGCGGAACGCCCCCTGGTCCGGGTCCGAGCCGCGTCCCCGGGTCCCCCGGAGCCGGGCGCCCCGCCCGTCCCGTCCGATCCCGGCGACCGCTCCGCAGCCGGGTCAGTCGAGGCGTCCCGTCCGGTGGCTCCGCCGCCGCCCCGGGAACCACTCGAGCCAGCGGCACCACCGAAGCCACCGGTACCACCGGAGCCACGGCGTGCGGGGCGTAGCTCGTCCAGGAAACGGGATGGGCGGCGGACCCGGCTGGCTCCCTGGGTGCGCGCCAGCGACCATGACAGGACCAGCTGGGTGCGGGCACGGGTGATCCCGACGTAGAGCAGCCGGCGCTCCTCCTCGACCTGCTCGGTGGAGCGGGCGTGCACCAGCGGCAGGGTGCCCTCGGTGAGGCCGACGAGGAAGACCGCGTCCCATTCGAGGCCCTTCGCGGCGTGCAGGGTGGACAGCGTCACCCCCTCGACGGTCGGCAGATGCTCGTGGGTGTCGCGATCGGCGAGTTCGGCGACGAACTCGCCGAGACCGGCGGCGGGATCGCGGGCCGCGAGATCCTCGGCGAGTCGGTGCAGCGCGGCGAGGTTCTCCCAGCGCTCCCGTTCGGCGCCGGTGCCGACGGCGGCGGTGCCGACGGCGGCGGTGTGCGGGTACCACTGCAGCGCACCGAGGACGTCCGCCACCGCGTCGGCGAGGCCGAGCGGACGGTCGAGGTCGGCGGAGCGGACGGCGGCCCGCAGCAGCCCGGTCGCCTTGCGGACCTCCGGCCGGGCGAAGAACTTCTCCCCGCCGCGCAGCAGACAGGCGATGCCGGCCGCGCCGAGGGCCGACTCGTAGGCCTCCGACTGCGCGTTCGTCCGGTACAGCACGGCGATCTGGCTGGCCGGCAGGCCACGGGCGAGCAGGGTCCGGATGCGGCTGGTGACGGCGGTGGCCTCGTCGGCCTCCGTGTCGCACTCGAGCCACACCGGCGCGGGCCCGGCGGGCGCGGCGGCGACGAGCGCGGCCCGGGGCCCCGCCCCCACCAGCCGGTTGGCCAGGGCCACCACCTGGGGTGTCGACCGGTAGTCGCGCACCAGCCGGACCACCGTCGCCTGCGGATGACGGCGGGGGAACTCGAGCAGGTAACGCGGTGAGGCCCCGGCGAACGAGTAGATCGTCTGATGGGGATCGCCGACGACGCACAGGCTGTCGCGGTCACCGAGCCAGGCGTCGAGCACCCGCTGCTGGAGCATGTTGACGTCCTGGTACTCGTCGACGACGAAGTGCCGGTAGCGGGAGCGGATCTCGCCCGCGACGAAGCCGTGCTCCTCGATCATGGCGGCGGTGAGCAGCAGCAGATCCTCGAGGTCGAGAATGCCGGCCTCCCGTTTGGTCTCCTCGTAGGCGCCGTAGAGCCGACCGATCGTCGCGGCGGTCATCGTCGTCTCGCGGCCCGCCGCCGCGGCCAGGCGCGCGTAGTCCTCCGGGGTGACGAGCGAGACCTTGGCCCATTCGACCTCGGCGGTCAGGTCGCGCAGTTCCGTGCGGTCGGTGCGCAGGCCCAGCCGGGCCGCGGCCCGGGCCATCGTCGGGATCTTGCTCGACTCGAGCCTGGGCAGCGGACCGCCGGCCACCGTCGGCCAGAAGTACTGCAACTGGCGCAGTGCGGACGAATGGAACGTCCGCGCCTGCACCCCCGGCACACCCATCGCCCGCAGCCGGCCGCGCAGCTCACCGGCGGCCCGGGTGGTGAAGCTGACCGCGAGGATCTGATCGGGCGCAACCCCGCGATCCGCGACCATGTGCGCGATTCTGTGGGTGATCGTGCGCGTCTTGCCCGTACCGGCCCCGGCCAGGATGCAGACCGGGCCGAGCGGGGCGGCCGCGGCGGCCCGCTGCTCCGGATCCAGCGCGGCCAGCAGATCGTGGCCGGCGGCCGGGCCCGCCGCGCCGATCTCACGGGACGCGGCGACGGGCGTCGCACCGGGTGGGCCGGCGGGGGCGGCGGCGGCTGGCGCCCCGGGCGCGGCGGTGGGCGCGGGCGGCGGAGCGGTGGGTCCGGACATCCCTCGACACGGTAGTACCGGTCTGGCGCGGGAAGGGACGGCGCCGCCACACTGTTGGAGCATCTGTTGTGTCCCAGTGACTTGGAGGCCATTCGTGCTCACGATCTACACGACTTCCTGGTGCGGCTACTGCGTTCGACTGAAGAGCCAACTGGACCGCGCCGGCGTGGAGTACAAGACCGTGGATATCGAGAACGACCCGACAGCAGAGCAACGTGTCCGCGATGCGAACAACGGGAACGCGACCGTGCCGACTGTGCTCTTTCCCGATGGCACTGTGATGACGAACCCGAGCATCCGCCAGGTCACCGAGAAGGTCACTTCTGCCGCATAACGGATACGTAGAGCAACAACATCCCGGGAGTTCTTACCTTCCCACCGCACACGCGGCCGGCACGTGGGACGGTGTCCGTCACTGCCCGTGAAGTTTGTGGGAGAGTTCGGCCTGTGTCGTCAGCACCTTCAGAACAGGCGTGGAGCACCGTCGATGCCGCGCTACGGGCGGTTCATGCCCGCGACCAGATGGAGACAGCCTGTTTCGTCGTGGTTTCTGCGACGACCGTGGGCTATCTCCGGCTGGCGGGATCCTTCGCCGGTCTCGAGGTGGGAACCCACTATCCCCGCGCCGACAGTGTCATCGCCCGCATGCTCGACGGTGCCCCCGCGGCGGCGTCCGGGGTTGGTCCCGGGCATCCCGCGGCCGACACCGCGGAGCATCGTCTGTTGGGGGTGCGCAGCTATCTCGCGACGCCGGTCCTGCGTCCAGATGGCCGACTGCTCGGTGTTCTCGTCAGCCTGGACCATGGCGAGGTGCCTGTGACCACAGAGAATCGTGCCCAGGTACGTGGGATCGCCGACGAACTGGCGGCCTCCGGTCACGTACCGGTGTCCGTTGGCTCGGCGTCCGATACCGACGGCCCCGTGGCCGCGATGTCGGCGGCGGCCACGGACCTGTCCGACGCGGTCGCGGTGGCCCCAACGGGCGATCCAGCCGAGTCGGGGGCCCCCACACGGGTGTCCCTGACCACGGATCTCCCACCCGAATCCGTCGCCCCGCCCACAGGCGTCCCACGCACCGACGTCTCCCCTACAGACGCCCCACCTGCGGACGTCCCGCAACCGCACGCTGACGTCCCGCATACCGACGCCCCACCTGTCGACGCCCAGCAACCGCACGCCGACGTCCCGCACGCCGAGCGGACGCACGCCGAGGCGACGGCTGGCGGCGGGCCCGCGGTGGGTGTGCCCTCCGGTGCCGGGGCGGCGACCTCCGCCGGCCGGGGGGCACCCGTCGCCGGCGCCGCACATCCACGACCGGGCCGGATGCCGACGCCGCAGACCATCGCGCGGGCGGTGCGCCCCGGCGGGCCGGCTCGGACCACGCCGCCGCGTCCGGTCCAGCCGGCGGCCGCGGCCGGATCGGCCGGCCCGTCGAGTGCTGGACGGGGGACGAACGCGGCTGCCACGGCCGCGGCCACGACGGCCGCGGCCCGCCGCCTAGGGGCGGACATGCGGCTGCGGCGGACCTCGGCCGGCTGGGTGGTCGAAGGACCGGGACCGGAGGTACGGCCGGTCGGCGATCTGCTGTCCGCGATGGTCCTGGCCGACCTGCTCGCCGAGGACCTCGCCCCGCCCGGGCGGCCACGCCGCGCCGAGCGGGATCTCGGTGAGATCGAGCAGCTACGGCTGTCCGTCATCCAGCTTGAACATGCGCTGGCCTCCCGCGTGATCGTCGAGCAGGCGATCGGGGTGCTGGCGGAACGTAATCAGATTCGCCCGCGCGAGGCGTTCGAACGGCTGCGGCGCACGGCCCGCGGCATGGGCCGCCGGGTCCATGACCTGGCTCGCCAGGTCGTCGACTCGGTCGGTGACCCACGGGTCGCCCTGCCCGGGGAACTCGGTGGACGCGGCAACGCCGGCGGTCCTGGCGGCCCGGGCGGTACCGGTGGGCCAAGCGGTGCTGGTGGGCCAAGCGGTGCTGGCAGCGGCGGTCCGGGCGGCGTGTCAGGTGGCACCCCCGCGGCTGGCCCGGCCGGCGCCGCGACGTCCCGCGGGCCGGATCGGGCCGGCTCCGGCGGGAGCGCCGCGGTCACCGGTGGGTCCGGCGCCGCCGGGTCAAGCGGGTCCGGGCCGACGCGGCCTGGGCCGGGTGCGGCGGCCGGTGCTACCGGGGTCGCACCTCGACCGGCTCCGCCGAGGTCCCCGTCCGAGCGTCACTGACGCGAACCGGCGGGCGCCACTGACACGGCCAGCGGCGTGCGGTGGTGGTGGTGGGCGCGGCGTCAGGCCGGTGCGATCGGGGCCAGGTCGCCCACGGCGCGGGTGATCCGCTCGCGGTCACCGACCAGGACCGTCACCAGACGGGTCGGTGCCAGCAGGTCAGCCGCCGCCGCCTGAAGGTCCTCGAGGGTGACCTCGGCCAAGGCTCGCGGATGGTCACGCAGGTACTCGACCCCGAGGTCCGCGCCGGCCAGCGCCGACAGGGTGGAGGCAAGGCCCGCGGCGGTGGCGCTGCCCAGTGCCAGGGTGCCGACGGCGTACTGACGTGCCGCGTCCAGCTCCCGCTGGCTGGGCGCCAGCAGCGCGATCCGGCCGAGTTCGTACCAGAGTTCGAGCAGTGCCGGGCCGGTGACTTCGGTGGCGACGTCCGCGGCGATCGTCAGACGGGACCCGGCCAGGTAGTGGTCGATGGAGCTGCGCGGGGAGTAGGTGTAGCCCTTGTCCTCGCGGATGTTGTCGACCAGCCGGGAGCTGAAGTAGCCACCGAAGATCGTGTTGGCGAGCCGTTGGGCCGGCGCCCCGGGTGCTGACCGTGGCAACGCGGCCCCACCGAGGCGGATGTTCGTCTGCACCGCACCCGGCCGATCGACGATCAGGATCGGACCCGGTTCGATCACGGGCAGCGGCGGGGCCGGCGCCGAGAGCTCGCCCGCCCAGCCGCCGAGAGCCGAGGTCACCGCGGTGAAGGCCCGTTCGGCGGCGATGTCGCCGACCAGGGTGAGGATGGCGCCGGCCGGGACCACCCGGCGAGCGTGCAGGGACCGCACGTCGTCCGCGCGCACGGCGGCGACCACGGCCGGGTCGGGGATGCCCTTGGCATACGGATGGTCGCCGAAGATCCGGGCGAGCAGCGCCTCCCGGGCGATCACCGCCGGCTGGCTGCGGGCGACCGCGGTGTCCTCGACGATCCGCTCCCGCTCGCCGGCGACCTCGTCGTCCGGGTAGGTGGCGCCGAGCAGCACCTCGGCCATGATCTGCAACAGCGGCTCGAGGTTCGACGCGAGCGCGGAGCCGACCACGGCGAGCCGGTCGTTGTCGACCCCGGTGGACAGCGCGCCCCCAGGCTCTGCACCTCGATGGCGAGCCCGGTGCGGTCGTGGCGGGCGGACCCGGTGAACAGCGTCTCCGCGAGCACCTCCGCACCGGCGTGGAACTGCGCGCCGGTCCCGGCGAACGGAACCCGCAACCGCACCTCGACGAGCGGCACGCTGGTGCGCTCGACCACGAGCACCCGCAGCCCGTTGGACAGCGTTCGGTCCGTGACCGAGGGCAGGCGCGCCGGCGCTGACGGCCGCACCTCGGGGACAAGAACGGATGTCACGGCTCTCCCGATCTCATGGCTGCTGGTCAGACGGTGGACGGGTCAGGCGGTACTGGGCTGGTCAGGCGGTGGGGGCAGCGCCGGCTTCGAGTTCGAGGACCGAGCGGCCCTGGTCCAGCAGGCTCGCGGCGGCGGCGGTGACCTCGTCGGCGGTGACGGCGGCAAGCTCGGCCGGCAGCTCGTTGACGAGCTCCGGACGGCCACGGCGCAGTTCGTGCACGGCGATCGACATCGCCCGGCCCAGCGCGTCGTCGGCCTCGCGCAGCAGCGACGAGACGACCCGGGCCTGTACCCGCTCCAGCTCGCCGACGACGAGACCGTCGTGTGCCAGGCGGCCGAGTTCCTCGTCCACGGCGGCGAGCACGCCGTGGACGGTCGCGTCCTCGGACTGGCGGGCCTCCAGCGTGAACAGCAGGGGATCACGCTGCTCGAAGGGGCTTCCGAAGGTACCGAGCGAGGCGCGCACACCGGTCACCGAACGGTCGTGTTGGACGAGCCGGCGCTCGAGCCGGCTGGCGTCGCCGTCGCTGAGCACGTCGGCGAGCAGGCAGTAGGCGAGGAAACCGGTCAGGTCGCCGATCGGATCTGGCACCCGGTAGCCGACGGCGAGCGCGGCGCGGGGGGCGAGCCCGGTCGGTGATGCGCTCGCGGCGCTCCTGCGAGCGCACGGGCTCGGCGAAGCTGCCCGGCGCCGGCACGGCGCGGGCGGGGATGTCACCGAAGTAGCGCTCGACGAAGGTGAGCGCTTCCGCCGGATCGAAGTCACCGGTGACGGTTAGCACGGCGTTGCCCGGTGCGTAGAACTTGTCGAAGAAGTCCTCGGCGTCGTCGAGGCTGGCCGCGGCGAGCTCGGTGAAATCGCCGTAGCCGTTGTGCGCGTTGGGAAACGTGTCGAACGCCACCGGCGGCAGGCTGATCCACGGAAATCCGCCGTACGGCCGGTTCAGGACGTTGACCCGGATCTCCTCCTGCACCACGGCGATCTGGTTCTCGAGGTTCTGCTGAGTGATCTTGGGGCTGCGCATCCGGTCGGCCTCGAGGAACAGCGCGAGTTCGAGCGCCCCGGACGGCAACAGCTCGTAATAGTCGGTGTGATCCGGATGGGTGGAACCGTTGAAGATTCCACCGGCGGCCTGGACGTGCTTGGGATGCTCCGCCTTGCCGACGTTCGCGCTGCCCTGGAACATCAGATGCTCGAACAGATGCGCGAAACCGGTGCGCCCCTGCGGCTCCGACCTGAAGCCGACGTCATAGTGGACGCTCACCGCCACCACCGGCGCCGTCCGGTCGGGTGCGAACAGAACACGTAGCCCGTTCCCCAGGCGCACCCGCTCGATCGGATAGCTCGGCACCGGCAAGGACGGCGACGCCGCGCCCTGGCGGGGTCGTACCACCGTCGGCGGCACCACCGCCGGCCTCCCCACGGCCGACCTCACCGCGGCGGAACCGACCGGATCAGGGGCAGGAACAGAGGACGTGGCCACGGATGCCACGCTACTGCCCGCCGCCGCCCCTCGGGCCCGAGCGACGCACACCACCGGACGGATAGCGGACAGGACTTCGGCGCCGCCCCTGACCATCGGGGGTGTGGCGCATGAGATCGGGGGTGTGGCGCATGAGACAGTCTGTTCCCATGGGACAGTTTCCGGCCGGTCTGCCCGGGACGCTCGCCGCAGAGCTTGGCCAGTTGGGCGAAGAGGTCATCCTGGCGATCTCCCGGGAGGTGCCGGCCTACGCCCGTCCGCTGGAGGGCCGGTTCGGCCAGGGCGTGCGCCGCGGGGTCGCCGAGGCACTGCGGCGGTTCCTGGCTGTCGTCGAGGCCGGGCCGCAGCTCGAGCCGAACCTGGCCTCCGGACGTGACGTCTACGTCCGGCTGGGCCGCGGCGAGGTGCGAGCCGGACGTTCCCTGGACAACCTGCTCGGTGCCTACCGGGTCGGTGCCCGGGTGTCCTGGCGGCGTCTGGGTGAGGCCGCGGCCCGCAACGGTGTCGACGCCGCCGGCCTGGTCTCCCTCGCCGAGATGATGTTCGCCTACATCGACGGCATCTCGGCGGCGTCCGCCGAGGGATACGCCACCGAGCAGTTCACCGCCGCCGGTGAACGCGAACGCCTGCTCGACCGGCTCGGTGAGATGCTGCTCACCGGCGCCCCCGTGGACGCCGTCGCCCAGGTCGCCCAGTCGGGCCGGCTGACCCTGCCCGGTCGCCTGGCCGCCGTTCTGATCCCCGCGTGCGTCCCGGCCGGCCCGCCCGCCCTCGACGCGGCGCGTCGCGGGGAACCCGCCGATCCCGCCGTTGCCAGCAGCGCCGGGCATCCTCGGGAGGCTCGGGATCCCTGGGACAGCGGGGATGCCTGGGACGTCGGGGACGCCAGCGATCATGGCGTGCGGGCGTTGCGGCTGCCGGACGGCTGCCCGCGCACGGTCCAGGGCCAGGACACCTGGCTGTTCGTCGGCGCCACCGAACCCGGCCCTGGCCGGGTGGCGCTGACCGCGAGGCTGGCTGGTCTCGGCGCGGTCGTCGGCCCCGCCGTCGTCTGGGCCCAGAGCGCCGCGAGCGCCGCCCGGGCCCGTGACGCCCGCGACGCCCGCGACGCCGGTCGCCTCACCACCACCAGCGCCGCCACCGCCGACCCGCTGTTCACCGACGAGTATCTGAGCGCCCTGCTGCTCGCCCGTGACCCGGGCCTCGTCACCGACCTCGCCACCCGGCTCCTCGCGCCCTTGGACAACCTTCCCAGCCGCACCCGCGAACGCCTCGCCGAGACCCTGTTGCACTGGTTGTCGCTGCGTGGCCAGCGCGGCCTGATCGCCGAGCGTCTGCACATCCATCCGCAGACCGTCCGCTACCGCGTCAACCAGCTACGCGACCTGTTCGGCCCCGGTCTGGAGGACCCCGACATCCGCTTCGACCTCGAGCTCGTCCTACGCGCCGGCGCCGCCGCCCGACCCACCGCTGCCGCCACCGAGCGCTCCACCGCCCCGTTCGATGCCCCGGGTGCCATCGATCGGCCCGTCCCGACCGGCTGACGTCGGCCATCCCGTCCTGGCGCCGGCCGTCCCGTCCCGACCCGGCCCTCCCGTCCTGGCGTGGCTCCGTCCTGGCGTGGCTCGTACCGCTGGCTCGGACGGTGCCCGTTCGGGTCGCGCGTCCGGTACGGTCAGCGGCGTGCGGCTGGGCACCTTCAACGTGATGCACGGACGGTCCCTCGCCGACGGTGCGGTTCGGGCGGAGCGTTTCGTCGAGGCCATCGTCGGGCTGGACGCGGACGTCCTCGGCCTCCAGGAGGTCGACCTCGACCAGCCCCGCTCCGGCCGGCTTGACCTCGCCGCGCTGGCCGCGGGGGCCATGGGTGCCGACGACGGCGACTGGCGGTTCGTCCCCACGGTGTACGGGACGCCGGGGGAGACCTGGCGCCCCGCGGACGTCCCCCGCCCCGCCGGTGAACCGGCCTACGGGATCGCGCTGATCAGCCGGTTTCCGGTGCGGGACTGGCGGGTCATCGACCTCGGCCGGGCGCCGGTACGTTCACCGATCGCCCTACCCGGCGGCGGTCCCGGCGGCCGGGCACGGCTGGTCCTGCTCGACGACGAGCCTCGCCTGGCGGTCGCGGCGACCCTCGACACCGACGACGGTCCGCTGACCGTCGTGACCACGCACCTGTCCTTCGTCCCCGGGTGGAACGCCTGGCAGCTGCGTCGTCTCACCCGCCGTCTCACCCGCCGTCCCGCCGGGGCCGCCACGGCCGCCGAACTCGGGAACCCTGCCGGGACCACCGGGGGCGAGAGCGGCGGCGCTCGGAGCGATGGCGGTGACGGTGAAGGTGACGGCCCGGTCGTCATCCTCGGCGATCTGAACCTGCCCGGTGCGCTGCCCGGTCTGCTCACCCGCTGGCGCCGACTCGCCGCGACCCCGACCTACCCGGCGCCCGCACCCCAGGTACAGCTCGACCATGTGCTCGCCCGCGGCGCGATCGGCGAGGTCCGCGCCGTGCACTGCCAGCGCACCCCCGTCTCCGACCACCGCGCCCTGCTCGTCGACCTCGCCCGCTGACACCACCGGCCGCGATCTGGCCGTGATCCGGGCGGTGCGGGCTCCAGAACCTGTCGTGCGCCGCTCAGTTCGAGGCGGTCGGGACGGGACCGGGGCGCGGTGGTCGGAGACGGGGGTGCGCTG
>NZ_CADCWS010000003.1 GCF_902806475.1 Candidatus Frankia nodulisporulans
GTCCAGGTCCAGGTCGACGGTGGGCTCGGCGTCGAGGGCCGCCGCCTGCGCGGCCTGCTCGTAGGCGGTGAGCAGAGCCGCGTAGCGGGGTGAGGTCGCGAGCAGGTGCTCGTGGCTGCCACGGCCGATCACCTGGCCGCCCTCGAGGTGCACCACCTCGTCGGCCAGGGCGATCGTGGAACGGCGTTGGGCGACGACCACCACCGTGGCCGCGCCGGCGCGAGCCCGCAGATCGGCCAGGATCGCGGCGTCGACCCGCGGGTCGACGCTGGCGGTCGCGTCGTCGAGAACGAGCAGGCGGGGCTCGCGCAGCAGGGCACGGGCCAGGCAGATCCGTTGGCGTTGGCCACCGGACAGGCTGGTGCCGCGTTCGCCGACCATGGTGTCGAGGCCAGCCGGGAGCCTGGCGACGAAGCGGTCGGCCTGCGCCCGACGCAGCGCCGTCCACACCGCGTCGTCGGTGGCGGCCAGGCCCAGGGTGATGTTGGCGCGCACGCTGTCGTCGAACAGGAACGCCTGCTGCGCCACGACGGCCACCGCCCGGCTCACCTCGCCGACGGCGAGGTCCCGCAGGTCGATCCCGTCGACTCGGACCTCGCCGTCGTCCGGGTCGACGAGCCGGGCGAGCAGCCCCACCAGGGTCGACTTGCCCGCGCCGGTGCGTCCGGTGATCGCGACGACGCTGCCGGGTGCCACCTCGACACCCACGTCGAGCAGGGTCGGCCGGGCGGCCATGGCGTCGGGGGCGCCAACCGGTACGGGCTCGCCGTCGGGTGCGGAGCGCGGGTAGGTGTAGGTGACCTGGTGCAGGGACAGCGCCGCGGGGCCGGCGGCGCTCAGCGTGCGGGGGCCGTGCTGCTCGTCCGAGCGGGCCTGGGTGACCGCGTCCACCCGCTGGCGGCCGGCGACGGAGCGCGGGAGTTCGCCGAACACCCAGCCGAACACCCAGCCGAACGCGCGCAGCGGGAAGGCCAGCAGCGTGAACAGGTAGGCGACCCGGACGAGCTGCCCCACGTCGATCGCCCCGGTGCGGATGCGCACGGCGCCGACGAGCAGCACGACCAGGATGCCGAGGTTGGGCAGTGCCTCCATCAGCGGGTCGAACATGCCACGTAGCCGACCGGCGCTGATCATCGCGTCCCGGAGCCGTTCGGCCCGGTCGGCGAACCGGGCGGTCTCCTCTTCCTCCCGGCCGAGGGCCTTCACTACGAGAGCGCCGTCGAACGACTCGTGGGCCACCGCGCTCACCTCACCGCGCAGCTGCTGGGCCTGCGCGTACAACGGCGACGCCCGGCGGGCGTACCAGATGTTGAGCAGACCGAAGGTCGGGAAGACCGCGAGTCCGATCAGCGCCAGCACCGGATCGGTGAGCACGAGCAGCACCAGCGCGGCCGCCAGCATCATCAGGGCCCCGAGGGCGAACGGCAACGGCATCAGCGGAGACCACATCGCCTCGACGTCCGCGTTGGCGTTGGACAGCAGAGCGCCGGTCGAATGGCTCTGATGGCCAGGACAACGGCAGCCGCAGGTACTGACGGGTGACCTCATGGCGGTAACGGGCCTGGAGCCGGAACACCACCGCGCCGCCGGCGAGCCGGCGCAGGTACATGCCGAACGCCCGCACGCAGCCGACGGCCACGAACGCCACGCCGACGGCGGCGAGCGCGGACGCGTCCGCGTGGCCATCGTCGATCGCCGGGATCACGACCCGGTCCGTCGCCTCACCGAGGACGAGGGAGCTCGCCACCCCGGTGAGGGTGAACAGGCTGCCGCCGAGGGTCGCCAACGCGAACTGCCGTGGTTCGTGGCGCGCGCCGAGGCGCATCGTCGCCAGGCCACGCGCGATGATCCCCGAACGCCGCCCGCCGCCGGTGCGGTCGCCGGCCCGGTCGTCGGTACAGTCCCCGGGCTCGGATGCGGTCATCGGCGGCCGATCAGCGGACGGGGACGGCGGCGTCCCGCAGAGCGGTCTTCACCTCGCCGATGCGTAGCTGCCCGAAGTGGAACACGCTCGCGGCGAGCACGGCGTCGGCGCCCGCGGCCACCGCCGGGGCGAAATGCGCCAGGTCACCGGCGCCGCCGCTGGCGATCACCGGGACGTCGACCTCGGCCCGCACGGCGGTGAGCATCTCGAGGTCGTAGCCGTCGCGGGTGCCGTCGGCGTCCATGGAGTTCAGCAGGATCTCACCGGAACCGAGTTCGGTGACCCGCGCCGCCCAGGCGACCGCGTCGATGCCGGTGCCGCGCCGTCCGCCGTGCGTGGTGACCTCGAAGCGGGGGCCGTCCGGGTCGGGGCAGCGGCGGGCGTCGATCGAGATCACGATGCACTGGTTGCCGAACCGGTGCGCGCACTCGCGGACCAGTTCCGGACGGGCGACCGCCGCGGTGTTGATGCCGACCTTGTCCGCGCCGGCGCGCAGCAGACGGTCGACGTCCTCGGTGGAACGCACGCCGCCGCCGACGGTGAGCGGGATGAAGACCTGCTCGGCGGTGCGCCGCACGATGTCGTAGGTGGTCGCGCGGTCCCCGGAGGACGCGGTGATGTCGAGGAAGGTCAGTTCGTCGGCGCCTTCGGCGTCGTAGAGCCGGGCCATCTCCACCGGGTCGCCGGCGTCACGCAGATCGGTGAAGTTGACGCCCTTGACGACCCGGCCGCCGTCGACGTCCAGACAGGGAATGACCCGCACGGCGACGCTCACCGGGCCGCCCCGCCGCCGACCGAACCGGCCGCGTTCTGACCCAGGCCGCCCGTGGCCTGGGTGGGGCTGCCGGCGGCGAGGCTCGCGGTGAGGGCCAGCGCCTGCGGCAGGGTGAACGCGCCGGCGTAGAGGGCCTTGCCGATGATGGCGCCCTCGACGCCCGCGATCGCGGCGATCTCGGTGAGGTCCTCGAGCGTGGAGACGCCGCCGCTGGCCACCACCGGACGGTCCGTCGCGGCGGTCACCGAACGCAGCAGTTCGACGTTCGGGCCGGTCAGCGTCCCGTCCCTGCGGACGTCGGTGAGCACGTAACGGGCGCAGCCGTCGGCGTCGAGGCGCGCGAGGACGTCGTAGAGCTCCCCGCCCTCGCGTGTCCAGCCGCGGGCGGCGAGGGTGGTGCCGCGCACGTCCAAGCCGACGGCGATGCGGTCGCCGACCCGGGCGATCGCGCGGCGCACCCAGTCGGGGTTCTCCAGCGCGGCGGTGCCGATGTTCACCCGGGCCGCCCCGGTCGCCAGCGCCGCGTCGAGCGACTCGTCGTCGCGAATGCCGCCGGAGACCTCCACGGCGACGTCCACCGAACGCACGACCTTGGCGATCAGTTCACGGTTGGAACCCCGACCGAACGCGGCGTCCAGGTCGACCAGATGAATCCACTCGGCGCCGTCCCGCTGCCAGGTGAGTGCCGCCTCCAACGGGTCACCATAGGACGTCTCGGAACCGGCCTCGCCCTGGACGAGACGCACGGCGAGACCGTCGGCCACATCGACGGCGGGCAGCAGAGTCAGAGCCATGCCGACACCCTACGGGCTGCCCGACCTGGACGGATCGGTCAGCGGGCCGCCGGTTGTCCGGGCTGTGGGAGCGCAACTCCGACCGGACGTCAGGTCAGGGTGGCGAGCCAGTTGGTGAGCAGGTGGGCGCCGGCGTCGCCGGACTTCTCCGGATGGAACTGGGTGGCGGCCAGCGCGCCGCGTTCGACGGCGGCGGCGAACGGTTCGCCGTGCTCGCCGACGGTGTCGCCGGCGGACGGGTCGGCCTTCGCCGCGTACGAGTGGACGAAGTAGAACCGGGTGTCACCCGCAAGCCCCGCGAACAGGACCGAGTCGGCCGGCGGGCGCACCGTGTTCCAGCCCATGTGCGGCAGGATCGGCGCGGCCAGGCGGCGCACCTCGCCGGCCAGCACTCCGATACCCGGCGTCCGCACGCCGTGCTCCTCGCCGAGTTCGTACAGCACCTGCATGCCGACGCAGATGCCGAGCACCGGGCGTCCGGCGGCGACCCGCGCGCGCACGACCTCGCCGGCTCCGAGCGCGTCGATCCCGGCCATGCACGCCGCGTAGGCGCCGACCCCGGGGACGACCAGACCGTCGGCGTCGCGGGCGGCGGCGAGATCGGCGGTCACGGTGACGTCCGCGCCGACCCGGACTAGGGCCCGCTCGGCCGAACGCAGGTTGCCCGACCCGTAGTCGAGCACGACCACCCGGCTCACAGCACGCCCTTGGTGGACGGGATGCCGGCGACCCGGGCGTCGAGTGCGACCGCGTCGCGCAGGGCCCGGGCGACCGCCTTGAACTGGGCCTCGACCACATGGTGGGCGTTGCGCCCGGACAGCACCCGCACGTGCAGGGCGATCCGGGCCGAGCTGGTGATCGACTCGAAGATGTGCCGGGTGAGGGTCGTGTCGTAGGTGCCGATCAGACCGACGAGGTCCGGTTCGACGTGCACGCAGTACGGCCGGCCGGACAGGTCGACGACGGCCTGGGCGAGCGCCTCGTCCAACGGGACGGTGGCATCGCCGAACCGGCGGATGCCGACCTTGTCGCCGAGGGCCTCGCGCAGCGCCGTGCCGAACGCGATCGAGGTGTCCTCGACCGTGTGGTGGGCGTCGATGTGCAGGTCACCGCGGGTGCGCACGTTCAGGTCGAAGCCGGCGTGCTTGCCGATCTGGGACAGCATGTGGTCGTAGAACGGCACACCGGTGTCGACGGTGGCCACTCCCGTGCCGTCGAGGTCGAGCTCGACGAGGACGTCCGACTCCAGGGTCTTGCGGGCGATACGAGCGGTGCGGGCCATCGGGACTGTCCTCGGTGTCTTTCGCGAAGGTTCTCAGCGGGAGGCGAGCGTGATCAGACCGGTCTCGTCGGTGCGCGCGTCGACGAGCACCTGGGAGAGCGCGGCGAGGAAGGCGTCGATCTCGCCGGGCAGGCCGGCGGTGACCCGCAGCCAGCCGTCGGGGCCGACGTCGCGCACGAGCACTCCGCGTTCCAGCAGGCGACGCCAGACGTTCTGCTCGTCGGCGAACCGGCCGAAGTACACGAAGTTGGCGTCGCTGGGGGCCAGCGCCAGGCCGAGGCCGGGCAGTTCCCGCACGATCCGGTCCCGCTGCGCCTTGACCGCCTCGACCGTGCTGAGCAGCTCGTCGGCGTGGGCGAGCGCGGTGCGCGCCACCGCCTGGGTGAAGGTCGACAGGTGGTAGGGCAGCCGGACCAGCGCCAGCGCGTCGACGACGGCGGGATGGGCGGCGAGGTAGCCGACCCGCGCGCCGGCGAGCGCGAACGCCTTGCTCATCGTGCGGGTGACCACCAGCCGCGGGTTGGCCGGCAGCAGGGTGACGGCGCTGGGCACCCCGGCGCGGCGGAACTCCGCGTACGCCTCGTCGACGACGACGATCCCGCTGCCAACAGCCGCCATCGCCGCGGCGGCGGCGGTGATGACCTCCGGTGGCAGCGCGGTGCCGGTCGGGTTGTTCGGCGAGCACAGGAACACCAGCGCCGGGCGGTGCCGTTCGATCGCGGCCGTCACCTGCTCGGCGGACAGTGTGAAGTCGTCCGCGCGCTGCTCGGCGACCCATTCGGTGGCGGTGGCCAGCGCGATCAGCCGGTGCATCGAGTAGGACGGTTCGAACCCGATGGCGATCCGGCCCGGGCCGCCGAACGCCTGGCACAGCTGCTGCAGGATCTCGTTGGACCCGTTGGCCGCCCACACCTGGGCGGTGTGCACACCGAAGCCGGCGTCGGAGGTCAGGTAGTAGGCGAGGTCGGCGCGCAACGCCTCGGCGTCGCGGTCCGGGTAGCGGTTCGCCTCGGTCGCGGCCAGGGTCGCGGCCTTGCCGAGCGCGTCCACCAGCCCGATCGACGGCGGATGCGGATTCTCGTTGGTGTTCAGGCGCACCGGGACGTCGAGCTGCGGGGCGCCGTACGGGGACATCCCGCGCAGGCTGTCGCGCAGGGGCAGCTCGTCGAGCCCCAGGGGCTGCCAGGGCCGGTCGTCGGAGGCCGAACCGGCCTCGGCGAAGCCGGCGAACGACGGCTGGCCGGTCGTCGACGGGGTCATCGGAATCGAACCTCCACGGCGTCACGGTGTGCGGTGAGGTCCTCGGCTCCGGCGAGTGCGCCGAGACGCCCGGAGACGGCGTGCAGCGCGTCCCGGGTGCTCTCGACGATGTGGACCTGCCGCTGGAAGGTGGCGACGGACAGGCCCCCGGAGTGGCGCGCGGTCGCGCCGGTGGGCAGGACGTGGTTGGAGCCGGCCAGGTAGTCACCGAGCGGCACCGGGGCGTACGCCCCGACGAACACCGCCCCGGCGTGGCGGACCCGGGCGGCCACCGCGGCGGCGTCCGCGGTCTGGATCTCCAGGTGCTCGGCGGCCCAGCCGTCGGCGACGGCGAGCCCGGCGTCGAGGTCGGCGACGAGCGCGATCGCCCCCTGGCCGGCGAGGGCCTGCTCGACCCGCTCGCGGTGACGGGTGGCGGGCACCCGCTTGCCGAGTTCGACGTCGACGGCGTCGGCGAGCTCCGCCGACGTGGTGACGAGCAGGCAGGCGGCCATCGGGTCGTGTTCGGCCTGGGCGATCAGGTCGGCGGCGACGTGCGCCGGGTCGGCCGTGTCGTCGGCGAGGATCGCGACCTCGGTCGGACCGGCCTCCGCGTCCACCCCGACGACGCCGCGCACCAGCCGCTTGGCCGCCGTCACGTAGACGTTGCCCGGCCCGGTGATCACATCGACCGGCGGGCAGCTCTCGGTGCCGTAGGCGGCCATCGCGATCGCCTGGGCGCCGCCGGCGGCGTACACCTCGTCGATACCGAGCAGCGCGCACGCGCCGAGGACGACCGGATGCGGCAGGCCGCCGTTGTCCTTCCGCGGCGGGGAGAACACCGCGAGCGAGCTCACCCCGGCCTCCTGGGCGGGGACGACGTTCATGACGACGCTGCTCGGGTAGGCGACCCGCCCGCCCGGCACGTACAGCCCGACCCGTTCGACCGGCACCCAGCGCTCGGTCACCGCGAGGCCCGGGGCGACGTCCACGGTCACCGGTGCGCGCCGCTGCGCCCCATGGACCAGCCGGCAGCGCCGGATCGCCTCGGCCAGCGCGTCGCGCACCTCCGGATCGAGGCGTTCGGCGGCGGCCGCCAGCTGCGCGGCGGACACCCGCAGCTGGGGGGGACGGACCCCGTCGAACCGCTCGGCCGCGTCGAGAACAGCGGCGTCACCACGGTCACGGACGTCCGCGCATACCGGCCGCACGGCCTCGACGGCGACGTCCACGTCGAGGGCGGCGCGGGGCAGCAGACGCCGCACCTGCGCCCCGGTGAGGGTCGAGCCACGCAGATCCAGCCTTCTGAGCACCTCCCGAGGGTAGCCGCCGAACCCGCGACCGGTGAAATCACGTACCGGCGTGGGGTGACACGCTGGGACGGTGACCGATCCCCAGCCATCCGCCGCCCCAGCGCACACCGCCCCACCGCACGCCACGCCACCGCAGGTCGCCCGGCCGGACGCCGCGCCGCTGGAGGCCGCGACGTCCGATTCGCCGGTGGCCGGGGCGACATCCGACCAGCCGGCGGCCGCGGCGGCGGGTGAGTCGCTGGCGACGTTGCTGCACGGCTACGGGGTGCACGCGCTGGCGCCGCGCCGGGTGGTGGCGGCGCTGACCGAGCAGCCCCAGACGCTGCGTGGGCTGGTGCAGGGCTCCGGGCTGCCCCGCCGCTCGGTGGAGATCATCCTGCGGACACTCGACGGGGACCTGCACACCGCCGCCGACGGCCGGCTGGTGCTGCGCGCCCCGACGGTCGACCGCTACCGCTCCCTGATCCGCTACGCGGAACTGCGTTCGTCCGCCCCTGTGGACCCGCTGGCCGCCGAGGTCCGCCGGCACAGCGCCCTGATCACCACCATGCACGGCCTGATCGCGGCCGCCCCCCGCCCCCGCGCCGACCTGGACCATGTCCCGGCCACCGCGGCGACGGTCGTGCGCCGGGCGGTCTGGCTGGCCACGCACTACGACCTGCGCGAGGCCGAGCTGCTCTGCGTCGGCGACCACGATCTCACCTCGCTGGCCCTGCTCCTGCTCGCCGCCCGCGCCAGCCGATCCGCCCACGGGACGGACAGCCCGTCGTCCGCCGGGACGGACGGCCGAGCACCGGGTGGGACGGCTGGTGGGTTGCGGGTCACCGTGGTCGACATCGACGAGGAGTTGCTGGCGTTCCTCGACCGTTCCGCGCACGCACACGGGGTGGCCCTGCGCTGCCTGTACGCGGACCTGCGCCTTGGCCTGCCGCCGTCGGTCGCCGGCCACGCCGACCTGGTGTTCACCGACCCGCCGTACACCCCGTCCGGTGTGTCGCTGTTCGCCGCCCGGGGCGCGCAGGGCCTCGCCGACCGGGAGCGCGGCCGGGTCCTCGTCGCCTACGGCTACAGCGAGCGGACGCCCGCGCTCGGTGCCCGGGTCCAGAAGGCCCTGCTGGACCAGGGGTTCGCCTTCGAGGCGATCTGGCCGGGTTTCCACATCTACGACGGTGCCGAAGCGGTGGGCGCCCGCGCCGACATGTACAGCTGCCAACCGACCGCCGCCACCTGGAAACGCCTCGACCGCTCGGATCGCTCGGGTGGCTCGGGTGGCGAGTGGGAGTCCGGTGGCTCGTCCACACCGCCGCGTTCCATCTACACCCGGGGGCGGCACGCCGAGGAGAGCCAGGCCGACGAGCTGGCCGCCGGCGCCATCACCGCGGCCCAGCGGTTCCTCGCGGCCGTGCCCGGTCGGGGCGTGTTCGTCGGCGATCGGCCGCTGCCCCAGGCCGCCGCGCACACCCGACTGCCCACCGTGCTCGATCGCGGCCTGCCGCCGTCCACCACCGGCCCGTCCGGCGGGGACACCCGCAGCGTGGTGGTCGACCTGACCGACGATCCCGGTCCGTGGCTGCTGCGGCTGCTGCTGGCCGCCAACGCCGACCGGCTCGCCGTCCTGGTCGACGCCGACCATCCTGACCTGCGCTCCGGGCAGCCCTTCGACCTCGTCCGGGCCAAGTGGACGCGCACACCCGAACACGACGAGACCCCCACCGGCGCCGGACGAACCCGGCTGCTGTCCCTCACCGCGACCGACCAGACCGCCGGGGCCGCACCGGAACGTCTCACCCGCTGGCTGCTGGAGCGCGCCCACGGCCGTCTCGGCAACGTCTGGCGCGACGGTCTGATCCGTGTCTCCCGCGACCAGCCCGGTGCGCCGCTGGCCCAGCGGGCGGCTCTGACCACGGTCCACGCGGCCCTGACCACCGGCCGCGAGGGCGGCCGGGACGCCGGCGCCGACGCGACCGTTATCCCCGCGGATCCGCTCACCGCCCGCCTGATCGACCTGCCCCGGCACACCCTCGCGGACGTGCTGGACGCCGCGTCCACCAGCGTCGGTCTCCTGCCCACCGCCACCGCGTAGGCGGGTAGGCCTGTCACATGTCGGCTGGCAGGCCCGTCCATCTGGGTGGAGGGTCGCCGCGAGGGCGGCTCCCGGGAGCGCCACGGGAGGCGCTCCCGCCGGCCGGGCCCTGCCGCGGCCGGCCCGGAGACGTTCGACCGAAGGAGGCGCACGATGACACAGCGGATGAACATCGCCGAGGTGGCACCGGAGGGGTACAAGGCGGTCCTGGGGCTGGAGGCCTACGTCCGGCGGCATGTGGACGCGACCGTGCTGGAGCTGGTGAAGCTGCGCGCGTCGGTGCTCAACGGCTGCGCGTTCTGCGTGGACATGCACAGCCGGGACGCCCTGGCCGCCGGTGAGTCCGCCCGGCGGCTGTTCGCGGTCGCCGCCTGGCATGACGCGCCGTTCTTCGACGAGCGGGAACGGGCCGCGCTGGCGCTGACCGACGAGGTGACCCGGCTCAGCCCGGACGGTGTCAGCGACGACACCTGGGCGGCTGTCACCAAGCACTGGTCGGAGGAGGAGACCGCCAACCTGATCCTCGCCATCGTCACGATCAACGCCTGGAACCGCATCGCCATCCCGACCCGCGCCCAACCGCCCCTGGACGTCTGATCCCGTCCGGCGCGGCGCCGCCCCTCGACGCCGTGACGCCGTGACGCCGGCACCCGCGAGCACCGGCACCTGCGAGCGCGGGCAAGGTCACCGATGGGTGGTTGACCGGCGGGGTCAGCCGGGGTGCGGGTCCGTGAACGTGCAGGTGGCGGCGATGGGACCGCCCGTGCGAGCGAGCAGGTGCGGCCAGGCGGGGGCAGGGGCGATCGGGCGTCACTACGGTGAAGCGGTTTGCTACTACGACGTGTAGAAGCGGAGCTGAGGCCGGATGAGCGCCGTCCCGACGGAACAGTCCGCCGCGGTCCTGCGGGCGACGGCCGGCGTGGTCGCCGAGCATGCCGAACAGATCAGCGCCGTGTTCTACCGGCGACTGCTCTCGACGCATCCGCGGGTCGCGCCGATGTTCTCCCGCAGCGGTCAGGCCAGCGGCGCCCAGCAGCGGGCGCTGGCCGCCGCACTAGTCGCCTTCACGGAACACCTGCTCGGCGAGCCGCGAAGCCCGTTCGACGCGGTGGTGCGCCGCATCGCGCATCGGCACGCCTCTCTGGGTGTCGCGCCGGAGCAGTACCCGCTGGTGGGACGGCAGTTGCTGGCCGCGGTCGCCGAGGTGCTCGGGGACGCGGTCACACCGCGGGTCCATGACGCCTGGGATGAGGCCTACTGGCTGTTCGCCACGGCGCTCGTCGCCGAGGAGGCACGTGCCTACCAGCGGATGGGCACCGATCCGGCGCGGCCGTGGCGACCCTGGCGGGTCACGGCCCGTACGGTCGCGGCCCCGGAGGTGGTGTCCTTCGACCTGCTGCCGACCGGGCTCGACCCACTGCCGACCTTCCGACCCGGCCAGTACGTGACGGTCGCGGTGGACCTGCCCGACGGTGGCCGCCAGGCCCGCCCCTACAGCCTGTCGCGGGCACCGGGTTCGGGCAGTCTGCGGATCACCGTGCGCCGGGTACCCGCGGTCGGCACCGCCCCGCAGGGTGTCGTCTCCGCCTATCTGCACGAGCAGGTCAAGGTCGGCGACGTGCTGGACGTCAGCCCGCCGGCCGGCGACGTGACACTGACCCCCGGCACCGACCCGCTCGTGCTGGTCAGCGCCGGTATCGGCATCACACCGATGATCGCGATGATGGGTCACACCGCTCGGCTGCGCCCGCAGCGCACGGTGGTCGCGGCGCACGCCGACCGCTCCCCCGAGCACCATCCGCTGCGGGCGGAGATGCTGGAGATCGGCGCCCTGCTGCGGGACTTCCAGCTGCACACCCGTTACGAACCGCACAGCCCGGTCCAGATCGACGTCGACGCCCTGCCGCTGCCCGAGGGCGCCCGCGTCTACCTGTGCGGCCCGCTGCCGTTCATGCGGGACGTCCGCGCCGGCCTGCTGCGCCGCGGCCTGTCCCCCGACCACATCCGCTACGAGATCTTCGGCCCCGACCCGTGGGCGGGCAACCCGACCTGAGCGCCCGCCGAGGCCACCGCGACCTCGCAGGCACGGGGCAGCCGGTTCATCGCCGCACCGCGTCGCCGACGACCGCACCGTCGATGGCCGCGGCGAACAGCGCCGGCCTACGGCCGACCGCGGCGTAGACGGTCTCCACCGACACTCCGGCCACCCCGGGGATCTCCCGAACCCCGGCGCCGACCTCAGGCGACCGGGAGGTAGGTGCGGAAGGACCTCGCGGCCTCGGCACCACCGAGCGTGACCGGATGCTGGGAGGCGGAGACGGTGTGGGGCTGGCCGAGGTCGACGCGGCTGACCTCCTCGAGTCGTTGGTACTGCTTGTCCTCCAAGTGCACCTCGAGGGCGGCCAGGTAGTCGTCGAGCTGGGCGACCGAACGCGGGCCGATGATCGGGACGAGCGCGGTCGACGAGCGCGCGGCCCGCTCCCGGACCCAGGCCGTGGCGACCTGCGCCGGCGGGACGGCGAGCTCCGCGGCGACGGCGAGCACGGCGTCGACCACCGCGGTCTTGCGGGGCTCGTCCTCGGTGTGGATCACGCGGCCGAGGTCGGTGAGGCGCCCGGCGTTGCTGGTGCGGTACTTGCCGGTGAGCAGGCCGCCGCCCAGCGGTGACCACAGCGCCGCACCCAGGCCCAGCGCCTCGGCCATCGGCAGGACCTCACGGTCGGCGCTGCGTTCCACCAGGCTGTACTCGAACTGCACGGCCGTGACGGGAGCCAGGCCGCGCAGGTCGGCCAGGGTGGCCGCGCGGGCGGTACGCCAGGCCGGGAAGTTCGACAGGCCCGCATAGAGGATCTTGCCGGAACGGACCAGATCATCGAGGCCGCGCATGATCTCCTCCACCGGCGTCACCGGGTCGGGAAAATGCACCCACAGCAGGTCGAGATAGTCGGTGCCGAGCCGGGTGAGGCTGCCCTCGACCGCACCGATCAGCGCACGCCGCCCGTTGCCGGTGGCGAGCACGCCGGCATCGGGCGCACGGCCCACGCCGAACTTGGTGGCCAGGGTGAAGTGCGCCCGCTGGCCGGTGAGCAGATGCCCGAGGATCTGTTCGGACTCGCCGAACTGATAGCTCTCGGCGGTATCGAGAAACGTGCCACCCGCCTCGGCGAAGCGCTCGAGGATGCGCCGGGCCTCCTCCGGCTCGGCGCCGGCACCCCACCCGGTGCCGAAGTTCGCGGCGCCGAGCGCCAGCTCGCTGACCCGCAGGCCCGTGGCCCGGCCGAACGTCGTGTGCTTCATCGCTACCTCCCGACAGCAGCCGGCGGCGCCAGCCGGCGCCATCCAGCGCAGTAGAACGATCGGTTTACCTCGAGGACGACTTCACCGTAACACCGGGCTGGACGCGAGTACAACGGTCGGTCTACTTTCGATGTCATGCCCACCGACGAGGTCGCCCCCCTGCCGGTTCCCGCCGCCGGCCGGCCGGCGGCGCTCCGGTCCGGCGGTTCCGCGGAACCCCGGGGTTCCGCGGAACCGCCGGTGGACATGCAGGCGGTGAAGGTCCTGGCGCCGTCGTCGGCCACGGCGGCTGGCGTCGTCCGCGGTGGCGAACGGCGCGGTGGCGAACGGCGCGGTGGGCGTGGCGCGCGGGAGCGCATCCTGCGGGCGGCGGAGCAGCTGTTCTACGCCGAGGGCATCAACACCACCGGTATGGAGCGCCTCACCGAGGTCGCCCAGGTGTCGAAACGGACCTTCTACCAGCACTTCCCCAGCAAGAACGCGCTGGTGGAGGAGTATCTGCGCCGGCTCGACACCCAGACCGTCCCCCGGGAACGCGTCCTGCGCCGCGAGGATCTCCCGCCCCGCGCCCGGCTGATCACTCTCTTCTGCGAGGACCCGGTCGGCGGGGCGGCTGGCGAGTCGGGCGGCGAACCAGACGATCGGGATGGGGCCCGCCGCGTCCGGGCCCGTGGGTGCCCGTTCCACAACGCGGCGGTGGAGCTGGCGGGCACGGTACCGGCCGTCGAGAAGGCCGTGCTGGACCACAAGGAGGGCTTCACCCAGCTGCTGATCGACACCGCCCGCGCGGCCGGTGCCACCGACCCCACCTCGCTCGGGCGCCAGCTCACCGTGCTGTTCGAGGGTGCGACCGCCCTGTCGACCACCCTGAACGACGCGGCTCCGATGGCCGACGCCCGATCGGTCGCCCTTGTCCTGTTGGAGGCGGCCCTCGGAACCGAGGCATAGCGGTGCCGGCCATGCTGTAATGGCGGGCGTGGCGGCACCGGGGATCAGAACACGCCACCGGGAACGGCACGGCGCCGGGCGAGCCGGTTGGCTGCGGGCAGCCGTGCTCGGGGCGAACGACGGGCTGGTGTCGACGTCGAGCCTGATGGTCGGCGTCGCCGCGAGTGGCGCGTCCAGCGGGGCGCTGCTCACCGCGGGCCTGGCCGGGCTCACCGCCGGGGCACTGTCGATGGCGGCTGGCGAGTACGTGTCGGTCAGCGCCCAGGCCGACGTCGAGCGGGCCGACCTGGTGGCGGAGCGGGCCGAGCTGACCAACAGCCCCCGCGCGGAGCTCCACGAACTCGCCGGCATCTACGAACGCCGGGGCCTGCCCCCGGAACTGGCGCAGCAGGTCGCCGCGACGCTGACCGAGCGGGACGCGCTCGGTGCGCATCTGCGTGACGAACTCGGCCACAACGAGCAGAACCAGGCCCGCCCGCTGCAGGCGTGCGCCGCCTCGGCGAGCAGCTTCGCCGCCGGCGCGCTGGTGCCCTTCCTGGGCATGGCCGCACCCTCCGGATCCGCACGCATCGCGCTGATCGTCGCGGCCACCGTGGTCGGGCTGGCGGTCGCCGGGGCGCTCGGGGCGCGTACCGCCGGCACACCGCTGGCCCGTCCCACCCTGCGGGTCGTGGTCGGCGGCTGCGTGGCGATGGCGGTGACAGCGCTCGTCGGCGCCCTGGTCAACACCACTGGCGTCTGACTCCGAGCGTGCCCGGACGGCCGCCCGGGTCAGGCGTCCCGGGTGAGCAGGAAGGCGCCGCCGGGGGCGCCGCCGCCGGTGGAGACGACCGCGACCTCGGCGCCGGTGACCTGACGTTCCCCGGCCACACCACGCAGCTGGGTGATCGCCTCGTGCAGGAAGCCGAACCCGTGCAGGCGTCCGGCGGAGAGCTGGCCGCCGTGCGGGTTCAGCGGCAGGGAGCCGCCGAGACCGATCGTCGTACCGTCACCGATGAAGTCGCTGGCCTCACCGAAGCCGCAGAAGCCGAGCGCCTCGAGCCACGACAGGCAGTTGAACGAGAAACCGTCGTAGAGCAAAGCGACATCCACGTCGGACGGCGTGAGGTCGGTGCGGGTCCACAGGTGCGCGGCGGGGCCGAGCACCATCGGTTCGTGGGTGAGGGTGCCCTGGTCCCAGGACGGACGCTCGGCGATCTGGGTGCCGACGGCGTTGATCCGCACGACGCCGTTCGGGGCGTCGGCGGCGGTCTCCGCGGCGGAGACGATGACGGCGACCGAGCCGTCGCAGGGCACGTCACAGTCGTACAGACCGAACGGGGTCGAGATCATCCGGGCGGCGAAGTAGTCGTCCAGGGTCAGCGGGTCGCGGTAGACCGCGTACGGGTTGCGGGCGGCGCCGGCCCGGGCGTTCACCGCGATCCGGCCGAGCACCTCCCGGTCCGCCTTGTACCGGTGCAGGTACTGGGAGGCGGCCAGGCCGATCCAGGTGCCGGCGGAGGCGGCGCCGTAGGGCAGCCGCCACTGGATGTCCCCCTCGAGCCGGCCACCGCCGCCGCCGACCAGGCCACGGCGCTGGTAGTCGGTGTAGGTCGCCTCCCAGACGGTGCGCACGCACAGGACGTGCCGGCACAGCCCGGCGGCGACGGCGAGCATCGCGGCGACGATCGCCCCCGACTGGCCGGGCTGGTCGAGCCCGCCGTGGAACCAGGTCGGACGCACCCCGAGGGCTTCCTCCAGTGCCGCGACGCCACCCTCGGACATCCCGGCGCCCAGCGGACCCGGGTAGGTGGCGATGCCGTCGATGTCGTCGCGGGTGAGCCCGGCGTCGGCGATCGCGGCGAGGCTCGACTCGACCGCGAGGCTCACCGGTGTGCGCCCGAGTCGCCGCCCGACCGCGGAGATCCCCAGGCCCGACAGCACGCTGCGCCGCTCGAACCGCTCGTCGCTGACCGGCGCTCGCGGGACGACCCGGGCCTCGCGGACCAGGCCGGGCCGGTCCGGCTCGCCGGACGGGCGGAACACCGGCACCCACACGTCGTCCTGGTGGTCGAACACGACGGTGACCGCCAAGCCCACCCGGGCCACCGTCGCGATCTCGGCCGGATCGTCCACCAGCAGGTTGGACGTGAGCCGCACGCCCGGGGCGTCGTCGAGCTCGACGACGACCACGATGTAGGGCGGGGCGATCCCCGGCAGCCACATCTGGTGGTTCACGCTGACGGCGACGACGACACCCGCCGGGCCGACGGGAGCGTAGGTGAGCTCGGCACCCGGGCAGTCCGGGCAGACCGATTCGCCGGGATGGCGAAACCGCGCGCAGGTGCCGCAGCGGGGCAGCCGCAGCTCACCGTCCGCGCCGGCTGTCCAGAACGGTGCGACCTGCGGTAGCAGGGCGGGAAGGGGCCGGGTCAAGCCGGTGCTCACGACCGGGGCGGCCTGCGTGGAACCAGTCATCTCAGACAGCCGCCTTCTCCAGGATGTGCACGCCACAGGCGCTGCCGAGGCCGATGACGTGGGCGAGCCCGACGCGGGCGCCCTCGATCTGGCGGGGACCGGCCTCGCCCCGCAGATGGGTGGCGACCTCCCAGATGTTCGCGATACCGGTCGCGGACACCGGGTGGCCCTTGGATTCCAGTCCGCCGGAGACGTTCACCGGGGTGCTGCCGTCGCGCCAGGTGGCCCCCGAGTTGAAGAAGTCCACCGCGCCGCCGGGCGGGCACAGCCGCAGGTTGTCGTAGTGGACGAGTTCGGCGGTGGCGAAGCAGTCGTGCAGCTCGACGAGGTCCAGGTCGTCGGGGCCGACGCCGGCCTGCTCGTAGGCCTGGTTCGCGGCGGCCCGGGTGAGTGTGTTGACGTCGGGCAGCACCTGGCAGGCCTCCTGCCAGGGATCGCTGGTCAGCACCGAGGCGCTGATCTTGACGGCCCGGCGCTGCTGCTCGAGCGAGAGGGTGCGCAGCTTCGACTCGCTGACCACGACCGCCGCGGCGCCACCGTCACAGTTGGCCGAGCACATCGGCCGCGTGTTCGGGTAGGCGACCATGACCTCACCTCGTTCATGATCTGCTCGAGGCTGAACCGCTTCTGGTAGGACGCCAGCGGGTTCAACGTCGAGTGGGCATGGTTCTTCTCCGAGATCCGCGCGAACAGCTCGAAGTCGGCGCCACCGTACCGGTGGCCGTACTCCATGCCGATCTGCGCGAACACGCCGGGCATCGTCTCGGTGCCGATCCGCCCGTCGATCGGGGCGACCGCGCCGAACCGACCCTGCGGCGACCAGGTGTCCCCCTGCTGCTGGGCGGTTCCGCCGGCGAGCAGCCCCGCCCCGGACAGCTTCTCGACGCCGACCGCGAGGCCCACGTCGGTCTCGCCGGCCCGAATCGCCATGATCGCCACGCGCAGGGCGGTGGCCCCGGTGGCGCAGGCGTTGGCCACGTTGAACACCGGGATGCCGGTCTGCCCGATCTGCTTCTGCAGCTGCTGGCCGAAGCTCGCCGCGGCCCGCATCAGGTTGCCCGCCGCCAGCACACCCACGTCGCGCATGTGCAGGCCCGCATCGCTGAGCGCGCCGCGGGCCGCCTGCGCTCCCAGGTCCACGGTGTCAAGATCCGGGTGCTTGCCGAACTTCGTCATGTGGATGCCGAGGATCCACACGTTCTCCGCCATCGCCCTCTCCCGTCCCCACTGTTCCCACGCCGTCCGATGCCGCGAGCCCCCGGTGCGACCAGCTCCGGCCTGATCAGTCCCGGTGCCGTCAGCCGGCCGGTTCGAAACCGAACCCGACCGCTTCCGTGCCAGCGGCGTCCGTACCGAGCGGAACCGTCGTCAGCCGCAGCTTCATCCCGACCCGAACATGCTCCGGATCTGCCGACACGTTCACCACGTTGGCTCGCACGGACGTCCCGCCGCAGTCGACCACCCCGGCCACGAACGGCACCGGGATCCCCGGTGCCGCGTACGAGACGATCGTGAAGGCTCGAAGTTCACCCTCCGTCGGCACGTCGACGGTGTGGAACGTGTCCGCCTCGCAGGCGGCGCAGGCGTTGCGGCGGTCGAAGTAGCGGGCGCCGCATGCGGTGCACTCGTGCGCCGTGAGATGCGGTTGTCCGGTCAGGACGAGATAGTCGACGAGCGGGACGGGATCGCTCACGGGCCCTCCCTGCAGAGGCGGTGGAATCGGGGCGTGGCCGACATCTGGCGACGGGAACAGCAGACCATCGCGGCCCCCGAACGGCCAGGAAGCCGGGTCAGCCACGCATCCCGGGCAGGTGCACACTAGCGCACCGTCCACGTCGGCGCCGGTGTTGCCGGCCCTCATGATCCACAGGACGGAGAGGTCGCAGGACACCGGAAGCTGGACGGAGTATAGTTTCCTTAATGATCAGTTAAGCCGGTCTGTCACCGCAGCGCCGACCGTCCGACCAGGTCGTTTGTCGGCGACGGTGGGCTCGCGAGCCGGCAACTGTGACCTTTCCGCGCACAGATGGGCACGTCAGGTATTCGTGAGGATATCTGCCCGTGTCGCCGGACCTGGTCCAGCGCGATCCGGGCCACGCCGTGCACAGGCGCCATACCGGAAGTCCCAAGGAGCTCGCGCATGTCGGTGACCAGCCCCAGTGATGTCTACTACGACCCGTACGATTCCGAGATCGACACCGATCCGTACCCGGTGTGGAAGCGGATGCGGGACGAGGCGCCGCTTTACTACAACGAGAAGCACGACTTCTGGGCGCTCACCCGGTACGAGGACGTGGAGCCCGCGCTCGGCGACTGGAACACCTACCGTTCCGGCGAGGGAACGGTGCTGGAGTTCGTCAAGCAGGGCATCACCTTTCCCCCCGGCGCGATCCTCTTCGAGGACCCGCCGATTCACGACCTGCACCGCAAGCTCCTCATCCGGGTGTTCTCGCCGCGGGCGATGAACGCGCTCGAGGACAAGGTCCGCGGGTACTGCGCGCACACGCTCGATCCCCTCATCGGCGCCGACCGCTTCGACTTCATCGAGGATCTCGGCGCCCAGATGCCGATGCGGACCATCGGCTACCTGCTCGGTATTCCCGAGGAGGACCAGGTGGCGCTGCGCGACCAGATCGACGAGGGCCTGCGACTCAACGCCGACGGCTCGCTCAGCGAGTATCAACGTTCCGGGGACTTCAGCCCCGAGTCGTTCGGCGACTACGTCGACTGGCGGGCCAAGCACCCCTCGGACGACCTGATGACCCAGCTGCTCAACGCCGAGTTCGAGGACGAGAACGGCAAGGTGCGCAAGCTGACCCGGGAGCAGGTCGTCACCGTCGCCTTCCTGCTGGCCGGCGCCGGCAACGAGACCACCACCCGGCTGATCGGCTGGACCGGCAAGGTCCTCGGGGAGAACCCCGACCAGCTGCGCGAGCTGGCCGCGGACCGGTCGCTCATCCCGAACGCCATCGAGGAGCTGCTGCGCTACGAGGCGCCGAGCCCCGTGCAGGCCCGCAAACTGTCCCGCGACGTGACCCACCACGGTCAGACCGTCGAAGCCGGCCAGATCATGCTGCTGCTCAACGCCTCGGCGAACCGCGACGAGCGGCGTTTCCCCGATGCCGACCGGTTCGACATCCACCGCAGCGCGCGCCACCTCAGCTTCGGCTACGGCATCCACCACTGCCTGGGTGCCGCGCTCGCCCGTCTCGAGGGACGGGTCGCGCTCGACGAGGTTCTCAAGCGCTTCCCGAGCTGGGAGGTCGACTGGGACAACGCCGTTCAGGCCCGCACCTCGACCGTGCGCGGCTGGGAGAAGCTGCCGGTCTTCATCCGGTAGCGCACACCCGCCGGCACCGACAGGTCGCCCGCTCGCCACGACGGCCCGCTCCCCTCCGGAGCGGGCCGTTTGTCGTCCACGCGACGACGTAGTGGTGGCGACGACGTAGTGGTGGCTCTGTGTCATTCACCTGGCAAAAGGCCAGGAAGATGACCGACAATGAGTCGGACGACCAGGCAGCCGGCAGGCCATGGCCGACCACCAGGTGTCGGGTGTCACAGCGGCGACACCGGCCAGCAGCCCGACACCGGTACACCATGTCCCCGGACGACGTCCAGCGGGAGAACCCGCGCCGGAGAACATGGCGTGCGCCGGCCCAGCGGTGATACAGCGCCCGAGAGGACCAAGGTGCCCGAACGTACTGATCGCGGAGCCGCCCTGCCCAACGCGTCCCGCGCCCGGCGCGACGTCGGCGAGCTGAGCAAGCGCCGCGGCACCGGCCGCACCCGGCGTGGGCGGCAGACCCGCGGCCAGCTGGTCGACGCGGCCCGCACGGTCTTCGAACGCGACGGTTTCCTGCATGCCCGGGTCGCCGACATCTGCGATCTGGCCGGGCTCTCGCACGGCTCCTTCTACACGTACTTCCACTCGAAGGAGGAGGTCTTCCGGGAGGTCGTCGACTCGGTCGAACTCGATCTGCTCACCCCGGAACCGGTACCGGCAGGCACCGACGCGATCGCCCGCATCCGCGCGGCGAACCGCCACTACCTCGAGACCTACGCCGCCAACGCCAAGATCATGCGCGTGATCCAGCAGGTGTCCACCTTCGACGCGGACGTGCGGCGAATTCGGGTGCAGCGCCACGACGAGTTCGCTCTGGCCATCGAGCGGCGGACCCGATCCCTGCAGGCCGCCGAACTGGCCGACCAGCGGGTCGACGCCGCCTATGCCGCGCAGGCCCTCGGCGGCATGGTCGCCTACTTCGCCGAGCTGCTGTTCAACTCGGAGAACACCGTCGGATTCGACCTGGATGCCTCCGTCGACCAGCTCACCCTGCTGTGGCGCAACGCCCTGGGTATCAGCGCCGACGAGTGACCGCCCGGCCTCGGTTGATCCGCGGCCGCCGTCAGCTGTCAACGCACCGCATCAGGAATGTTGCGGGCGCCGACGATTACCAGCGCGGCACGTTGTCGAAGGACGACCGAGAGCTGGTCCGAGCCATCCTCCGACCACTGCCAGATGGCATCGATGGTGATCGCCTTCAACATGGTCGCCAGCGCCGTGATGCTGACCCGTTCGGGTAGCTGACCCGCTTCGAGAGCCGGTTGCAGAAGTGCGAGAAAAGCCTGCTCCAGCCCGAACGACTCGCCTTCGATCGCGGATCCCCGCGGCATGCTCATCTGAGCGTCCAGAATCCGGCGCAACGCCGCCCGCGGCACCCGTTGCACCCGGCGGCCGAGCCGGTTCATCATCCGGTCGACCGCGGCGTCCAGCTCCCGCCCGGCAGCGATCTCCGCGAGGGCATCCTCGTAGACCACCCCGGCCGTAATCCAGCCGGTGTGCAGGAGGATGTCCTCCTTACGCGCAAAATGCAGATAGAAGGTCGCCTTGGAGATGCCGGCCCGGGTCGCGATCTCCTCGGCCGTCGTTCGCTCGAAGCCGTTTTCATAGCCGCGCTGCGCCCACAGCTCCAACGCGGCCCGCAGAATCGCACGCCGGGTGTCTCGGGAACGTTCCTGGGCAAGCTGTGAACGCTTGGGAACCGCCCCCATCCGCGTCAGCGCGCGGGTCGGTCGGACAGCCCGTCCGCCGTGATGAACTGGCACCGGCACGAGCGGATACGCCAGCCGTCCGGGGTGCGCACAAGTTCGTCGGTGTAGACCGCGTTGCGGGGAACACCATCAGTGCGGTCGATGAACAACAGGTTGCGGGTGGTGCGGGCGGTGTCCGCGCCGAGTATCTCGATCACCGGCGGGCCGCCGAGGTGCAGGCCGCCGGGGGCGGCCGTCGCCATCCGGCGCAGACCAGCATGGCCGTCGAAGGTCCGCCCGTACACGTGGTAGACGGCGTCGGGAGTGAACAGGGCGACCCAGCCTTCGGCGTCGTCCAGGTCGAGGGCCAGGCAGTAGCGGGCCAGCAGCTGGCTGATCGCCACCTGGTCGGCCGGGCCGGGTAGCCGGGCCTCCGCACCGGACAGCGGCGACCTGGAGCCGTCGAGACCGGGTTCCGATGGGGTGGAAGCCGATGGGGTGGAGGATGCAACGGTCACGGCGAACTCCTCAGGACCTGCTGGCGAGCACGGCGTCGCGGCGGGCGATCCGCCAGCGGTTTCCGTCCCGGCTCAGGGTGTCGGTGTACCGACCGATCAGACGTGGCTCGGGTGCGGGGCTGCCGAGGCCGAAGTACAGAAAGTCCGAGACGGCCACGGCGCCGTCGCCGTCGATCTCCACGAGGGTGTTGACGGTGACGTGCCGGCCACGCTGCTCCGCCGTGCCCTGCGACTTCTCGAAGAACGCGGCGAGTGCGGCCGTGCCCTGGTGCTCCGCGCCGAAGGCGAACACGGCGTCGGGGGTGAACAGCGCGAGCAGTTCGTCCAGCTTCCCGTCGTCGAGCAGGTGGCAGTAACGGACCAGGGTGTCACGGATGGCGAGCTCGTCGGCCACGGCGTCGGACATGTCTTCTCCTCACGATCCCCCGCGGGCAGAGGTGCCCCGCAGCTGCGGATGCGCCCGGCGCCAGCCGGCTCCGGCACGAGGCCGGCCCGGGCCGGTCGCCGCAGCGCGCCGACGGCGGAGATCCCGCCCGGCGCAGGGCGACCGGCCCGAGATCGGCCTGGCTTTTCCTTGTTCGTTCTACCGGTCCCGGGCTACCGGCGTGGCACGGTTCTACCGACGCGCCCCGGACGAACCACCGGACGGCGCGGTGCGCACCTCCCGATAGGGGACGTTTCGGTCAAGTGCCAGTTCCCGGGGCATGCCAAGGACCCGCTCGCTGATGACGTTGCGGGCGATCTCCGTGGTGCCACCGCCGATCGAACCGGCCTGGCGCAGCAGGTAGCGCATGCCGAGATCGCCGAGCACGTCGTCGTCGACGTCACCGGCGATCGCGCTCTGCCCGGCGAGCTCGAAGGCGATCGTCGCCAGCTGCGCTCCGGCCACCCCGTGCATGAGCCGGCCGACCGCGGCGAGCTGGTCGGAGCCCTTGCCCGACAGGATCAGGGCGTGCAGCCGGCGGTCCAGCTCACTCGTCGCGATCTGCAGGGCGTAGGCCCGACCGATGTCCTCGCGGGCCGCCGGGTCGTCGACCCGCCCCGCGCTTTCCAGCAGGGTGAGCAGGTTGCCGGCCGGGTCGCCCTGGGCGGAGCCATAGGCGTTGGAACCGGTCGGGTGCAGCGCGTACGGCGAGGAGCTGAACGACCGCTCGTGCAGCAGCCAGCGGGTGCCCACCGTCCAGCCGTCGTCGATGCCGCCGATGCGGTCGCTGTCGGGCACCCGGACGTCGGTGAGGTACTCCTGGCAGAACTCGTTGCTGCCGTCGAGCATCTCGATGCGGGAGATCTCGATGCCGGCCTGGTGGATCGGCACCATGAACACCGTGAGCCCGCGGTGCTTGGGCACGTCCCAGTTGGTGCGGGCCAGGCACAGGCCCCAGTCGGACCACCAGGCACCGGTCGTCCAGATCTTGGAGCCGTTGAGCAGCCAGTCGTCGCCGTCGCGGGTCGCGCTGAGCTTGGCGCCGGCGACGTCCGAACCCGAACCCGGCTCGGACAGGAACTGCATCCACAGTTCCTCGCCGCGCAGGATCTTCGGCAGGTGGGTGCGCTTCTGCTCCTCGGTACCGAACTCGAGGATGACCGTCGCGCACGGCGTCATGTTCGGGACCTGCAGCCGCTCGGGGAAGGAGTAGCCGGCGAGCTCCTGGTCGAAGGCCTCGGCGTACTCGCGGGCCAGGCCCTGGCCGCCGTACTCCTTCGGGAAACAGATCCCGGCGAACCCGCCGTCGAACAGCAGCCGCTGGATACGCCGTTCCTCGGCGACCTCGGCGAGCTCCTCGTCGTCCGGGCGGACGAACGACCGGCCACGGTGGTCAGGGCCGATCCGCGGAACGTTCTCCGCGAGCCACGCGCGGGCCCGCGCCCGGAAGTCCTCGACAGATTCGATCTCGCTCACGCCTCGACCTTTCGCGCGCCCTTGCGGGCTTCCAACAGGGTGGTGATCCGCAGGCGGTGCTCCCGCGCGGTACCCAGCAGGGCGCTGCCGATGACCACGCGCCGCAGGTACAGGTGCAGGTCGTGCTCGTAGGTGACGCCGATGCCGCCGTGCAGCTGGACGCAGTCCTGGAGCAGCTCGGGGCCGTACTCGGCCAGGTAGGACTTGGCGACGCTGACCAGCTCACCGGCCTGCGGGTCGCCGTTCTGCACGGCGACGGCGGCCGCGTCCGCGAGGGCGTGCGAGGTCTCCAGCCACAGCTTCTGGTCGGCGACCCGGTGCTTGAGCGCCTGGTAGGACGCCAGCGGCCGGCCGAAGGAGTACCGGTCGGCCAGCCAGCCCAGCGTCAGCTCGAAGGCGCGGTCCATCGCGCCCACCATCTCGGCGGTCTGGATGACCAGCGCCGCCTGCAGCTGGAGCTCGACGTCGGCCGCCGCCGCACCCGCGACACCCACCAGCGCGGTGGCGGGCAGGCGCACGTCGCGCAGCGCCACCCGGGCGTACCGGCGCGACACGTCGATCGTGCGCTGCGCGGTGATGGTGACGCCAGGGGTGTCGGTCGGCACCAGCAGCTGGGTCAGGCCGTCCCCGGTGCGGGCGGTGACCAGCAGGTAGGTGGCCTGCGCCGCGTGCTCCACGGCGACCTTGTCGCCCGAGAGCACCCACTGCCCGTCGGATTCGACGGCGCTCGCCGCCACCTCACCGAGGCCGCCGTGCGGCACCGGTTCCGCATACGCCCAGGCCCCGACGGCCGTGCCGGAGACGAGCTGCTCCAGCTCCGACTCGAACGCCACGCCATCGGCCCGCGACAGCGCCCCGGCGACGATGTTCGTTCCCAGCAGCGGGCCTGGAGACGCCTGGCGGCCGAACTCGTAGGCGACCAGGGCCAGGTCCCGCAGGCCCTCACCGCTGACGCTGCCGCCGCCATGCTCCTCGGCGACCAGCAGCGCCGCCCAGCCCAGCTCCGCGCCGGTCGTCCAGTACTCCGACTCGTAGCCCTCGGGACGGTTGCGCAACCCGCGCAGAACGTCGCTGGGCACGCTGTCCTGCAGGTACTTGCGGGTAGTGCCGACCAGGAGTTCCTGGTCGGCACTCAGTCCCACCTTCATCAATGCCTCCGCCTCGCCGGGCTCCGGCGCCGCCGGCCCGGTTCGCCCGCTGTCAACCCGTCCGGTACGGCGATCCCGAACTCTGGCGACGTACGCAGAACAGCAGCTCGGAGGATCCCTCCAGCAGGGGCGACGGCGCGCCTGTACGGTCACAGTAGACCGGTAGTCTGGACTCGGTCCACATTTGCGGTGATCATCCGAAGGGACCGGTTCGCAACGCGTTGCCGGTCGTATCCCCCGCCGCTAGGGTCAACAAATATCGAGATCAATATAGATAGTTCCACCGGCGAGCCGCCACCTGAGCGGGCCGCGTGGTCCGGTGCCGATCCACCCGGATCCAGCCCCCACGGTCCATCCCGGACCGCGCACCCCACCCATGATTTCCATCCACCTGCGCAGCGTGTCACCGGCAGCAGCGCATCCACCGGCCGGAGGTCGGCATGACGGCAGTGATGAAGGGCGTCCGCATCCTCGAGGTCGCCGAGCACACGTTCGTACCGGCAGCCTCGGCGCTGCTCGCCGACTGGGGTGCGGAGGTCATCAAGATCGAGCACGTCGAGCGCGGGGACGCGATGCGCGGCCTCGCGCAGACCGGCGTCGCGATGGTCGGCGGCCCGGTACACGTGCTCCTCGAGCACTCCAACCGGCACAAGAAGAGCCTGGCGCTCGACCTGAAGACGGACGAGGGTCTGGAGATCCTCTACAAGCTGGCGGCGACCAGCGACGTGTTCCTGACGAACAAGCTGCCGAGCGTGCGGGCGAAACTCAAGATCGACGTCGAGGACATCCGCGCCCACAACCCCGCCATCATCTACGCCCGCGGCACCGGCCAGGGCGAGCGCGGGCCGGACGCCGACCGCGGCTCGTACGACTTCCTCTCCTTCTGGGCGCGTTCCGGCATCGGCAGCGCCATGACGACCAGCGACAGCGAGCGGACCTCGTTCCCCCCCGGCCCCGGTTTCGGCGACTCGATCGGCGGCCTGACCATCGCCGGCGGCATCATGGGCGCGCTGTTCCACCGGGAGCGCACCGGCGAGGCGACCGTGCTGGACGTGTCGCTGCTCGGCGTCGGCATGTGGGCGCAGGGCCAGGCCATCGCCATCTCCCAGCAGCACAAGATCCCGCTGCACCAGTCGACCACCGGGCGCACCAACAACCCGCTCGTCGGGATCTACCAGACCGCCGACGGCCGTTCCCTGGTCTTCTCCTGCCTGCAGGCGGCGCGGTACTGGGCGGAGTTCTGCCAGCTCATCGGCCGCCCCGAGCTCGCCACCGACCCGCGCTTCGTCGACCATGCGGCGCTCAGCGCGAACGCCAACGCCGCGGCCGACGAAGTCACCGCTGTCCTCGCCGCGGCCCCGCTCGCCGAGTGGCGCACGAAGCTCGCCACCTTCAGCGGGCAGTGGGCCGTCGCGCAGACCACCCTCGAGATCGGCGAGGATCCGCAGGCCCTGGAGAACAACTACCTCCAGGACGTCGTCTCCGCGAACGGCACCGCGTTCAAACTGGTCGGCGCGCCGATCCAGTACGACAGTGAGCCGCCGGTGGCCGGGCGCGCTCCCGAGCTCAACGAGCACGGGGACGGCCTGCTGCAGGCCCTGGGCCTCGACTGGGACACGATCATCAACCTGAAGATCAAGGGCGTCGTGGCCTGAGCCAGGTCCCCCTGCCGATGCACCAACCACGCGTGCGCACGTCACGCCGCGTGATCACTTCAAAGGAGATCCAATGCCGCTGACTGCCGACTCGTGGCATGAGGAACGACTGCTGATCGACGGCGAGCTCGTCAAGGCCGAGAACGGCGCGGTCTACGAGAACATCAACCCCGCCAACGAGTCGGTCATCGGCTCGGCCGCCGACGCCTCACGCGCCGACACCGAGCGGGCGATCGCCGCCGCCCGCCGCGCGTTCGACGAGTCCGACTGGGCGCACGACCTAGACCTGCGGGTCCGCGGTCTGCGCCAGCTGCACCAGGCGCTGCTCGACCACCGCGACCAGCTCGCCGACATCACCGTCGCCGAGGTGGGCGCGCCGCGGATGCTGCTGGGCGGGCCCCAGCTCGACGGCCCGATCGACTTCGTCTCCTACTACGCCGACCTCGCCGAGAAGTACTCCTGGACCGAGCAGCTCGGCGTCGCCCAGACGCTGGCGGGCCCGGCGAACCGCTGGGTGGAACGTGAGCCGGTCGGGGTCGTCGCCGCGATCACCCCGTGGAACTACCCGAACCAGATCAACATCGCCAAGGTGGCTCCGGCGCTGGCCGCCGGAGCCACGGTCGTGCTCAAGCCCGCCCCCGACACCCCGTGGACGGGCCTGGCCCTGGGCCGGCTCATCGCCGAGCACACCGACATCCCGGCAGGCGTCTTCAACGTCATCACCGCCGCCGACAAGACCATCGGCGAGGTGCTCACCACCAGCCGGGACGTCGACATGGTCAGCTTCACCGGCTCGACCGCGGTCGGCCGGCGGATCATGGAGGCCGGCGCGGCCACCATCAAGCGGGTCTTCCTGGAGCTCGGCGGCAAGTCGGCGCAGATCGTCCTCGACGACGTGGAGGACATCGCCGCCGCGTCGGCGCTGGCCGTGTTCGGGATCTGCACCCACGGCGGACAGGGCTGCGCCACCGCCACCCGGCTGCTGCTGCCCCGGTCCCGCTACGAGGAGGGCGTCGAGGCCGCCGCGGCCCTGATCGGCGCCATCTCCTACGGCGACCCGGAGGACCCGTCGAACATGACCGGTCCGATCGTCAACCGGGCGCAGCTGACCCGCATCGACGGCCTGGTCCGCCGGGGCATCGAGGAAGGGGCCCGGGTCGTCACCGGTGGCGGCATCGCCACCCAGTTCGACCGGGGTTTCTACTTCCAGCCGACGCTGCTCGCCGACGTCGAGAACTCGATGAACATCGCCCAGGAGGAGATCTTCGGGCCGGTTCTCGTCGCGATCCCCTACGACACCGACGACGACGCGATCCGGATCGCCAACGACTCGATCTTCGGCCTGTCCGGCGGGGTCTCGGGCGCCGACCGGGAGCGGGCACTGCGGATCGCCCGGCGGATCCGCACCGGCACGATGTCGGTCAACGGCGGCATGTGGTACGGCGCCGACGTTCCCTTCGGCGGCTACAAGCAGTCCGGGATCGGCCGTGAGATGGGCGTCGCCGGCTTCGAGGAGTACCTCGAGCAGAAGGCACTGGCCGAACCGTCCTCCTGAGCGGTCGCGGCGGTGGGGTGAACGGCCTGCCCCACCGCCTCCTCCGCTCGCGTACGACGTGTTCGCGTACGACGAACGGGGCCGGCGATCGCCGGCCCCGTTCTGACGTTCGGTGCTGGCCGCCGAGGAACCGGCGACGGCCAGGCAGGATCAGTCGATCGAGATGTTCAGGACCTCAAGGGCGTTGGTGCGGGCAACGCGCAGGATGTCGCTCTCGGACAGGCCGGACAGCGACTCGGTGAGGAAGTCGGCCGGCTCCCGGGTGCCCTCGGCGTGCGGCCAGTCGGAGCCGAGCAGCAGCCGGTCGACCCGCACCCCGTGGGAGACGAGGTGGTCGATGTCGTCCTCCCAGAACGGCGTGATCCACACGTGCTTGCCGAAGGTGTCGCTCGGCTTCTCCTTGAAGTAGCCCGGGTTGCGGTTGGCCGCGTCGTCGAGACGGTGCAGCAGCTCCGGGGCCCAGGACGCGCCGTTCTCGACACTGGCGAAACGCAGCGTCGGGAACCGCTCGAAGACCCGGTGGCAGACCGCGGCGGCGTAGAAGTCACTGACCGCGCGGCTCTTGGTCACGATGCCGCGCAGCGGCGAACGGAACAGTGACGTCTCCTCGCCGCCGGGCTCCCACATCTTCACCAGGACGTCGTAACCGTCGAGCCCGGCGTGGGTGGCCACCGGGATGCCCGCCTCGGCCGCGAGACCCCAGAACGCGTCGTACACCGGGTCGAACGGCGAGCGGTGGCCGCCCGGCGTCGGCACCGGGGCGTTACGCATGTTGACGGCCACCGCGCCGGCGTCCAGCACCCGGCGCAGTTCCCTCGCGGCGAACTCCGGGTCGAGCATGGGGATGTAGGGGACCGCGAACAGCCGGTTCTCGTACCGGAAGCCCCAGTCCTCGTCGAGCCACAGGTTGAACGCCCGGAACACCGAGTTGCTGGCCTCCGGGTCGGCACGGATGGCGTCCTCGACGCCGACCCCGAGGGTGGGGAACAGCAGGGTCGCGGCGAGGCCCTGCTCGTCCATCACCGCGAGACGCGCCTTGCGGTCGCGGTACTCGGGCCGCACCGGCTCGAGCTCCCCGAAGGCATCTTTGATCAACTGCTGGTGCGGGTTGCCCCGGTACCAGTCGAACAGGGCGCCGGGCTTGGCGACCGGATCGAACACCGGGTTCGCGATGTAGGAGTTGACCGTTCCGCCCACGAGGAGGCGCCGCCGGCCGTCCACCTCGGCCCACCGCACCCCGCGGTAGCGCAGCGAGCGGTCGGCGTGCCTGGTGAACGCGTCCTCCGACTCGTAGTAGTGGTTGTCGAAGTCGAAGATCCAAGGCTTCGACGCCTGGTCCGTCTCCGTCACCTGGTCCGTCACGATCCGCCTCATTCCCGATCACTGCCCACACGGCTTGACGCCGAACTCGGCGGCGCCGGAGTATTGATCCTGACATCGGTGTCAATCGATGTCAGGAAATACGCAGTCATCCCGACCGCCCGCCACAGGAGTTGACGCCGACCTGTCCAACACTTCTACTACTGAGATACAACAACTTACCCATTCGGTGCGAGCGGTACTCGGAGAGACGGCCAGACCAGCGGGCGCCCCGGTGGTCGATCCGTCGTGGCGCGACGGATGGCCGGAGCTGGCCGACATCGGCCTACCTGGCCTGTGTGTTCCCGAGGATCGCGGCGGAGTGGGACTACGGGTCGACGCCGCCGCGGCCTGCGCCACCGAGTGCGGCGCCGCCCTGCATGGCGGCCCGCTGGCCGGCCTGACAGCCAGCGCCCATGTACTTGCCCGCAGCAACGGCGACCCGGTGGTGGACGACCTGCTCGAGGGCATCCTTGTCGGTGAGCGCATCTGCGCCTTCGGCCGCCTCGCCCCTGCCGGTCAGCCCAGCCCCACCGGTCCGCACAGCACGGACAACGGTGTACGCGGTGCGGTCGGCGGCGAAGACGTCCGGCTCGCCCGTCGGGTCGACGGTGCCCCGCAGGCCGACGCCTTCCTGCTGCTCGACCCGACGCGCCAGTGCGCCGTCCTGCTCACCGAGCCGGACACCTGGCAGCTCACCACGGGCCCCGACGGCTTCGACGTCTCCCGAGGATGCGCCGACGTCGCCGTACGGGCCGACGCGCTGGCAACCGGGCACCGGCTCACCGACCTGGGCCAGGCCGTCGACCTGTATGAACTGCTGCTCGCCGCCGATGCCCTGGGCAGCGTACGGCGCATGCTCGAACGCACCGTCGCCTATGCCGCGACGCGGCACACGTTCGGCCGGCCGATCGGCGCCACCCAGGCCGTCCAGCACCGCCTGGCCGACCACGCGGTGCGCGCCCGCGGCATGAACCTGGTCGTCGCCGAGGCCGTCCGACGGCTCGGGACGGACGCATCGCACGACACGGACGCCGCCGGCGGGACTCCGGGAACCAGCGGGACCTCGGCAGCCGGTGAGCGCAGCCGGTGGGTGGCGCTGGCCGGGGCGTCGGTCAGCTCCGGCGCGCCGCACCTGCTGCACGACCTCGTGCAGCTCACCGGGGGCATCGGCTTCACCTGGGAGTACGGGCTGCACCTGCACGAGCGACGGGTTCACCAGGACGCCCGGCTGGCCGCGAACCCACGAGCGGCGCTGCGCTCGCTCGTCCACGGTGCGGGATGGGCCGATGCCCGCTGACGTCGACACCGGCCGACAGGCCGAGGCCCGCGACGAGATCGACGCCTATCGCCGCGAGGTCCGCGCGTTCATCGCCGAGCACGGTGTGCGCATGCCGGCCGAGGGTGTGCGCGTCCCCCGCGATGCCGACCACGAGAAGCGGATCCGGGCCTGGCTCGCCGCGCTGTACGCGGCCGGCCATCTCGGTGCCGGCTGGCCGGTGCGATGGGGCGGGCGGGCCGGGCATCTGCCCGTCCACGACCTGGTGCTGATGGAGGAGCTGATCCGCGGGGACGCCTACCGCCCCATCGACCAGGTGATGCTCGCCGCCCACTCGCTGCTCGAGTTCGGCAGCGAGGCACAGCGGCGCGAGCTGCTGCCGAAGATCCGCAGTGCCGAGCACGTCTGGTGCCAGCTGTTCAGCGAACCGGAGGCCGGTAGCGACCTCGCCGCCCTGCGCACGCGGGCCCGGCCCGCGCCCGACGGCAACGGCTGGCTCGTCTCGGGGCAGAAGATCTGGAGCACCGACGCGCAGTGGGCCGACATGGGCACCCTGCTGGCCCGCACCGACCCCGACGTCGCCCGGCACGCCGGCATCACCGCGTTCGTCATCCCGATGACCCTGGCCGGTCTGGACATCCGCCCCATCCGGGAGATGACCGGGCATGCCGAGTTCTGCGAGGTGTTCCTCGACGAGGTGCGGGTCGGCCCCGAACACGTTCTCGGCGAGGTGGGTGGGGGCTGGCAGGTCGTCACCTCGGGGCTGGCGTCCGAGCGGGCGTTCGTCGGCGCCAACTCGGTACAGCTCGAGCGCATGTTCACCGACCTGGTCGCGCTCGCCCGCGCGGCCCGGTTCGCCGACGGCACCGCGGCGATCACCCACGAGGACATCCAGGCGAAGCTCGCCGGGGCGCTGGTCCGCGTCGAGGAGGTCCGCCTGATCGTCCGCGACGCCGTCGACCGCATCCTCGTCGACGAGGAGCATCCCAGTGACGGCCCGGTCGGCAAGCTGGCCTACACCGAGCTGAACGTCGCGCTGACCGAACTCGCGATGGAGATCATCGACTCGGCCGTCGTCGTCGACGACATCGCCGCCGATGTCGTCGCCCGTTGGCACCACAACTTCCTGTGGGGCCGGGCCCTGACCATCTCCGGCGGCGCCTCGGAGATCATCCGGGGCCTGATCGGCCGCCAGCTTCTCGGTCTCCCCCGCGCCTGACTCCGCCGCGAGGCCCGGCAGCGGACCGGACCGCCGTTCATGACGGCGCCGCCCAGCCCGGGTTCGCCGGCAGGTCACGCACGGTGCTCGGACGGATGTGGCGATAGGCGTCCACCACGGGAACGAGTTCGGTGGGGGTGGCGCCGTGCAGGATCACGCCGGTCACACCCAGGTCGAACTGGTCGACGACGGCCTGCGCGCACTGGCTCGGCGAGCCGGTGGCACTGGTCGCGAGCCACTGCGCCGGGATGAGGGTGGCGATGTGCTCGAGCTGGGCGGTGGTGGCCTTGCCGTCGATCGCCCCCTGGAACCCCTTGACCAGCGGATCCTCGCGGAAACGGGTGAGCACCGCCGGGTCCCAGTCGTTGACCCGGACCATCAGGTCGCCGTAGCCACGCAGGTAGGAGGCGAGCCGCCCGACGGTCTTGCGCAGCCGCAGATCCTCGGGGATCTCGTCGGAGACGGTGGCCAGCACCGACCATACCCGCACACTCGCCGGGTCGCGCCCGGCCGCCTGTGCGCCCCGGGCGATCGCGGCCAGCGCCCGGCTGACCGCCTCCTCCGAGTAGTAGGTGTGCAGCACCACGGCGTCCATGCAGCGCCCGGCGAGCTCGAGTGACTTCTCCCCGAGCGCGACGAGCAGCAGCGGGATGTTCTCGTCGAAGTCGCGGTCCTGGGCCAGGTACGGGTAGCGGCCGGCGGGGCCGTCGTGGCGCAGCACCGTCTCGCCATGCCAGAGCCGGCGGAGCAGCCCGGCGATGTCCTCCAGCTGGGCGGAGGTGATCGGGTCGAGGCCGAGCCCGCGGAACATCGCGTCGAAGCCCCGGCCGAGGCCGAGCGCGAACCGCCCACCGGTGAGCCGGTGCATGGTGGTGGCCACCGTGGCGGTCACGATCGGGTGGCGGGTGTTGTGGTTCGTCGCCGCGGTCGCGATGCCGATGGACTCACTCACCGCACCCGCCGCGCCGGAGAGGGTGGCCGCCTCCTTGGTGTTGAACCGCTCGGAGACGAACGCGGCGCCGAGGCCGATCCGTTCGGCCACGCGTACCTCGTCGACCAGGTCGCGCGGGCTGTCGCTGTGCCCGGCCAGGGTGTAGAAGCCCAGCTCGTTGAGCTGGTGCCTCGCAGATGTGGTCACTGGGTGTCTCCTGCTGTGCCCTGCGGCGCCGCGGGCGCCGCAGGCGGTCGAGGTACTCCTGTCGGAGCGGGACCTTGTAGAGCTTGCCGGTGGGCAGCCGGGGCAGCTGGTCACGGAAGTCGACCACCCGCGGCACCTTCGGTCCGGACAACTGGCGCCGCACATGCGCCCGCAGCTGTTCGGCCAGCTCCGCGGACGGCCGGGCCTGGTCCGCCACCTGGACGACGGCCTGCACGAACTCGCCCATCTCCGGGTCGGGCAGGCCGAACACCGCCACGTCCGCCACGTCCGGATGGGTGATCAGGGCACCCTCGATCTCGGCCGGGTAGATGTTCACCCCACCCGAGATGATCGTGAACGCGGCGCGGTCGGTCAGGTACAGGTAGCCGTCCTCGTCCAGGTAGCCCAGGTCACCGAGGGACAGCCAGGTGTCGTGGTCGGGATGGCGGGCGTCGCGGGTCTGATCCGGATCGTTGTGGTACTCGAACACGGAGGTGTCGCGCTCGAAGTAGATCGAGCCGGTGCGTCCCGCGGGCAGCAACGCGCCGTCCGGGCCGCAGACCCGGATCGTGCCGACGACGGCCCGACCGACCGAGCCGGGGTGGGCCAGCCACTCGTCCGAGTCGATGCGGGTCATGCCGATGCCCTCGGTACCCGAGTAGTACTCGGTGACGATCGGCCCGAACCAGTCGATGATGTCCCGTTTCACCGCGACCGGGCATGGGGCGCCCGCGTGGATGATCCGCCGCAGGGACGACAGGTCGTAGGCGCCGCGGACCTCCGCCGGTAGCTTCAGCAGCCGGACGAGCATGGTCGGCACGGCCTGCAGGTGGGTGACCCGCTCGCGCTCGATCAGCTCGAGCACCTCCCGGGCGTCGAACTTCTCCATGACGACGACGGTGGCACCGATCTCGTGCGCACCACGAACCCAGCCGAGCGGGGCCGCGTGATAAAGCGGGGCCGGGCACAGGTAGACGGAGTTCTCGTCCATGGCGCCGACGGTGCGGCACAGGGTGGCGCCCGGCGAGTCACCGGGCGCGTCGATCTCGGCGTCGGCCAGCGGCCTTTTGATCCCCTTCGGCCGCCCGGTCGTCCCCGACGAGTAGAGCAGGATGTCCCCGCGCGGCTGGTGGGCCAACGGCTGCGCCGGACAGGCCGCGATCGCCGGTTCGTACGACTCGAACCCCGCGGGCCATCCGTTGCCAGGGGTGTCGGGATGCGCCGGGTCGGTCGGCCCCGCGAGGACCAGGCGGGTCGCGCAGCCGGGCGAGTCCGCGACCGCCTCGGCCGCGACCTCGACCAGCGACGACGTCGTGACGAGTGCACGGGCGTCCGAATCCGTCAGGATGTGGGCGACCTCCGGCGCGGTGCCATAGCGAGTGATCGCCGTCAGGTACAGGCCGGAGCGCATCGCGGCCCACAGCACCTCGAGGAACCGGGGATGGTTCTCCGCGAGCAGGGCGAGGGCGTCGCCCCGGCGCAGACCGCGCTCCCGCAGCAGCCGGGCCAGTTGCCGGGAGCGCAGCTCCAGGTCCTGGTACGTGACGACCGTTCGGGAACGGGCCATCACGATCGCTGGCTTGTCGGGCGTGAGCTCGGCGATACTCCCGGGATACATGCTGCCTCCAGGCGTCGTTTCCGCGGCGTGGCACGCAGGCATCAACCGGTCGCGCAGGGCAGTGGCCGACGATGCCGGTTCCGCTCCCCCTCCCCGAACACAGCTGGCCCGGCCCGCGGGCGACACTCTGTGCCACCGGAACCACGTGCCACCGGAGCCATGTGCGGCCGGTGCGGCGAGCAGTCCGCAGGGTGCGAGGACGGCCGTCAGGTTAGCGCATGTCAATGTTGATGTCGACATCAAGGTTAAATCCAGGCTACTGTGGCCGCACGGCCGGACCAGCAGCGACGTACGAAGGGCAGCTAGGTGGCTTCCACGTTCTCACCCCCCGCCGCGGGCGGGCGGCCCTGGCCCGCGGATCTAGGCATCATCGACACCCTGGTGGGGATTCCGCAGGATCCGGATTCGTTGTACCGGTCGATCCGGGCGGCGGCCCGCGACCGGGAGTCCCGCGAAGAGTTCGTGATGCCGGCGTCCTACATGTTTCATGACGTTCCGGATGCGCACGGCCAGGATGTCGACCCCATCGCGTTCCTGCTCGACGAGATGGACCGGCACGGCGTCGAGGTCGGGCTGATCAGCCTGACCGCGAACCCCGAGGTCGCCGAGCGGGCGTTGGCCAAGCATCCCGACCGGTTCGTCGGTTCGATCACCTGCGACCCGAACCGGGGAATGGAAGGCATCCGAGCCCTGGTCCGGGCGCACGAGCAGTTCGGCGTCCGCGGGGTGAACATCGCCCCGCACCAGTGGGTTCCGCAGGTCGCCATCGACGCGCCGCTGATGTACCCGATCTACGCCAAGTGCGTGGAGCTCGGCATCCCGGTGTTCGTCACCGTGGGAATCGCCGGCCCCCGGGTACCGTCGAGGGTGCAGCACGTCGAGCTCGTCGACCAGGTGATGTACGACTTCCCCGAGCTCGTCTTCGTGATGCGCCACGGCGCGGAACCCTGGACCGAACTCGCGGTCAAGTTGATGATCAAATGGCCGAACCTCTATTATTCGACCAGTGCCTTCGCCCCGAAGCACTACCCGAAGGAAATTCTGGACTACGCCAACTCCCGCGGCGCCGACAAGATTCTCTACGCCGGCTACTTCCCCATGGGCCTTTCCCTCGACCGCATCATCCGCGAACTCGCGGATCTGCCGCTCAAGGAAAGCGTCTGGCCGAAGTTCCTGCGCGGGAACGCCGCCCGCATCCTCGGTATCTCCGGATGAGGAAGGTCTCGTGAACTTCGCTTTCACCGATGAGCAGAACGAGCTGCGCCGTATGGTGCACGACTTCCTCGACGAGACCTCACCGGAGACCGAGGTCCGGCGGCTGGCCGAAACCTCCCTGGGTTACGACCCCGACATCTGGCTGCGGTTCGCCGGCGAGCTCGGCCTTGCCGGCCTGGCGATCCCGGAGGAGTACGGCGGCGCGGGCTACGGGTTCGTCGAGCTCGGCATCGTGCTGGAGGAGGCCGGGCGCACGCTGTTCGGCGCCCCGCTGCTGTCCAGCGTGGTCCTGGCCGCCTCGACCCTGCTCGCGCTCGGCGACAAGTCGGCGAACGCCGACTACCTGCCCGCCATCGCGGCCGGCACGACCACCGCCACGCTCGCTTTCGCCCCGCCGTCGGCACGCCTCGTCGACACGGACGCCGTGCGGGTCGACGCAACCCGCGACGCGCGCGGCTGGACGCTGACCGGCACCACCTCGTACGTCCTGGACGGTCACACCGCCGACCTGCTGCTCGTCGTCGCCCGCACCGGGGCGGGGCTGTCGGTGTTCGCCGTGGACGGGGCCGCACCCGGGGTGGCGCGCACCCCGCAGCAGACCGTCGACCAGACCCGCCGGCAGGCCACCATCGTCCTTGACGCGGCGGCGGCCCGGCTGGTCGGCGACGAGGGCGAGGCCTGCGCGGCGCTGGCCGGGGTGTTCGATCTGGCGACCGTCGCCCTCGGCGCCGAGCAGGTCGGCGGGGCGGCCCGCGTGCTCGAGCAGGCGGTCGAGTACGCGAAGATCCGCGTGCAGTTCGGCCGGCCCATCGGCTCGTTCCAGTCCATCAAGCACAAGCTGGCGGACCTGCACCTCACCGTCGAGTCCGCCCGCTCGGCCGCCTACCACGCGCTGTGGGTCGCCGCCGAGAGTCCGGACGAGCTGCCCGAGGCGGCGAGTCTCGTCGGTGGCTGCTGCGGCGACGCGTTCGTCACCACCGCCCGGGAGAACATCCAGGTGCACGGTGGGATCGGCTTCACCTGGGAGCATCCGGCGCACCTGTACTTCAAGCGGGCACACAGCTCGCGGCTGCTGTTCGGCACGCCCGCGCAGCACCGCCAGCGCCTCGCCCGCCTGGTCCTGGCCGCGTCGACCGACTGACCATTATCTGACCGCCAGTACGGCGGGTGGAGGCAGAGACCTGATGTCGATCTCGTCCGCCGCGGGCTCCGAAGCGGGCTCCGAGGACTTCGAGGACCGCGCCACGTTCACCGCGCGTGTGCGGGCCTGGTTCGAGGCCAACGCGCCCCGGCGCGGTTCGGCCGAGGACTTCTCCGCCGTCCACGTCGTGTCCGGCCAGACCGTCGAGGAGTTCAACGAGCGCGAGGAACACGCCGTCGAGGTCACCCGGAACTGGCAGCGCAAGCTGTACGAGGCCGGGCTCGCCTCGCCCTCCTGGCCGACCGAGTGTGGCGGGCAGGGCGCGCCCGAGTGGGCGGACGAGGTCGTCCTGGCCGAACAGTCCCGCTGGGGCGTGTCGACGAAGATGTTCGCCGTCGGCCTGGAGATGGCCCCGGCCGTGCTGTTCGGGCACGGCAGCGCCGAGCAGCGCGCCCACTACCTGCCGCCGATCGTGCGCGGCGAGCAGACCTGGTGCCAGCTGCTGTCCGAACCCGGCGCCGGTTCCGACCTCGCGAACGTCCAGACCAGGGCCACCCCGGTCGAGGGCGGTTGGTCGGTCAGCGGCCAGAAGGTGTGGACCTCGCACGCCGGCGGCGCCGAGTACGCGCTGCTCATCGCGCGCACCGGCACCCGCGAGGAGGGCCGCAAGGGGCTGTCCTGCTTCGCGCTGCGGATGACGCAGCCCGGCATCGACATCCGCCCCCTGCGGCAGATGTCCGGTGGATACCACTTCAACGAGGTCTTCATCGACGGCGCGTTCATCCCCGAGATCGGCCTGATCGGTGGCCTCGGCGACGGCTGGCTGGTGCTGCGCACCATGCTCGCCAGTGAGCGCGCCGCGATCGGCGGCGGCACCGGTGCCCGTTCGTCCACCCAGCTCATCGGTCTGGTGCGCCGGCTCGGCCTGCAGGACGACGAGGGCGTCCGCGAGATCGTCGCCGCCGCCGTCATCCGGGAGCGCACCCTGGACTTCACCCGTTTCCGGATCGCCGCCGGTCATCGCGTCGCGGCGGCGGGCTCGGTCACGAAGCTGCTCTACTCCGAGCACGCCCGGCTCAGTTCCGAGGCGGCGATGACCGTCCTGGGTCTGGCCGGCACCGTGGCCGACGACCCCGAGTCCGCACCCTGGATCGAACGGCTGCTGTTCGCCCCCGGTCTGCGCCTCGGCGGCGGCACCGACGAGATCCAGCGCAACACGATCGCCGAACGCGGCCTCGGCCTGCCCCGCTGACTGACCGGCTGACAGACCTGCCCGGCCAACGCTGACCGCCACGGCGTTCACCGGACGGGGGTGCCGCGGCCACGCCGCCGCGCGACGATCGCCGCGCGGCGGCCCAGGTCAGCCGCGGGTGAGGCTGGTCAGCTCACCGGCGACCAGGCGGCCGCGGATGACGTCGGCGTGCGGCGGCGGGATGAACTGCAGGACGACCTGGTCGGCGCCGGCCTTGAGGTGCGCGCTGACCCGCTCGCCGAGCAGGTCCGGGTCGTCCGCGACGACGAGGGCGTCCACGAGCGGGTCGCTGACCGCGGTGAAGTCCTCCTCGGTGAAGCCGTAGCGCGCCAGGTTGGCGGTGTAGTTGGGCAGGCTCAGGCAGAAGCGCAGGTACTGGCGGACCGCGTCCTGGTCGACCGCGCCGTCCGCGTCGGTCAGCGCCACCATCTGGGCGGGGGCGAGAAAACGGCCCGGTCCCAGTGCCGCGCGGATCGCGGCGGTGTGCGGGACCGGGGCGAAGTAGGTGTGCGCGCCGTCGGCGGCCGTACCGGCGAGCGTCATCATCTTCGGCCCGAGGGCCCCGAGCACCGTCGGTGGGCGCCGACGCTGCCCGGCCGCGGCGCCCATCGCGGCGAGATACGCCCGCATGGTGGCCAGCGGGGGGCCGAACGTGTGGCCGCGGGCCTCGACCATGCTGCGGTGGCTCACCCCGAGGCCGAGGATGAACCGGCCGGGGAACGCCTCCTCGAGGGTGCTCGACACGGCCACCATCGCCTCGGGATCCCGGGCGTAGATCGTGGCGACGCCCAAGGCGACCGTGAGGTGCGTGGTCGCCGACAGGTACAGCGCGGCGCGGACGAACGGGTCGACGCCGCTGTGCTCGGGCAGCCACAGGCTCGCCACCCCGGCGGCCTCGACCTCCCGCACCGCCTCGACGGCCTGCGCCGCCGGCAGCCGGTCCAGGAACCCGCCCCACAGTCCGACCGGACCGGGCAGCGCCGCGGGACTCATCTGATCTCCTCCGTCGTTGGGGTGTCGCCGTCGTCGGGGTGGCGCCGTCGTCAGGGCCGGACCGCGGCCCAGGTCTCCTGGTTCGCCGGCACCGACTCCATGATCGGCCGCCACCGCCGCGGAATCCGGTCGATGACCTTCATATCGAGCTCGGGTTTCAGTGTGCGGGCAACCACCTGCCGGAAGCCAGCAGAAGCCCGCGGACGCCCACGAAGGCCGGGGCCCGAACCCGGCAGGCGGTCAGCCGAACAGGGCATCGAGGCGGGCCCGCTCGGCGGGTTCGAGCGTACGCAGCGCCGCGCCCCGCTCCGGGCGCCACACCACCCCGTCGACCTGCCAGGCCTCCCGCCGCAGCCGCATCTTGTCGATCTTCATGCTGGCGAGTTTGGGGAGCTCCGCCGTGACCCGGACGAACGACGGCAGCCACTTGGGCCCCAGGTCGGGCTGCTCGGCGAGGAACGCGTCGAACGCGGCGGCGTCGAAGCGGGCGTCGGCGCGCAGTTCGAGGGCGACCATGACCCGGTCGCCCACCGGATCGTCGGGCACGGCGTAGACGGCGACCGAGCGCACGTCCGCGAACCGTCCGATGATCGCCTCCACCGGGGCGGCGGCGAAGTTCTCCCCGTCGACCCGCAGCCACTCGTTGGACCGGCCGGCGAAGTACAGCCAGCCGTCGTCGTCGCGGTAGGCGAGGTCCCCCGACCAGTAGGCGCCCGCGCGGAACCGGGCCGAGGTGGCCTCGGAGTTGTTGTAGTAGCCCTCGAAGCCCTCCGTCGGCGCGGTCTCGACGATCTCGCCGACGGCGACGTCCAGGTTGGTGGGCCGCCCGTCCGGACCGAAGGTGACCCGCGGGCACTCCTGGCCGGTGGTCGCGTCGAGCACCCGGACGGTCGGGTCGGGCTTGCCGAGCGCGCCGTCGGGCATGGACGCGTCCCGGCGGATGATGATGATGCCCTCGGTGGAGCCGTAGCTGTCGCGCACGGTGGCGTCGAAGCGGCGGGCGAACTCGCGGATGTCGCGCAGCGACGCCTCGTTACCGACCGCGACCCGCAGCGGGCTGTCCGCGTCGTCGGGTCGCTCGGGGGTGGCGAGGATGTAGTTGAGTACCTTGCCGGTGTAGGTCATCACCGTGGCGCCGGTGCGGCGCAGGTCCGGCAGGGTGTTCGAGGCGGAGAACCTCGGCCGCGTCGCGATCGGGACGGCGGCGTTCAGTGCCGAGGACCAGCCGGTGAACAGCGAGCTGGAATGGAAGAACGGCAACGGCGAGTACACCAGGTCCCGACCACGCCGCAGCTCAGTGACCTTCGCGACGTGCCCGCCGGTGCGGGCGAAGCGGCCGTTGGTGCAGCGCACCGCCTTGGGCAGGCCGGTCGAACCGGACGTGAAGATCAGCAGGAACAGGTCCTCGGGACCGACCTCGACGGCCGGCAGCGTGGCCGGAGCCGCCTCGAGCAGCGCGGCGTACTCCGGGGTGTCGACGACGAGGACGCGCTCGGCCGGCACCGCCGTGTCCACCCCCTCGAGCAGCGGCGCGTAACCGGCGGAGGTCACCAGCAGCTGGCAGTCGGTGTGCCGGACGAGCTGGCCGAGCTGCTCGCCCCGGTAGGTCGCGTTGATGCCCACCACGGTCGCCCCCGACAGCGCGGCCGCGCCCAGCCAGAACACGTAGTCGGCCACGTTCTCCAGCAGGACACCGATGTGCGGGGGCGCCGCGGATCGCGCACCGACGCGAAGTGGTTCGCCCGGCGGGCGGCCTGCGCGACCAGCTCGCGGTAGCTCCACCGGTCATCGCCGATGATCAGGCCGGGGCTATCGTCCGCGGCCCGCGCCCGCAGCAGCTGTGCGGCTGTCGTCCCTGTTTGCGCACCCTGTGCCAAGGCCGTACTCCCACTTTCCACATCGACTTCGGATCCGGTCCCACCGTCACGTTGCCTCACCACCAGCCGGCGGCGCCACCAGATACCGGCGTCTCGACCGTCCGGCCGACCACTGGCGGTCTCACCAGATGCCGGCGATGGCCTCCAGCATGGTGTGGTCGGTCGGCTCGACGATCACGGTGCTCAGCGGGCCGTCCCGCCAGGCGGCGAGCTGGTCGGCGATCCGCGCCGGCGGACCCACCAGGGCCAGGTCGTCGACCAGGTCGTCGGGGACGGCCGCGCACGCCCCGGCCCGGTCGCCGCCAAGGAACAGGTCCTGGATCCGGTTCGCCTCCTCGACATACCCGTAGCGGGCGACGAGATTGGCATAGAAGTTCTTCGTCTTCGACCCCATGCCGCCGATGTGCAACGCGATCCGCGGGCGGACCTCGTCGCGGCAGGCCTCGACGTCGTCACCGACGCAGGCGAGCACCGTCGGCGCGATCTGGAAGCCCGCGGGGGCGGCGGCGAGCGCCTCACCCCAGGCGTTCTTCCAGTGCCGCGGGCTCCACAGGTACGGCAGCAGACCATCGGCCTCGGCGACCGTCATCGCGACGTTCTTCGGCCCGAGCGCGGCGATGAGAATCGGCGTCTGCGGCGCACCCGGCAGCTGCGAACGCAGCGCCCGCCCCTGGCCGGTGGACCCGGGGCCGGTGTAGGGCACCTGGTAGACGGATCCCTCGAAGGCGACCTTGGCGGTGCCGGCGAGGGCCTGACGCAGGATGGCCAGGTACTCGCGGGTCATCTGCACCGGCGGGCGGTACGGCACGCCATGCCAGCCCTCCACCACCTGCGGCCCGGACGCGCCAAGGCCGAGGATGAGCCGGCCCCCGGACAGCTGCTGCAGGGTGAGGGCCGTCATCGCGGTGGCGGCCGGGGTCCGGGCCGGCATCTGCGCGATCGCGGTGCCCAGTCGCAGCCGGGTGGTGATGCCGGCGATGAAGGCGAGCGGTGTGAAGGCGTCGGCACCCCATGCCTCGCCGGTCCACACCGAGTCATAGCCGGCCTGTTCGGCCCGGCGTGCCACCTCGGCGAGCGAGGCGCCCTTACCGCGGATTCCAGCCAGGCTCAGGCCAAGCGTTACCTCTGTCACGTATTCGACGCTAGCCCGACGCAAAACTCGATGTCAATGTCAACGTCTGGCACCGGAGCATGCCTGCCCACCTCCGCCGCCCACGAGCGCTGCCCACGAGGACCTGCCGCACCGCGGCCGGCTCGGCGGTGGGCGGGCGCCGTGGCGGCCGGGCGGACGCCGCGTCCGTTGTCCCGTCAGGACCGGACCCGTTATGGTCACGCTGTCCATGATGGCCTGGGTTCGCGGCCGGGATTGGACGTCCGCGGTCGCCCCTACCGGCGGCTGCCCACAGCAGGCAGGGCATAGGTCCCGATTTCGGGACACGCACGGACGCGGGTTCCCGGCTGGGAACGGCGTCCCTGGGCAGGAGGACACTGTGGATCTGACAGGACGTTCGGCGATCGTCACCGGAGGTGCCGGCGGTCTCGGCGCCGCGACCGTGCGGCATCTCGTCGGCCTCGGCGTGAAGACCGTGGTCTTCGACCTGCACGACGGCGGTACCAAGGAGGTCGCCGACAGCATCGGGCCGGACGCCCTCGCGGTCAGCGGTGACATCAACGACGACGACGTGGTGCGGTCCGCGATCAGCGCGGCCCAGTCGCTGGGCACCTTCTCGATCGTCGTGAACGTCGCCGGCGGCGGCATCGCCGCCCGCACCCTCAACCGCGACGGAACCCCGCACGACAAGGACTCGTTCGTCCGCGTCCTGCAGCTCAACGCGGTCGGCACGTTCAACGTCACCCGGCTGTCCGCCGCGGCGATAGCCCACAACACCCCGACCGAGGACGGCGAGCGGGGCGTGATCGTCAACACCGCCTCCATCGCCGGCCTGGAGGGCCAGGTCGGTCAGCTGGCCTACGCCGCGGCCAAGGCCGCCATCCTCGGCATGTCGCTGCCGTTGGCCCGTGACCTCGCCCCGTCCGGCATCCGGGTGAACGCGATCGCGCCCGGCACCATGGGCACCCCGATCATGCTCTCCGCGCCCGAGGGGTTGAAGGAGAAGCTGACCTCGAACATCCAGTTCCCCAAGCGGATGGGCCGGCCGGAGGAGTTCGCCCTTCTGGTCGAGTCGATCGTGCGCAACCCCTACCTCAACGGCGAGAACATCCGTCTCGACGGCGCGCTGCGCTTCCCCCCGAAGTAGGACCTCCCCCGGCCCGGGGCCTTCCTCGCTGCCGCCGGTCTCCCCGTGCAGACATGGAGACCGGCGCGGACGGCCCGGCGACAGCTGGACCTGCGGCGTTACGGGAACGCCCGGGGTCGGCCGCGGGTCGGTTGCGAGTGGCAGGGGCGCTGGCTAGTGTCGATATCAATATCGACATCTGCGCGGATGGGCGGCGTGTCGCGCCGCGGCGGTGCCGTCGGCGGGCGCGCGGCCGGTTCCCCCAGGGAGGATCCCCGTGACCGAAGCAGTGATCGTTTCGACCGGCCGCACGGCCATCGGCCGAACCCGCAAGGGCACCCTCGTCGGCCTCGACGCCTTCGACCTCGCCGAGGCGGTCATCCCGGTTGTGCTTGAGCGCAGCGGGATCCCGGCGCAGGACGTCGACGACATCGTCCTCGCCGAGTCGATGCAGGGCGGCGGGGTGATCGCCCGCAACGTCGCCGTCCGGCTCGGTCTGAACGATGTGCCGGGCCTGGCCGACAACCGACACTGCGCGGCCGGCCTGTCCGCGGTCTCGATCGCCGCCGGCAGCATCCGCGCCGGGATGGACCAGGTCGTCATCGCCGGCGGCACCGAAAGCCTCACCAACGCCGCTCCCAGCGTGAAGTTCGACGCCGAGGGCAACCAGACGCTGTGGCGCCCCCCGTCGCACCCCGAAACCCCCGACGCCCCCGCGTTCGACATGTCCATCACCGTCGGCGAGAACACCGCCCGCGAGATGGGCCTGACCCGTACCGACGTCGACGAGTGGGCGGTCTACAGCCACGCCCGCGCGATCGCCTCCATCGACGCGGGCGCGTTCACCGAAGAGATCATCCCGTTGGACGTCACCCGGCCCGACGGCAGCGTCGTGCGCTTCGACACCGACGAGCACCCGCGGCGTGGCACGACGCTGGAGCGGCTCGCCTCGCTCAAGCTCATCCACCCGGAACTCGGGGAGGCCGGCACCGTCACCGCGGGCAACGCCGCCGGGCTCAACGACGCCGCCGCGGCCGTCACCGTGACCAGCGACGCCTACGCCGCCGCCCACGGCATCACCCCGCTGGCCCGGATCCGCTCGTGGTCGGCCGTCGGCATCGAGCCCGCCCGCACCGGCATGTCCCCCACCCTGGCCATCCCGAAGGCACTTGACCGGGCCGGTCTCACCCTCGCCGACATCGACCTGTTCGAGATCAACGAGGCGTTCTGCTCGGTGCCGGTCGCGGCGGTGCGCAAGCTCGGGATCAACCCGGAGATCGTCAACGTCAACGGCAGTGGCGCGAGCCTCGGCCACCCGATCGCCGCCACCGGCGCCCGGATGATCGTCACCATGCTCGGCGAGCTACGCCGCCGCGGCGCGACGCTGGGTGTCGTGTCGATGTGCGCCGGCGGCGGCATGGGCGCCGCCATGGTCCTCGAGCTCCTCTGATCCTGGGCCCGCGCCGGCTCCTGTGTGTCGGCGCGGGATCGCCGGTCTTGTTCCGCCGGGGGCGCGATACGCGTTCTGCCTCCGCGGGCAGGCCACACGGGAGGCCGGCCAGGAACCGGAAAGGGCGTCCCGCCCAAGGCGGGACGCCCTTTCGCGTCAGGGGGACGTCCCCGTCAGGTGGTGAGGATGGAGACGGCGGCGGTGCCGGGGGCGCCGTAGAGCTGGGCGTAGCCGACCCGGGGGTTGCCGGGGACCTGGCGGTCGCCGGCCTGGCCGCGCAGCTGGCGGACCAGTTCGTGGATCTGGCGCAGACCGGAGGCGCCGATCGGCTCGCCGTTGGCGATCAGGCCGCCGTCGGTGTTGACCGGCAGCCGGCCGCCGATCTCGGTGGCGCCCTCGGCGAGCAGCTTCTCCTGCTCACCGTCGGCGCAGAAACCGTTCTCGGCCATGTGGATGATCTCGGCACCGGCGTCGGTGTCCTGCAGCTGGATGACGTCGACGTCCTGCGGGCCGATCCCGGCGGCCTCGTAGGCGGCCCGGCTGGCGTAGACGGTCGGCGCGACGTCCTCCTCGACCGCGGCCCACGAGCTGTGCACCTCGTACGCGCCGTAGCGCCGGGTGCGCAGCGCGGTGGCCCGCAGGTAGATCGGGTTCGAGGTGTAGCGGTGGGCGATGTCGGCCCGGCACAGCACCACGGCCGCCGCGCCCTCGTCCGGCGAGCAGAACATGTACTGGGTCAGCGGGTAGTTGAGCATCCGCGCCCCGAGGATGGTCGCCTCGTCCAGCGGCTTGCGGCGGAACGCGTTGGGGTTGAGCACCCCGTTGCGCAGGCTCTTGTTCACGACCTTCGCCAGGGTCGCGTGCGAGATGCCGTGGTCGTGCATGTAACGGTTGATCTTGATGCCGAAGAACTTGGTGGTGAGGAACTGGCCGGCCTCGCCGTACCAGGACGGCGCGCTGTAGTACTCCGGGTCGGCGGTGAACGCGCCCGGCAGGTGCTTGTCCATGCCGACGGCGACGCCGAGCTCGTACTTGCCGTAGCGGATCGCGTCGGCGGTGAGCTCGAGGGCGGTGCCGGCGGTGGCGCAGCCGTTGTAGACATCCATGAACGGGATGCCGGTGAGGCCGAGCAGGCTGATCACCGCGTCCGGGTTGTCCACCTCGTTGCTGCCACCGAACGCGAACTGCACATCCGACCAGCTGATTCCGGCATCGGCGCAGGCGGCCCGCACCGCCTGCGCACCCATCTCGATCGCCGACTTCGGCCCGAACCGGCCGAACGGGTGAATGCCCACCCCGACGATGGCGACGTCGTGCATGTCAATCTCCTCGATCCAGGGCTGGGACGACTCGTGCGCTGGGACGGTTCTTGGGTCAGGACTCGGTCGGCGCGAAGGCGTGGATCACGACCTCGGTACCGTCCGCGTCCGTACGGAACGGCACGACCACCAGTTCCAGCTCCATGCCGAAACGCAGCTTCTCCGGGTCGGCCTCGGTCAGCCGCGTCTCGACCCGAACCTCGTCGCCGAGCTGGACGAGCCCCACCCCGTAGGGACGGAACGTCTCCTCGGTCTCCCCGCCCGCGTACGGCGCCTTGGGCAGGAAACCCTGGATGGTCCAGGCCACCAGCGTCCCGCGCCGGGGCAGCAGACGCTCGGCCATGTCGGGGTTGCCACAGCGCGGGCACGACGGCTTACGCGGAAACGTCACCGCCTGGCAGACCGAGCAGCGGCTGCCGATCAGCTGTGGCTCCTCGGCCGGCCAGGTGAACACGTCGGGGGCGAACGCTACCTTGGTCACGCCATTCTCTCCTCGCCTCGGCGACCGTCCGGCTCCCGCCGTGGCGCCGTTCGCCTGTCCTACAGTTCGGACTTGACCTTGGTCTTCATCTGCTCGAGGTTCACCAGGATCGGGTAACCGGAGACGCTGAGCGCGTTGCCGTGGCCGGTCTGGTGGACGTCGAACACCGACTGGATCGCCGCGTAGAAGCCCTGCACGTCCAAGGTCTGGTTGACCGCACGCTTGGCCTGGCGCAGGCCGAAGGGCGGCATCTTCGCGATGCTGGCGGCCAGCTCCCGGGTCGCGGTGTCCAGCTCGGCGCGGGGCACGACCCGGTTGACCATGCCGACCTTCTCCGCCTCCTCGGCGGTGATCGCCCGGCCGGTGAACAGGATCTCCTTGGCCTTGCGCGGCCCGAGCTCCCAGGTGTGCCCGTGGTATTCGACCCCTCCGATGCCCATCGCCACCACCGGGTCGGAGAACTTCGCGTCGTCCGCGGCGATGATGAGGTCACACGGCCAGCACAGCAGCAGCCCGCCCGCGATGCAGCGGCCCTGCACGGCCGCGATCGACGGCTTCGGGGTGTTGCGCCAGCGCAGTGTGTACTCCAGGTAGCGGCGCGACTCGTACTGGATGATCTCCTCGAGGGTCATCTTCCCGTGCCCGTCCGCGCTGCCCGAGCCCTTGATGTCGTGCCCGGAGGAGAAGTGCTTGCCCTCCCCGCGCAGAATGATGACGGCGACGTCATCGTCGGCGGCGGCGGCACGCCACGCCTCGTCGAGCTCGTCGAGCAGCTCGGGATTCTGGGCGTTGGCGGCCTCGGGCCGGTTGAGCGAGATGGTCGCGATCTTGTCGGCGACCTCGTAGCGAATGAACACCTGCAGCTCCTCAGCCGCGCGTCGGGCCGACCAGCTCGATACCCGCATCGCGATGTTGCCCCTGGTAGGCACTGCCCGTAGCGGACGTTGCCCCTTGTGATCTTCTACTGGTCCGTGTCTGTGGCTCTACTGTTCTTCATAGCGTGCCCGTAGCACCCGACGCAGCACCTTCCCGGACGGTAACCGGGGGATCTCGTCGGTGAACATGACGCGGCGGGGCCGCTTGTACGACGCGAGCCGCCCGCCGACCAGCGCGATCAGCTCGTCCGCGGTGACCGGCGCCCGGGTGCTGACGGCGGCGATGACCGCCTCCCCGTCGGCGGCGTCCGGGATGCCGAACACGGCGCAGTCGGCCACGGCGGGGTGTCGGTGCAGCACCGCCTCCACCTCGGCCGGCGCCACCTGGAACGCCCGTACCTTGATCATCTCCTTGCGCCGGTCGGTGAGCCGCACCCAGCCGTCCGCGTCCACCTGGCCGAGGTCGCCGGTGCGGTACCAGCCGTCCACCATGACGTCCGCGGTCGCCGCGGCCGGCAGATAGCCGGCCATCACCGACGCCGACCGGGCCTGCAGCTCGCCGGTGGCGCCGACGGGCAGCACGACGCCGCTGTCGGGGTCCACCACCCGCAGTTCGACGCCGTCCACCACCTGGCCGACGCTGTCCAGCGGCGCGCCGGTGAGCGACGTGCGCCCGGGCGGCGTGCAGGTGAACAGCGGCACCTCGCTGGCCCCGTAGGCCGTCACCCACCCAACCCCGGTGCGCGCCGTCACCGACTCGGCGACACTCGGGGTGACCGGGGTGGCGCACCACATGATGTAGCGCAGCGACGACAGGTCGAACGACTCCAGTGTCGGATGCCCGGCGATCGCCAGGGCGATCGGCGCCACCGCCATCTCGATGGTGACCCGGTCCGCCTCGATGGCGTGCAGGACCCGGTCGAGGTCGAACCGGCGGTGCAGACGCATCCAGGCACCGGCCGCCCACACCGTGGCGATGTTGAGAATGCCAAGGATGTGCGACGGCGGCGTGGCGATCTGCATCCGGTCGGCGCCGGTCATTCCCAGCGCACGCCGCCAGTGCCCGACCGCCGCGTCGAAGGACGCGTGGGTGTGCCGCACCGCCTTGGGCAGCCCGGTCGTCCCGGAGCTGAACACCAGCAGCGCCTCGGCGTCCGGGCGCGGCACCGGCCAACGGGGTGAACCCGTGGCCGACCCCGCCGCCGGCCGACCCGGTGTGACCGCCTCGATCGGCTCGTCCAGGTGCAGCATCGGCATGGCGGCGGCGAGCGCGGGGTGGTCGCCCACGGCGTGGCGCGGTTCGGTGAGGGCGAGGGCGTCCTCGCCCTCACCGAACCGCGCCACGCCGGACTGAACAGCACCGCCGCCGCACCGACCCGCCACAGCGCCCGCACCGCGACGACGAACTCGGGCCGGTTCGACGACATCAACGCCACCCGGTCACCGGGGCGCACCCCGCGGGCGACCAGCCGACGGGCCAGCCCCTCGGTCAGCGCCTCGAGCTCGGCCCGGCCGTAGCCGCGCTCGCCGAAGGCAAGGACCACGCGATCTGTCACCAGAGCCCCCTTCGCCTGCGCGCCAGGGCGCCGACCGGGCTGCCCGTCGACCCACCGGGCCGACGGGCTAACGGACCGGTCAGACCGGGATGAGCCGGGACATGTTCCCGCCGAGGATCTTGGCCTTGACCTCCTCGCTGACGTTGGTCAGCTCGGCGGCGAAGCTCGCGGGCTCCGCCAGGCCCTCGGGGTGCGGGTAGTCGGAGCCGTAGAGCACCCGGTCCTCGCCCAGGAGATCGACCAGCTTCGACATGTCATCCTCCCAGAACGGGCTGATGTGGACGTTGCGGCGAAGGACCGTGATCGGGTCCTCCTCGAACATCTGCGGACCCTTCTTGTACACGTTCTTCAGGCTCGCGATCAGCGGCTCGACCCAGGAGGCGCCGTTCTCGACGAAGGCGATCTTGAGCTGGGGGAACCGGGTCAGCGTGCCGTGGCAGATCAGCGAGGAGACGGTGTCCTCGATCGGGCGCCACTGGTTGACCAGGCGGAACGCCTCCGGCTTGAAGGGCAGGTACTCCTTGTTCGCGCCCTCCCAGTCGTCGGTGTAACGGTTGTAGCCGCTGTCCGACGAGTGGAACCCGACCAGGATGTCGGCCTCGACGACCTTCTTCCAGAACGGGTCGAACTCGGGCAGACCGAAGGAGCGCGAGTAGCCGTAGGTCGGCACCGGCGCCGGGCGGATGAGGATGGCGCGGGCTCCACGCTCCACCACCCACTCCAGCTCCTCGATCGCCTTGTCCACGATCGGCAGGGTGATGACCGGGGTGGCGAAGATCCGGTTCTCGTAGTCGAACGACCAGGTCTCGTGCATCCACTGGTTCAGCGCGTGGATGACGACGTGGGTCAGCTGCGGGTCGTCCCGCATGCGCTCCTCGAGCAGGCTCGCGAGCGTCGGGAACATCAGGGTGCGCTCGACGCCCTGCTCGTCGAGCAGCTTCAGGCGCGCCTCGGGCTCGCGGAACGCCGGGATCGAGCGCATCGGCTTGCCGACGAGCTCCCGGTAGGACTTGCCCTCCGGGTTGCCTCTGCGGAAGTAGTCCTCCTGCGCGCCGGGGCGCGCGACGACGCTGAACGTCGGGTTCGGAATGTACTCGCTGATCTGACCCTTGATGGCGATCTTGGTGCGGCCGTCGACCTCGACGTAGCGCACCGCGCTGCGGTACTGCTCGGGCAGGAACTTGGTGAACGCGTCCTCGGTCTCGTACATGTGGTTGTCGGCGTCAAAGATCGGATAGGGCGACGGACTCGACGTCATGTGGGCCTCTCCTTGCTGATCAGATGGTGGACGTGGGAACCGCGGGCGCTGTCACGAGCCGGTCTCGGCCAGCAGCGCGCGCACGGATGCACTGGGGTCGGCGCGGGACTCGCGCCACCACGCGCCGAGCGTGTGGGTCAGCTCCGCGGACGTGCCGAGCAGCGCGTCGAGGGCCAGCACCCGGCTGTGGAAGTGATGGTGGTCGTGCTCGGCGGTGAATCCGATGCCGCCGAACACCTGCATGGCCCGTTCGCAGATGCGCCGGCCGTTGCGCCCCGCCAGCGCCTTGACGACCTCGTCGTGACGCTGCGGTGCCGCGGCGTCGAGCGCCACGGCGTCGAGCGCCACGGCGGTCGTCACGACGCTTTCCAGGGCCACGCTGTCGGTCTGTGCCCAGGCCAGCAGATGACGGACCGCCTGGAACGTGCCGATCGGCCGGCCGAACTGCTCCCGGGAGGCGGCGTAGGACACGGCGAGCGCGAGGGTCCCCTCGGCGGCGCCGAGGATCTCCAGCGACGCGCCGATCCGGCCGAGATACACCGCCCGGGCCCGCACCGCCGCGGCCTCGGCCTCGGCTATCGCCGGGGTGAGCGCCGCGTCGTCCACCCGGACCTCGTGCAGGGTGAGGCGACCGGGCACGGTCACCGGCACGAGCTCGGTCTTCTCGGCGGCGATGACCGACGCGCCCTGACCCGGCCGGTCGACGAGCAGCGTGCGCCCGGCGACATCACCGACGGCGAGCAGTCGCTCACCACGGGCCGAACGGCGGACGATCACGGCGACGAGGGTGCCGGGTTCCGCCCCGGCCGCCGCCAGATACGGCTGGGCGATCAGGGCGCCGAGCGCCGCGGTGTCCGCGAGCTCGCGGCCCTGGGCGCGAAACAGCGCCAGGGCGGCCCCGCGGGCGTCGCGGTCGTCGAACTCGGCCAGCAGATCCCACCAGCCGAGCGCCTCGAGCGGATCCTCACCGGGCCCGGTGCCGCGCAGCGCGGCACCGGCCGCCTCGAGGAACTCGCGGTCCGGTGACTCCACGACCGACGTCATGGCAGCCGCAGAATCTGCTTGGCGATGGTGTCGAGCTGCATCTGCTGCGACCCTCCGTAGACGGTGACGATGCGCGAGAACAGATAGTCCTGGCGGTTCACCGCCACATGGTCGTCCTGCACGCCAACAGCAAGATCCGGATCGCTGGCGAGCACCCAGTCGTTCACGGCCTGCTCGCTGGCGGCCAGCATCAGCTTCACGAACGCGGCCCGAGGACCGAGCACCGTGTCCGCCGCGTGCGCCCGCACACCACCGAAACTGCTGGCGCGGACGGCGGCCAGATCAAGCAGAGCGTTGCCCAGCAGCGTATCGCCCGCCGGTCGGCCCAGCGAGAGATTGTCAAGCACCTCCCGCGTCAGGAAGTTGTGTCGGAACCAGCCGAACGTCCCGCGCTCGTGGGCGAGGATGTGCATCGCCACCCGCCAGCCGCCGCCGATCTCCCCGACCAGGCGCTCCGGGCCGACCAGCACCTCGTCGAAGGTCACCTCGGCGAGTTCGTCGGTGCCGTTGGCCTGTTCGATCGCCCGCACCTCGACGCCGGGATCCTGCAGGTCGACGATGAAGGCGGACAGCCCGCGGTGGCGTGACTCGGTCGTCCCGGTCCGGGCGAGCACCAGACACCAGCGGGCGTAGCGCGCCCAGCTCGTCCAGATCTTGCGCCCGGTGATGGCGTACCCACCGCCGTCGCGTTCGACGGCCCGGGTGCGGGCGCTGGCCAGGTCCGAACCCGCCTCGGGTTCGGAGAAGCCCTGGGACCAGACCTGTTCGCCGCGCAGGAACCGGGGCAGCGCCTCGGCCATGAAGGTCGGGTTACCGAGTGCCACGAGTGTGGGCAGGAGCACCTCGAGATGCTCGTAGAGCGCCATCGCCGGCAGCCCATGCCGCGCCAGCGCGTCCCACATGACGGCCCGGTGCACGATGTCACCACCGAAGCCGCCCAGCTGCTCGGGCCACCCGTAACGGGCCCAACCCTCGTCGTACAGAACACCCATGAGCGCGGAAGTCACGGCTACCCGCTGGTCGTACGCGGCGATCGGACGCGAAGCAGCCTCCAACGCCGCCGGCCGGGTGGCCAGCCAGTCGTCGAGGGCAGCGGCGTACGAGCACGCATCGTCACGAAGCGGACCGCTTCCACTGCTGGCAGTTATATGCAACATTGACGTCAATATAGGAACCCGCGAACCTCGAAGCAACGTCGAAGTTCCCGGGTCGTCTTTCAAGGAGTGACGTGGTCGAGCACGAGGAGCCGGAAGCCCCGGTACTCATTGAGGATCGGGGCCCGGTCCGGGTTGTCACCCTGAACCGTCCCGCCACCCTGAACGCCTCCGACGAGGGGCTGCACACCGCCCTCGCCGAGGTGTGGCCGGCCATCGACGCGGCGAGCGAGGTACGGGCCGTCGTCCTCACCGGCGCCGGCAAGGCGTTCTCCGCCGGTGGTGATCTCGCCCTGCTCGACCGGATGGTCGCCGACCCCGGGCTGCGCGCCAAGGTGATGGCCGAGGCCGCGGCGATCGTGCGCGGGATGACCTCGGTGCGGGTGCCGATCATCGCCGCCGTCAACGGCCCGGCCGTGGGCCTGGGCTGCAGCCTGGCCGCGATGAGCGACCTGGTCGTGATCGAGGAGCAGGCGTTCCTCGCCGACCCGCACGTCCTGCTCGGCCTCACCGCGGCCGACGGCGGCGCCCTGGTCTGGCCGCTGCTGATCAGCCTGCAGCGGGCCAAGGAGTACATCCTGCTCGGCGATCGGATTCCCGCGGCCGAGGCGCTGAACCTGGGCCTGGTCAACCGGGTGGTGCCCCGCGGCGAGTCGGTGACCACCGCGGTCGAGCTCGCCAACCGTCTCGCCGCCCTGCCGCCCCAGGCGGTCGTCGAGTCGAAAAAGCTCATCAACAGCGGCTTGCGCCAAGCAGTGGCATCCTTGTTGTCCGGTGGGCTCGACAGCGAATCGGAGTCCTTCGACGAGCCGGCCTTCCAGAAGAACCTGGCCCGGATGTTGAGCAGGACGGGAGCGGCCTGATCGTGGCGGACGGCAACGACAACGGCCCTGGCGACAGCGCTGGGACGGGCACCGGCGGCAGTAGCGGTGCCCGCACCGCGCGCTACCCGCGGTTGTCGGGGGTGCGGGCCGAGCTCGGTGAGCGTTACCGGGCCGAGGGCCAGTGGGACGAGCGCCGCCTCGCCGACGGCATCGAGGCCGCGGCGGCCAGCACTCCGGACGCGCTCGCCGTCGTCGACAACGAGGTGCGCCTGAGCTACGCGCAGCTCGCCGCCGCGGTCGCCGGCGGGGTGTCCACGCTGGCCGCCCGCGGGGTCCGCCCCGGCGACGCCGCGATCCTGGTCACCGGCAACACCCATCAGGGCGTCATCGCCTACCAGTCCCTGCTGCGGGCCAGGACGACCGTGGTCGGACTGGACCGGCGCAGCGGTGCGGCGGAGGTGCGCTTCGCGCTGGAGGCACTCCCGACCGATCCGTGGATCCTCGTGCCCGACCGGGAGGCAGAACGACTCGGCGAGGCCCTGGCCCTGGCGGGGGACCGGGTGCTGTCGCTGGAGCTGTTCGGCGCCGAGATCGACCCGTCGGTGCCGGCGGCCACCTGGACCGAACCGAACCGCGACCGTGCCACGATCATCATGTTCAGCTCGGGTACCACCGGCCGACCCAAGGGTGTCGTCCACTCGCTGAACACCCTCACCGCGGGCCTGTTCAACCTCGAACGCTCCGTCGCCCACGACCACGTGGCGACGTTCCTGGTCAGCCCGCTGACCAGCATCACCGGCCTGATGCAGCTGCAGCTCGCGGCCGATCGGCACGGCACCCTGCTGCTGGAGGACCACTTCAGTCCGACGGCCACCCTCGCGCGGATCAACGCCGAGGAACCGACTCTGCTCGGCGGTGCCCCGGTCATCCCGCAGCGGCTGCTGACCGCCGCGGCCGAGGCCGGGCCGGACGTGCCGGTGCGGCTGCGCCGGCTCACCCTCGGCGGCTCGATGCTGCCCCGCCCGCTGCTCGAGCTCGCCACCGACCGCTATGGCATCGAGATCGTGCGCATGTACGGCTCGTCCGAGGCACCGGTGTTCTCCGGCAGTCTGCCCGACGACCCGCGTGAGCGGCGGCTGGCCGACGACGGCGTGCCCATCCGCGGCGGTGAGGTGCGCATCGGCTCGTCGGAGCACCCGCAGGAGGGCCTGCTGCGTGGTCCGAACCTGTTCCTGGGCTACCTCGACCCGGCCGATGACAAGGGTGCCTTCGAGGACGACTGGTACCGCACCGGCGACCAGATCGATGTCACCGACGGCCGGCTGACCGTCGTCGGACGACTCAAGGAGATCGTCAACCGCAACGGGTTGAAGATCTCGCTGAGCGAGCTCGACGAGGCGTTGCTCGGACTGCCGGGCTCGACCGAACACGCCACGTTCGGCCTGCCGGACCCGGCCACCGGCGAACGCCTCGTGGTCGCCGTCGCGGTCGCCGACGGCGCGAACGTCACCCTGCAGGACGCGATCTCGCATCTGCTGGAGCTGGGTATCGCCAAGCGCAAACTGCCCGAGCAGCTGGTGCGCTGGAAGGGTCCGCTGCCCCGCACCGCCTCAGGCAAGATCGTCCGTTCCCGTCTGGTGATGGACGCCCCGGCGATGGACAGCGATCTGGCCGAACGTCTGCGCGAGGCCTGACCCGCGCGGGAGCCGACCCACCCGTGGCCCGGATCACCGGGGTCACGGGTCACATGGGTCTCGGGATCACGGGGTCGCCGTCCGTCATGGCGCCACCATGACCGGTCGGCGGCGCGGGCCACAGGGCGGCCCCCGACCCGGTCGCGGGCGCCGCCACCGGGTCGGGGGCCGCTGCTGGGCGGCGGCGCCGGCCGCTCTTCGCCGCGTACATCGCCCGATCGGCACGCCGCAGCAGCTCCTCCGGACCCTCCAGCGGACCGGCCGCGGCCACCACCGCGAGCCCGACGCTCACGGACACCCGACGGTCGTGTCCGTGGACCCGCAGCGGGTTGTACATGGCCTCGCGGACCCGCTGTGCCGTGAGCTCCCCGACCGCCCGCGGGTCGTTTCCGAGATCGCGCAGCAGCACGGCGAACTCGTCCCCACCGATGCGGGCGGCGAGATCCCCCCGGCGCACCGCGCCCCGTATCCGGCCGGCGACCGCGCGCAGCAGCTCGTCACCGGCGGCATGGCCCAGGGTGTCGTTGACCGCCTTGAACTCGTCCAGGTCGCAGTACAGCAGCCCCACCGGCGTTCCGTGCGCCCGGTGGTCCTGGACCGCGTCGGCGACCTCCGCGTCGAACAGCATCCGGTTTCCCAGTCCCGTCAGCGGGTCGTGCAGCACCTGGTAACGCAGCTCCTGCTGGGCGACGCGCACGCTGACCAGGAGCCGGGTGTTCTGGGCGACGGTCACCATCTGCCGGATCAGCACGAGCGCCACCAGCGTGATGAACAGGGTCAGGGTGACTCCGCGCAGGGCGTCGCCCCGTGCCGCGGTCGCCACCACCAGCCCGGCGACGGCGCTCAGTGGCAGGTACGGCAGGTAGACGTGCGCCCACACCGCGAGCTGGTCGCCCCATGACCGGCAGGGCGTGCCCGGCGCGGACGTCAGGCCCGGGCCGGGCCGCCTGCGCCCGGGCGGGACCAGCATGGCCAGCCCGAGCAGCGGCGGACCGAGCGCCAGCCCCACCCAGGCACTCGTGGTCTGGTTGATCTCCACCCGCTGGATCAGCGCCCACTGGACGCTCGCGCCGGTGGCGACCGTGGTGCACAGCGCGCCGGCCGCGTACAGCGCGACCGCCCGGGGACTGCGGGGACGGCCGAAGGTGAGCAGCAGCAGCAGGGCGAACAGCTCGGCGGCGCTGCCGAGGATGGTCCCGAGCCCCAGCCAGTACTGGGCGGCGGACAGTCCGCTGCTGTGCAGGTCGCCGAGCACCTCCACCCACAGCAGCAGAAGGACGGACCCGGCGATGAGCAGTCCGTCGAGGAGCATCAGCAGGTAGCGACCCAGGTCGGGCTTCGCCCGGCACGGGTCGGCCGCGTCGCGCCGGGGCTCTCCCGGCAGCGCCAGCACCGCCAGGAACGCCAGCCCCACCGGCACCAGGTGCACCGCGTTCAGGCTGGCGTAGTGCACCCGCCGGTCGTGGTCCACGCCGAAGACCACGATCCACTGGATCGCCCCGACCACGACGAAGACCAGCACTCCGGTCAGCAGCGCCCGCCAGCGCCGCTCCTCCCGGCGTGTGCGCAGCACCGCGACCACGCCCAACAGCAGCGACCATCCGCTCAGGACCAGCGGCCCGAAGATCTCGAAGGGACGCCGATTCCCGCCGTCGAGCGCGGCCTGGGGGATGAGGACGGCGGCGACCAGCACCGCGGTGGCGAACGCGAGCAGGCCGAAGGCCCGACCGCCCAGTGGCGCCGCGGGCAGGAGAGCCGCGGCGACCCCTGACGTGGACGGCGCGCCGGGCGAGGCCCCCGGGTCGGTCGCGAGCGGAACACCAGCACGACGCATGGACGGCGTCCTCCCTCCCCGCCCAGCATCACCCGGCACAACGGCCCGCGCATGCCAAAACCCTGCGATACGCGATCACATGGTGACGCCCTGACGCCAGACGCCCGGCCCACCATCGATGATCAGCCTGGCCGCCCGCTCACATCGCCGTCCGATGGTCGCCGGTACCGGGGCGCACGGGCATCGGCCGGACCATCGCGTCCACCGTGAACGACGCGACTAGCGCCCCGTCCTCGGTGTACACCCGGCACTCGCTGTGGGTCATTCCCCCGTTCGCGACAGTCGAGTGATGGTGATAGCGCAGCCACTGGTCGGCGCGGATATCGGCGTGCAGCGACAGTGCGATCGCGTTGATACCGGTGGACAGGCTGCGGTGGGCCTGCCACTGGCCGACGCCGGCGTGCGGGCGCATCGCCGCCGAGATCGAGATGTGCCCGGTGAACTGGGCGAGCAGTGCCGCATGCAGCGGCTGGTCGGCCGGCACCGCGCGAAAGCGCACCCAGGTGTCGATGGTCGGCGGCCCGACCGGTGCCGCCGGATCGTCGTCGTACTCCCCGGCCGGGATCCGCAGATCCCGGCCGATGACCGCCATGTCGAGCGGCTCGGACTCGTAGGGCCCCGGGGCCGGCGGTGCCGGCGCCGCGTGGCGGAACACGTCCTCCCCGGTGACGTCGAGCAGCAGCGTCCCGGACGCGCGCCGCCGGCCACCCTGGTCGACGTGCGCGATGACGGAGGTGAAGCTGCGACCGTTGTTGAGCTCCTCGAGCTCGAACGCCAACGGCTCGCGGGCGTCGGCGGCCCGGTAGAACACCATGTGCGCCGACACGACGCGGCGGCCCGGCGCATGCCGGCTCGCGGCGACGATCGCCTGGCCGAGCATCTGGCTGGCCTCGACCACGGGCCGCCCCGGGCTCGACAGGAACCCGCTGACGTATCGGCGCTCGCCGTCCGGGCGCACGTCCAGAATGTCGACCAGATCCGCGACGTCACCCCAGATCGGGAACTGCTTGACGGTGACGTCGCGCGGATCGTCCCCGTCGACCCCGTCGACGATCTCGACGAGCGCCCGGTCATGGTCGAACGTGACCAGCCCCGCGAGCCACTCTAGGCCGGCGGCCGGCTCGGTGAACAGCCACGCCACGTCCTGCCCGTCGACGACCGCGCCCGGCACCGGCGGCGCGCCCCAGCCGCGCAGCGCCGGCGGCACCTTGCCGTCGATCGACCAGGTCTGGGCGCCGCCCCGGACCGGGCAGGTGGCCGGCGTCGACGTCGGGGTGAACAGGTCGAGCCGCACATCCTCACGCGGGAAGTACAGCGCGGACGTCCCGTCCGGCTGCCGTCCCCACACCGTCGCGGTCGACTCGGCGATCAGCTGGTCCCCCCACCAGGCCCGGGCCCGCAACGGGATGGGGACGGCGACGAGGGCCGATGCCTCGGCCGGTTCGGAGGCCGCCTGCTCTGGAGCTGTCATGATCTCACTCTCCGTCGACGTGGACAGATGAACCTGCATGAACGGCTGGACCTGCGTGAACGGCAGGGCCGGGGTGGACGGCCGGGTCAGCAGGAAGAAACGGACTGGTCTCGGAGGAAGGATCGGAGACGCCCCGGGCGGTCGGCGGGTGCGGGCGGGCCGGGAACGTGCGGGCCGTCGCGAGGATGGCCAGGATGTCGGTGGCCTCGTCCCGCACCTCGATCGTGGCGACCACGCCCCGCGCCACGGCCGACCCGTTCCCGCCGGTCTCTCCCTCGGCCACGTCTCCCCCGGCCACTACTCCCCCGGCCACCCTGGCCTTCGCGACGGCGGGGCCCCGCCGGACCGGACGCAGGTACCGGATCCCCAACGACGCCAGCGTCGTGCCCGGTGGGGACACCCGCGGCGGCAACGAGAACAGCGCCTCCTCCATGAGCACCGGCACCAGCCCGCCGTTGAGCGTGCCGGCGGCGTTGGACATGTCCGGCCCCACCCGCATCGACACCACACCGGGCACGACCGGCTCGCAGCGCAGTCGGGTGGCGATCGGCTCGCGCAGCCGGCCCCGGAGATGACGCATCGAGTCCAGGGCCCACCCGCCGGGCGGCATCCGCAGTGCCGGGTCGGGCGCCGGGACGAAGATGCTGCTGCCGATGCCGAGCAGGCGGCCGTCCTCGCCGACGAAGTCGATCGCGGACACCAGGACCGTCTGGCCCGACTTGACGGTCCGGCCGATTCCCCGCACCGTCTGGCCGCCCGCCGGAATCTCCTGGAACAGGTGCACGTCGAGCGCGAGGGTGACGGGGACCCGTGGGGCGATCTCGCGCACCCCCAGCAGGCCGAGCACCACGTCCGCGAGGGCGGCCAGCGCCGAGGCCCGCAGCCATGGCGTGCCCGGCACGGCGAGCTCGGGGACCGCGGGCAGCAGACCGTGCAGCTCGTCGCCGACCTCCTCGACCGTCAGGGCGAGCTCGCCGATGACGTTCGAGGTCCCCTTGCCGGCGCCTGCCGTGCCCCGGCTCGCCGTCGCACTCACCGCTGTGTCGTCACTGTCGGCCGTCCCGTCCCGTCATCGCCATGTCGCCGCCGCTCGGCGGTCGCCCGCCTGGTCCCCGCCGCGCGGTCGCCGCCGTGTCGTCCTCGTCGGGCCGTCGTCGGATGCGCGCGGCGCGGGCGCACGGCAGGCCGATCCGACGGGGCCGAACCCGTTCGACTCTAAGGTCAGCGATGAGGTCGATGTCGAGTTTGCCGCCCGCGGCGGGACCCGGCCAGGTGGCGACCGTGGGTTACCCGGGCCCCGAAGCGGGGAGCTCTCACGACCACCGGGCGACAGGGTTGTCGCACCGGGCCGGCCCGGCGGGCTGACCATCACGCCGGATCGGCCAGTTCATCGCGCGGGATCGGCCGACCTCCCCGTCAGCGTTGACATCGCTCGTTGCGGTGCGATGTCATAGGCGCGACGACCGGGGATCATGATTCGGCCGGAGCGACAACGTCCAGAACCCGCCGCAGCAGCGGTTGCCGCCCGTCCCTTTCGGCGCCGGAGACCCCCTGTCAGCGGTGGTCCGCGGACAGGCCGCACCGCCCGGGTCGCGACGAACCGGATATCGCCGCAACGGTTGTCACAGGCATCCGACATCAACGGCACCCGGTGCCACTGGCGCTCGGTGCCGCTGGCACCTAATGTCAGGTGTCATCCGGACGTCGCCGCATCCGATCTGACTGAAGAGCCGGCCGACGCGTGGCCGGGCCGCGCCGGTCGCTGTGACGACCGACGGTCGCAGCAGGCGTCGAACGAACTGGAGGGTCTCCCATGGGCAAGCTTGATGGCAGGGTCGCATTCATCACCGGAGCCGCCCGCGGCCAGGGCCGCAGCCACGCGGTGCGCCTCGCCCAGGAGGGCGCGGACATCGTCGCGGTCGACATCTGTGAGCAGATCGAGACCGTCAACTACCCGCTGGCCACACCGGAGGACCTCGCCCAGACCGTCAAGGAGGTGGAGGCCCTCGGGCGCAACATCGTCGCGGTCAAGGCCGACGTCCGCGAGCGCTCGCAGCTGCAGGCCGCCCTGGCCGAGGGGATCGCCCGCTTCGGCCGGCTCGACATCGTCCTCGCCAACGCCGGCATCTGCCCGTGGAAGGACATCACCCTGGTCAGCGGGTTCGTCGACAGCACCGACGTCGACCTGATCGGTGCGATGAACACCGTCGCGGTCAGCCTGCCGCACCTGAAGTCCGGTGCGTCGATCGTCATCACCGGCTCCACCGCCGGGATGATGAAGGGGACCACGGAGAACCTGGGCAACAGCGGTGGCGCCGGGTACGCGTGGGCCAAGCGGATCATCTTCCAGTACACCCAGACCCTCGCGCTGCAGCTTGCGGCCAGCAGCATCCGGCTCAACGCCGTGCACCCCACCAACACCAACACCCACCTGCTGCAGAACGACGACATCTACAAGGCGTTCCGGCCCGATCTGGAGAACCCGACCCGCGAGGACGCGGAGCTGGCGTTCCCAGCCATGCAGGCGATGCCGATCCCCCACATCGAGCCGAGCGACGTCAGCGACCTGGTGCTCTTCCTCGTCTCCGACGAGTCGAAGTACATCACCGGGCAGAACTTCCGCATCGACGCCGGCGCCATGCTCAAGGGCGAGTCGGCGATCTGACCGGGCCAGCCATGACCACACCATCGTTCACCGGCAGCACGCCCGCGACCGCCAGCCCCACGCCCGCCGTGGAGCTCGACGGCCGGGTCGTGCTGGTCACCGGTGCCGCCCGCGGGCAGGGCCGGGCGATCAGCGAGCGGGTGGTGGCGGCCGGGGGCCGTGTCATCGCCGGTGACGTCCTGCCCGACGTGCACGAGCTTGCCGACGCCCTGCCGGACGCGGTTCATGCCGTCTCCCTCGACGTCACCGACGCGGCGGCCTGGGCGCAGGCCGTCCAGGGCGGCCTGGATCGCTTCGGACGTCTCGACGGTCTGGTCAGCAACGCCGGTGTGCTGCGCCGCGAGTCCCTGGAGCGGGAGAACCCGGCCGACTTCGAGCGGGTGTGGCGGATCAACTGCCTCGGGCCGTTCCTCGGCCTGCAGGCGGTCGCCCCGCACCTGCGGGCCGCGGGCGCCGGCGCGATCGTGAACACCGTGTCGGCCGCGGCAGCCACCGCCTGGACGTTGCACAGTGCCTACTCCTCGTCGAAATGGGCGCTGCGCGGCCTCACCAAGGTCGCGGCCCTCGAGCTCGCCCCGTACGGCATCCGGGTCAACGCCGTGTTCCCCGGGCCGGTGCTGACCCCGATGGTCATCGGCGATGGCGACCCGGTGGCCGAGAAGCGGCTGGCCGCCACGCCGCTGGGCCGCGCCGGCCTGCCCACGGACATCGCGGAGCTCGTTGTCTTCCTGCTCTCCGACAGAGCCGCCTTCATCGCCGGCGCCGAGATCGCCATCGACGGCGGCCAGACCGCGGGAGTCGTCCTCACCCTGCCCGACCAGCAGTAGGACGCTGACCGGCCAGAACACCTGACCGGCCAGAACTGTCCGGACCGGCCGGAGCGCCTGACCACCAGGAGCGCTCCGGCCGGCTGCTGTGTTACCTCGCGGGCCGGGTGAGCTCGCTGGCGTTGTCGTGCATGATGCGCCGCCGGTCGTGCGCCGAGAAGGAGCCGAGGCCGCCGAGGAAGTCCTTCGGCTCGGCGAGCCCCTCGGCGTGCGGCCAGTCGGAGCCGAACAGGATCCGTTCGACCGGCAGGTGCACGGCGAGCTCCGCCACGTCGTCCTCGACGAACGGGGCGACCCAGCAGTGCTCGATGAACTGGTCGACCAGCGAGCCGGTGAACATCCCGGGATTCTGGCCCTGCATCACCCGCAGACCGTGCAGCAGTGGGCCCAGGTGCCGCCGTTCTCGATGAACGCGATCCGCAGGTCGCCGAACCGCTCGAACAGGCCGTGGGCGACCAGGGCCGCGGCGAAGTCGTGCACGAGCCGGTGCTTCATCAGCATCTTCAGGAACGGCACGTCCCGCGTGATCGCGTTCGTGTCGCCGCCGCGACTGGTCTCGTGGTAGCCCCAGCTCCGCGCGATCGCCGCCTCGACCTCCCGGTAGCCGTCGTCGAACCCGGCGTGCGGGGCGACGACGATCCCGGCCTCCTGGACCCGGGCCCAGAACGGGTCGAACCGCGGATCGGCGGGTGACCGGTAGCCCTCGGGGGTGAACACCGGCCCGTTGCGGATGCTCACCACCCGCGCGCCCCGCCCGACGCACCACTCCAGTTCGGTGACCGCCCGGTCCAGGTCGGACAGGGTCAGGAACGGCACGCCGAAGATCCGGTTCTGGTAGGCGAAGCCCCAGTCCTCCTCGAGCCACCGGTTGAACGCCCGCAGCACCTCGATGGACGCCTCGATGTCGGGCTGCATCGGACCTTCCACGCACACCGCGTGGGACGGGAACATCCAGACGGCGGCCAGGCCCTGTTCGTCCATGCGGCGCAGTCGGGCGTCCCGCTGGAACCAGTCGGGATGGTCCGCCGGTGCCTCGCAGGCCAGTTCCGCGCCGACCGAACCCTTGTCGCCGCGTCCACCGAAGTAGTCGTAGAGAGCGCCGGGACGGGGATGCACGTCGCCCGGCCCGGGCAGGATCGGATGGCCCCGATCACCGAGGAGGTAGCGAATCTCGCCGTCTCGCTCGACGACCCGCAGTCCACGGTCGAGAAAAGCCGGATCGCGATGCCGGGTGAAGGCGTCGCTGGACTCCCAGTAGTGGTTGTCGGCGTCGAAAACTGCTGATAATCCAGAAATGTCGGTCACGTCAAATGCCTTCTGCTGTCTGGTCGAACCGGATCGGTCGGATCTGCCGGATCGGTCGGATGGTCATTCGGTGCCGTGCCGCAGCAGCCGACCGGGAGTGGTCTGCGTGCATTCACCGTCGACAAAGGTGGTCGTGCCGTTCACCACGATCCGGTCATAACCGGTGGCCTTCTGGATGAGCCGCCATTCACCGGCGGGATAGTCCCAGACCCGTTCGGCGGGAAGGCTGTCCACCGTGTCCGGGTCGTAGACGATGACGTCGGCGGGCGCGTCCTCGGCGAGGAAACCGCGGCCCTTGAGGCCCGCGGCCTGCGCCGGGTAGGCGGACAGCCGCCAGTGCGCCTGCTCCAGCGACATGATCTCGTGCTCGCGCACCCACAGGCCGAGCAGCTCACTCGGGTAGCGGGCGGTGGTGACGAACTTGGTGTGCGCGCCGCCGTCGCTGACCCCGGGCAGCGAGACCGACCCGGTGGCGATCTCCTTCATGGCCTGCGGCGGCGTCCGCAGCAGCGGCGTGGCGAAGCCGACCCGCAGCTCACCGGCGACGGCCAGGTCGAGCATCGCGTCGATCGGGTGCTTGTTCTCCCGCGCGGCGATCTCGCCGATGGTGTAGCCCTCGTAGGTGTCCTTGAGCGCGCGGGCGTCCGCGACGTCGCTGGAGATCCAGTGGCACTTGATGTCGGTGAGCACGTAGCCGGCGCCGAACAGACCACCGCGCTCGGCGTGCACCTGCTTCATCTGCGCCCGGCGCCGCGGGTCGGCGAGCTTCACCCGCTTCTCGGCGATCGTGCCGATCAGCGCCTCCTTCCAGCAGGGAATCGCATCCGCCAGGTTGTAGTCCTCCAGGGTGAACTCGGAGGCGAAGTTGGTCGTGAGCGCCTGGGCGAAGACCCGCAGGCCCTCCTGCTCGTTGAGCTCGGTGAGGCGGGTCAGGGCGTCGCGGTGCGACATCTGCTGGCCGCCGTGCTGGTTGAGCGCGCCGTCGGCGAGCAGGGCGTTCCAGATGATCGGCCGCCCGCTCTCGCGGGCCATGAACGCCGCGGTCTCCAGCGGCGAGGTCACCTGCGCCACCCCGCGCCCGAGCGCGCCCAGGGCCTGGCTGAACGCCCGCAGGTCCCGTTCGCTCATCAGGTCGGTCACCATGGGGGTGCCGTCGTAGTCGAGCTGCACGTTGCCGACGTCCCCGAGGATCTGCGCCGACAGACCGCAGCCACCGACCTCCATCCCCTCGATCAGGAGCTTGCACATGAGCTGCAGCTCCTCGTCGGTCACCGGCCGGCCCTTGGCCACGTCCAGACCGACGACGTAGCCGTAGAGCGGGGCCAGCGGCACGAAGGACATCACGTTCACGCCCTTGGGCGTGCGCTCGACGCTGTCGAGGAACTCGGGGAAGGTCTCCCAGTCCCACGGCATA
>NZ_CADCWS010000004.1 GCF_902806475.1 Candidatus Frankia nodulisporulans
TCGGCTGCCATGGGCTGGTCCACCTCTCCCACCAGCACGTCTCCCACCGGCACGTCGGTCGACCTGCCCGAGCGGGCGCAGGTGCTGCGCTCACACCGGGTGGTGCTGCCGGACGGCGAACGGCCCGCGGCGGTGCACGTCGTGGCCGGCCGGATCGCCGCGATCACCGGGTTCGACGAGGTACCCGCGGACGTGCTGGTCACCGACCTCGGCCCGTGGGCGCTGCTGCCCGGCGTGGTCGACAGCCATGTGCACGTCAACGAGCCCGGCCGGACCGAATGGGAGGGCTTCGCCACCGCGACCCGGGCCGCGGCCGCCGGCGGGGTCACCACGATCATCGACATGCCGCTGAACGCGATCCCGCCGACGACCTCGCTCGCGGCGCTCGAGACCAAGCGGGCGGTGGCGGCCGGCCAGATCGCGGTGGACGTCGGCTTCTGGGGCGGCATCATCGGCGCCGACACCCGCAGCCTGCGTGACCTGGCCGCGCTGCACGACGCCGGCGTGTTCGGCTTCAAGGCGTTCCTGGCCCCCTCGGGGGTGGAGGAGTTCCCGCACGTGTCCATGGACGTGCTCGCGGCCGCCACCCGTCACACCGCCCGGATGGGCGCCCTCACCGTGGTGCACGCCGAGGCCCCGGCGGTGCTCGAGGCGGCGCCGCCGGTGGCGGGCCGGGCGTTCGCGAGCTGGCTCGCCTCCCGTCCCCCCGCCGCCGAGCAGCAGGCGGTGGCGGGTCTGGCCGCGCTGTCCGCGGCGACCGGCGCCCGACTGCACGTGCTGCACCTGTCCGCCGCCGACGCGCTGGACGACCTGCTCGCCGCCCGGGCGGAGGGGTTGGCGTTCACCGCCGAGACCTGCCCGCACTACCTGACCTTCACGGCCGAGGAGGTCCCCGACGGGGCCACCGTCTTCAAGTGCGCACCCCCCATTCGGGGGCGGGCGAACCTGGACCGGATGTGGGACGCGTTGGCCGAGGGGCTGCTCGCCGGCGTCGTCAGCGATCATTCCCCGTCGACCCCGGAGGTCAAGCGGATCGACACCGGCGACTTCGCCGCCGCCTGGGGCGGCATCGCATCCGTGCAGCTCGGGCTGTCCGCGGTCTGGACGCAGGCGCGCACCCGCGGGCACAGCCTCGCCGATGTGGTCGCCTGGATGTGCGCGGGACCCGCCGATCTCGCCGGTCTGCCGACCAAGGGACGCCTCACGGTGGGTGCCGACGCGGACCTCGTGGTCCTCGACCCGGACGGGTCCTACCTGGTGGAGCCCAGCATGCTGCGTCACCGTCACCCGCTGACCCCCTACGCTGGTCGTAGCCTGGACGGACTGGTCCGGGCGACCTACCTGCGGGGGGTGCGCGCCGACGGCGATCGCCCGCCGCGGGGGCGTCTGCTGGCACGGTGACGGCCCCGGTCGACCCGGAAAGAGGGAATCTGATGAGTGACGAGCCCGACCTGACCAACCTCATCGATCTGGCCGCGTCCCGTTTCGGCGGTACGGTCGTCGCCGTCAACGACGAGTTCTTCGCGTTCGCCGAGCGGATGCTGCTGTCCGAGCCACCGACCGTGCGTCCGGGTGTGTTCACCGAACGCGGTCAGTGGGCCGACGGCTGGGAGACCCGCCGTCGCCGTGACCTGCCCGGAGCCGACTGGGCCGTGGTCCGTCTCGGCGCCCCGGGTATCGCCCGGGCGATCACCGTCGACACCACCCACTTCACCGGCAACGCCCCCGAGGCGGTCGAGATCCACGGGGCGAAGCTCGCCGGCTACCCGTCCGCCGCCGAGGCCGCCGACCCCGCGGTGGAGTGGGTCGAACTGGTGGGTCACACCCCCATCGCCGCGGACGCGGTGAACGTGCTGCCCGTGGCCGAGCCGGGCCAGACCCGCATCACCCATCTGCGCCTGACGATCCACCCCGACGGCGGCGTCGCCCGGCTGCGGGTGCATGGCACGGTCGTGCCGGATCCCCGCCTGTTCGACCGGGTCACCTCCGACCTCGCCGCCGCCTATCTGGGCGGGGTCGTCGTCGCCGCCAGCGACATGCACTACGGCGGACGGCACAACCTCAACGCCTCCGGCGACGCCCGCGCCATGGGCGAAGGCTGGGAGACCCGCCGCCGCCGCGGTACGGGGCACGACTGGGCCACGGTTCGCCTGGCCACCCAGGGCCAGATCGTGCGGGCCGAGGTCGACACCCGCCACTTCCGCGGCAACGCCCCCCGCGCCGTCGAACTGTGGGCCGCCGACTGCCCCGACCTGATCGACCCGGATGACGTCGACGCCGTCACCGGCTGGTTCCCCCTGCTGCCGCGTACCCGCGTCCAGCCCAACACCTGGAGGTGCCCGTCCAGGCCACCCATGTGCGCCTGGACGCCATCCCCGACGGCGGCTTGGCCCGGCTGCGCCTGACCGGTGCCCCGACCCTGGTCGGCCGGGAGGCGCTGGCGATGCGCTGGTTCGACGCGCTGTCCCCGGACGCCGCGCGCGAGGAGCTGCTGGCCTGCTGCGGTTCGGAGGACTGGGCCGAGGCGGTGGTGGCCCGCCGTCCGTTCGGCACGCTCGCGGCGCTGCTGCCCGCCGCCGAGCAGGAGTGGTGGCAGGTGCCCGAATCGGCCTGGTTCGAGGCGTTCACCGCGCACCCCCGGATCGGGGAGCGCCCGGCCCGCACCCCGGCGCCGCCGACGACCGCCCGGGCCTCCATCGTCTCCCTCGACGCCCCCCGTCGGGAGCAGGCGGCGATGGACGAGGCGTCCGAGGAGACCAAGGCCGCGTTCGCCGCCGGCAACGCCGCCTACGAGGAGCGTTTCGGCTATGTCTTCCTGGTCCGTGCGGCCGGCCGCACCGCGCCGGAGATGCTGGACCTGCTCCAGCAGCGGATGACCCACGACGCCGCCGAGGAGCTGCGTGTCGCCGCCGGTCAGCAGGCGGAGATCACCGCGCTGCGCATCCGCCACCTGATCACCGGGGCGTGACGTGGGCCTGTCCACCCATGTGCTGGACACGGCCCTCGGTCAACCCGCGGCCGAGGTCCGTGTGCGGCTCGAACGCGGTGAACCCACCGCCGGCTGGACCCTGCTCGCCGAGGCCGTCACCGACCCCGACAGCCGGATCACCGGCCTGCCCCTGACCGCACCCGGACGCTTTCGGCTGGTGTTCGACACCAGCGCCCGTTCGGCGTTCTTCCCCGAGGTCACGATCGCCTTCGAGGTCAGCGACCCCGCCGACCCGCACCACGTCCCGCTGCTGCTGGCCCCCTTCGGCTACTCGACCTACCTGGGCAGCTGACCGCGACGGTTCGCACTCCGGCGGTTCACGTCGCTGGCGGTTCGGTCTCTGGCGGTTCAGTCCGTGGCGGTTCAGTCCGTGGCGGTGAACTCGGGCTGGTCGAGCAGGCGTAGCCAGGTGCCGTCCGGCTGCCGGCGCACGACCTGCGCGCGGGCGCCGGCGCCGTCGCGGGGTGCGGTGGACGTCAGCGCGATGTCCCCGCTGACCAGGGTGGGCAGCGGCTCCTCCGGCTCGAAACGGGGTGCGTGCGTGAGCACCCGCTCCCACAGGGCACGGATGGCGTCGCGGCCCACCGTCCGCCCGCCCGGCGGGTAGGCCATCACCGCGTCCGGCTCGTAGAGCTCGGCGATGCCGGCGGCGTCCCCGGCGTTGGCCCGTTCGACGAACAGCCTGGTCAGATCCTCCGGCACACGGGCACGTTCCCGGGCGGTCGACAGGTTCGGATGCGACGTCAAGGGATTCCTCCTTGGTGCTTCCCGCTGGCTTGGTGCTTCCCGCCGGCTTCCTGCTGCGCTCGGCTCCACGTCCACACTGCGTCGGACGGGATCAGAAGTCCAACAGCTTGATCTGATGAGAACTAGAATCAGCGCTTATGGAGCTGCGCCAGTTGGAGTACTTCGTCGCGGTCGCCGAGGAGGCGAACTTCACCCGGGCGGCCGAGCGGGTGCACATCAGCCAGTCGGGGGTCAGCGCGCAGATCCGCGCGTTGGAGCACGAGCTCGGCGCCGCCCTGCTCGACCGCACGGGTCGCGCCGCCACCCTCACCACCACCGGCGTGGCCGCCCTCGAGCACGCCCGGCAGGCCCTGGCCGCCGTCGCCGCGGTGCGCGGTGCCGTGGACGAGGTGCGCGGGCTCGTCCGGGGCCGCCTGAACGTCGGCATGGTCGCGTCCTGCCTGGTCCAGCCCTGGTTCGAGGCGCTCGCGGCCTTCCACGAGGCCCACCCCGGCATCGAGCTGAGCGTCGTCGAGGACGCCTCCGACCGGCTGATCGGACAGGTCCGCGCCGGCACCCTCGAACTGGCGCTGGTCGGCACCGCCGCGGACGACGCCGCCCGCGACCCACGGATGCTGCCCGTGCTCAGCGAACCGCTGGTCGCGGCGGTCGCCCCCGACCATCCGCTGGCCGCGTGGCCCAGTGTCACCCTCGCCGAGCTCACCGCCCACCCGCTGGCCTGCTTGCCGCCCGGCACCGGCGTGCGCACCGTGTTCGAACGCTGCTGTGCCGCGGCGGGCGTCCGGCCGCGTTTCGCCGTGCAGGCGGCCGCGCCGGCGGCCGTCGCGGATCTGGCCGCCCGCGGCCTCGGCGTCGCGATCCTGTCCACGTCCATGGTCGACGGTCGCGCGGACAGCCTGCGCGCCCTGCCCATCGAGGACGCCCCGGTCCGCGCGCTGCTCGCCCTCACCTGGACCGCCACCCCCAGCCCCGCCCTGCACGCCCTGCTGCGTCACTGCCGCCGCACCTTCGCCCTGGACGATCAGGCGGGTCTGGCCGGGCGGCGCACCGGCAGCTCGACGGCCGGATGAGCTGGCCCGATCAGTCGGGGACGCGGCCCGAACCGAACCGTGTCATCAGGTCGGCGACGGCCTCGCCCGGCGGCGCGGTGGCCTCGCCTTCGCCCTCGTCCCGCAGGCCGGCGAGGACACCGTCGCGGTCGGCGGGGGAACGGTTCTGGCTGAGTTTCGCCTGCGCGACGATCGACTGGACGGCCATCTCGACGCCGACGATGGCCCGCAGCTGGCCGGTGACGAACTCCGCGGGGGCGTCGTCCACCGACCAGGGCCGCGGGCAGTGCCGCTCGTGCTGGTCGGTGAGACGGGTGACGACGTCACGCAGCCAGGCGGGCTCGTGGTGGAACACGACCGGGCCGGTGAAGTGGACGGACAGGTGGTTCCAGGTCGGCACGACCCGGCCGTGCTCGGCCTTGGTGGCATACCAGGACGGTGAGACGTACGCCTGCGGCCCGCGCAGGATGGCGAGCGCCACGACACCCGGTTCGCTCCCGCGCCACTGCCCGTTGGCGCGCGCGATATGCCCGAGCAGTCGCCCGTGCGGCGCCCCGCGACCCTCGGCCGCCCCACCGGCTGGATCAGCGTCGCCGGAGCGGGTGAGCGTGGGGTCGGTCTGGCCGGGGGCGCGGTCCCAGATCACGGGGACGAGGGTGGCGACCAGACCCGTGCCGTCGAAGGTGACCAGGTCGACGGCACCGATCCGCTCGACCAGCTCGGCGACCTGGTCGAACTCGGTCAGCTCGAACGGGCGCGGCACGTACACGGCTGTGATCATACGACGACGGTCGCGCGCGACCACCCCGTCACCGGTGTGGCTCGGCTACCGGTGTGGTTCGGTCACCGGTGTGGTTCGGCCAACCGCCGGCGGCCAGGCGGGCGCTGACCCGGGCGATGTCCTGGTCGCGGGCGGCGCCGTTGGTGAGTTCGGAGATCGCGGTGCGGACCGCGTGCACCGAGGCGGAGTCGTCCGCCTCGGCCAAGGTCGTGGCGAGCTCGTCCACCTCGTCGGCGGTGAGCCTGCGGCGCAGCAACGCGAACAGCGGCAGATAGTCGTGGTCGGGAACGCCCTCGGGATAGCCGGCGCGCAGCCAGCCGACGATCGAGGCCAGGAACGGGGGTAGCGCCCTGCTGCTCATGGTGATGACGGTCCTGTCTGAGGTTTCGGCGGCTTCAGGTTCCGGCGACGACGGAGTAGATGCCCCAGCCGATCCCGGCGAGCACGATCGCGAAGCACAGGGCCCCGGCGGCGATCCCCGCCGGATTCGACCCGAGGATCCGGTCGTCGGCGCCGCTCGTGGTGGCGGCGCCGCCCCGGCCGGGGAGGCTGATGGCACGCAGGCCGACGGCGAACAGCGCGGGCAGGCCGGCGCCGGCCAGCAGGCCGAGGACGACGATCTTCCACAGGGCGTCAAGGTTGATCCAGGAGTTCACAGCCAGCCCCTCCTCTCGTGATGGCGCGGCATCAGGCGGCGATGCGCTCGTGGGTCTCGGCCGGGACCAGAGCGCCGTCCCATTCCTCGTTCACGTTGTGGTGGCTGACCGGGGTCTTGCGGGCATGCCAGTACAGGGCGCCGGAGGCGATCACCAGCACCGCGAAGACGACGATGACTCCGGCCGTCCCGCCGATGCCCTGGGCGATGCCGTAGCAGGCGGCGCCGACCAGCCCGGAGGAGGGCAGAGTGAGCAGCCAGGCGGTGGCCATCCGGCCGGCGACGCTCCAGCGCACCTCGGCGCCGCGCCGACCGAGACCGGTGCCAAGGATCGAGCCGGTGGCGACGTGCGTGGTCGACAGCGAGTACCCGAAGTGGCTGGACAGCAGGATCGTGGCGGCCGAGGAGGACTCGGCCGCCATGCCCTGCGGCGAGTCGATCTCGACCAGGCCCTTGCCCAGGGTCCGGATGACCCGCCAACCGCCCAGGTAGGTGCCGGCGCTGATGGCGATCGCACAGCTGACGATGACCCAGGTGGGAGCCTGCGCACCGGAGTTGAGGGTGCCGTTGGCGATGAGTGCCAGGGTGATGACGCCCATGGTCTTCTGCGCGTCGTTCGTGCCGTGGGCGAGGGACACCAGCGAGGCGGAGCCGATCTGCCCGATGTGGAAGCCGTGGTTGCGGGTACCGTCCGGGACGCTGCGGCTCAGCCGGTAGATCAGATAGGTGCCGGCGGTGGCGATGAGCGCGGCGATAACGGGCGACAGACCGGCCGGAATAATGACCTTCGAGACAACTCCGTGCCATTTAACGCCGTCGCTGCCGGCGGCGGCGATGGTCGAGCCGATCACCCCACCGATAAGCGCGTGGGAGGAACTGGACGGAATTCCGAAGAACCAGGTGAGCAGATTCCAGGTGATTCCGCCGACCAGGCCGGCGAAGACGACGGTGAGCGTCACGTCGCCGGTGTTGACCAGGCCACTCGCGATCGTGGCGGCCACGCTCAGCGACAGGAATGCGCCGACGAGATTCAGCGCCCCGGACAGGGCGACGGCCACCTTGGGTGGTAGTGCTCCGGTCGCGATCGATGTTGCCATCGCGTTGCCGGTGTCATGGAAGCCATTTGTGAAGTCGAATGCCAGTGCGGTCACGACCACCAGGGCCAGTACGCCGTCGTTCACATCGACTGTTGTAACGGCATGGCCGGCGGATGTCGACCCGTCCGATGCTGTGTGTTTTCCGGGCGACGGTTTTGTCGTGCATCCTTTACCTGACGTTCACTTTCTGCACCGGAGTCGTTCGGTTTGGAATCCGAAACGGCCTGGCGGTGGCCGACCGCGACCATCCGTGACCATCCGCGGGCGCCCTGGGTCAGGTGGGGTCGGGCACCGTCCGGCGTCCGGCGACGGTTGATTCGCCACCTTCGTGCTGGCGGGCTGAGCCCGGCGTGGGGCCGATCACGTGGGACGGGCCGATCACGTGGGACAGGGAGTGCTGGTCGATGACGCAACGGTTCGCCGGTCGGGTCGCCATTGTCACGGGAGCGTCGACGGGCATCGGTGCCGCCGTCGCGGGGCGTCTCGCCGAGGAGGGCGCCGCGGTGGTCGCCTGCGCCCGGCACGAACCGAAGGATCCCCTCCCCGCGGGCGTCGCCTTTCTCGGCGCCGATGTCACCCGCCCGGCGGACGTCACCCACCTGGTCGAGGAGACCATCGCCCGGCACGGGCAGCTCGACGTGGTCGTGGCCAACGCGGGAACGGCCGACGTCGGGCAGTGGCCGCAGGAGACCGTCGCCCAGTGGCAGGCGATCATCGATCTGAACCTGACCGGCACCATGCTGACCTGTCAGGCGGCCTGGCCACATCTGATCCGCACCGCGGGGTCCATCGTCATGCTTTCCTCGCTGTCGGCGGTCATGGGCGTCGGTGAACACGAACTCACCCGCATGGGCGGCATCCAGCCGGGCGCATCCTACCAGGCTTCCAAAGCCGGCGTCGAAGGGCTGACGAAACACCTGGCCGGCCGCGGCGGCGAGCACGGCCTGCGGGTCAACGCGGTGCGCCCCGGCCGCATCATGCATGACCGGTATGTGGCGCAGCTCGGCGAGGAGGGCGTCTTCTGGTCGCACTACCAGCACATCCAGCTGTTGAAGCGGCATGGCCGGTCCGAGGACGTCGCCGCGGCCGTCGCCTTCCTGGCCTCCGCCGAGGCCGCCTTCATCACCGGCGCCGTTCTCGACGTCGACGGTGGCGCGGTGGCCAAGCTGTAGTACCGCAGTACCGCCCGGCCCAGGCCGGCCCTGCCGAGACGACCCGAGGAGAATCGGCGATGCTCACCCCTTTCGACGACTACCCGATTCATTCGTCGGCCGATCCGATCGCCCATCCGGCCACCGGCGACCCCAACCACTACGACCGCTACTGGTTCAACGGCCATCAGAAGGACGGCCACTTCTACTTCGGCGCCGCGATGGGGCACTACCCGGTGCGGGGAGTCATCGACGCGGCGTTCAGCGTGGTGCTGGGAGGTGTCGAGCACTCCATCTTCGCGTCCGGAACGATGCCGCTCGACCGTTCCACCACGGTCGGTCCCATCCGGATCGAGGTCGTGGAACCGATGCGGACGATCCGTTACGTCGTAGCGCCGAACGAACAGGGCATCTCCTGTGACCTGACTTTTCGCGCGACCACCGTCGCCGTGGAGGAACCGCGCCAGCGGCGGATCTCGCCCGCCGGCATCCTCACCTCCGACCACACCCGGCTGACCCAGTGGGGCACCTGGGAGGGCACCGTCACCGTCGACGGCGAGCAGTTGCGCATCGATGCGGCGGACGTCTCCGGCACCCGCGACCGTTCCTGGGGAACCCGTCCGGTCGGCCAGCAGCTGACGATGAACATCCCGCGTCCGGAGTTGCAGATCTTCTGGTTGTGGGCACCGCTGCACTTCGGTGACCGGTTCACGCATTTCGCCGTGCACGAGTACTCCGATGGCACCCGCTGGCTGGAGACGGCACTCGTGCTCGACCCCGTTCCCGGGAACGTGGCCCCCTGGCAGGGCACGCCGGCCGGCGGGGTCCGGGAGGGCCGCAACATCCGCCACCAGCTGGAGTTCGAGCCGGGCCGCCGCGAGATCACACGGGCCGACCTGTGGTTCGACGACCCGGCCGAGGGTGAGGTGCACATCGAACTGGAGAAGGTCCTGACCTTCCGGATGCGTGGCCTGGGCTACTGGACCCATGGCGCCAACCACGGCGAACTGGAGGTCGGGCGGGAGTCGATCGCCCTCGCCGATTTCGATCCCGTCGCCCGGACCTCACTGCACCTGCAGAATCTGGTGATCGCGAAAATGGGCGACCGCACCGGCGTCGGGGTGCTCGAACAGATCCACCTCGGTCCGCACACCCCGACCGGACTGACCGGAACCGTCGACGGCTTCGGCAGCTGACCCCGACCGGCCGCGGCTAACCCACCAGCCGGAGCACCTGGTCGCGGCGCAGCCCGGCGGAGCCGAGCGTCGCGTCGTCGACAAGGCCGGCTTCCAATGCCCGCAGGACGTGTCCGGCGAGCGCCCGCCCGGTCGCCGGCTCGTCCGCGACGGCCCCACCCCCGGCCATCACCGTCAGCCCCGGCCCCACCGTCAGCGGCGTTCTCGTTCCCGGCGTGGGTGCGCTGGGTGGCGACGTACGCGCCGAGTCGGGCCAGGGTGTCGTCCAGTCCGCTGAGCAGGCAGCCGGCGACGGCGGCGTGCCGGCTCACCAGCTGCCCCGGATGCAGGTCCCAGCCCTGGTAGAGCCCGCGGTGCCAGGCTCGGCGGACCAGATCGGCGTGCCGACGCCAGGCCCGGTGCACGTCGGGGTCGACGGGCAGCAGGTTCGACGAGCCATCGGCGACGTCGATACCGGTACCTGCCGCCACGAGCTGCATCATCGTCGTCGCGTACTCGACCGCCGGATGATCGCTGGCCTGGTCGGCACCACCGATTCCCAGCGCCGCGGAGTAGTCGTAGGTACCGACGTGCAGGCCGACGAGCCGGCTGGCCCGCCCCGTCACGCTCAGCGCCAGACCGGTCCGGACGAGCTCGGGCAGGGCCAGGACGGCGGCCGAGGTCTCCACCTGGATCTCGATGTCGACCGGCCCCGGCAACCCGAGCTGGTCGGTCAGCGCGGCGAGCACGTCGGCGAACACCCGTAGCTGCGCGGGCGCGCTCACCTTCGGCACGGTGATCACCAGGCCCGGCGGTGGGCCGTCGTGCGCGCACAGGGCGGTCAGGAACAGGTCGAGGCTGCGCAGCCCCCGTGAGCGCACCGCGGGGTCCAGCGACTTCGGACGCAGACCGTAACGGGCCGGTAGCAGGCCGGCGGCGGCCGCGGCCCGCAGCGCCTCGGCCGCCCGCACCGCGTCGGCGTCCTCGGCGTCGTCGGCGCGCAGGCCGTAGCCGTCCTCGAGGTCGACCCGCAGGTCCTGCACCGGCTCGGTGGCGAGCACCCGCGTCACCTGGGCGTGGACCGCGGCGGCGATGGCCTCCGCCGGATCGCCACCGGTGGCGGCGGCGAGCGTGGCCGGGTCCGGCGCGTGCCGCGCCAGCAGCCGCTGGGCCCGCGCGCCCCAGATCGCCATGATGTCCGCCCGCATGTGGTCGGCTGGCAGGTAGCAGGTGTGCACCGGCTGCCGGCCGGCCCCGCCGGACGCCCCGGGATGGCGCGCGGCCAGCGCCGCGTCGACCGGTTCGAGAGCGGCGCTCAGCCGCGCGATCATCGCGGCCGGCAACGTCGTGCGCCTCATCCGACCGCGTCCCGTACGGCGATGCCGACCAGACGGCCCGCGTGGCCAGCTCGGCCCGCGTGGCCTGGGTGGTCCGCGTGGCCTGGATGGTCAGGGGGTGTGGCGAGGGCCGAGGCCGTCGCCGGCGCTGTGCACACCGATCGGGGGGGTCGATGCGCGGCGCCGACGACGGCGGTTCGGGAGGGCCCGTCCAAGGCCCCACGGGAGTGCGCTCCGGGCGTTCCGGCGCGGCACCCCCTTGCTTTGTACCAAATTTCCCTGCGGACGCACCTGATCGGTCTCAATTGCCGAGAGTGACCGATCGTGTCAACGCCTTCCGTGAACGAGAAACCACCCGATTGTACCCACAGGACGCTGACCTCGGCATCTCGATCGATCCAAGGGATGCCAGGCGCGTCGATGCGACCATCGGTGATTGCACCGCGTGATGTGATCTTGGCAAAAACGTCCTGCGGCCCGCCGTCGACCGCGCACATCGTCGAGGCCGTCTCGGTCAGCGACCACACGAAGCCCTCTGTGCTGAACGGGCTCATGAGGCCGTGCCGCTCGTGGGGCTGTGCTTGTCGCATGACTGGACGCGCTCCGTTCCGGGCTGGACGAAGGTGGGCAGGCCCGCCGCCCGAGCCGGGGGGCGTCACCGCCAGACGATAGGAGCTGGCCGCCCGGCGAGGGAGCGCGTTGGACGCCGCGGCATCCTGGCGCGTGGGCTGGCGCACAGGTGCGGCCGGGGTTCTGGTAGACTTGAGCGTGTGTGTCGCGACCCGGCCACCGCGGATGACGGCACGCGATCCGTCCCGGCGCGGCCCGATCCCCTCGTGATCGACGATGCTGCCGACCCGCGGGTGGACGACTTCGTCGCGCTCACCGACGTGGCCCTGCGTCGCCGGCGGGAGCCGGCTGACGGTCTGTTCATCGCCGAAGGTGAGCGGGTGATCGGACGTGCCCTGCGGGCCGGTTACCGGCCGCGGTCCGTGCTGGTGGCACCGGCACGGCTCGCCGCGGTGCCGGCGGACCTGCCCGCGGATGTCCCGATCTACGTCGCCGGGCCGGACGTCCTCGCCGCCATCGCCGGGTTCGAGGTGCACCGCGGGGCGCTCGCGTCCATGTGCCGACGTCCGCCGCGCTCACCGGCCGACCTGCTCGCCACCGCCCGGCGCGTGCTGGTCTGCGAGGACATCGTCAGCCACACCAACCTGGGTGCGATCTTCCGGTCCGCGGCCGGTCTCGGGATGGACTCGGTGCTGCTCAGCCCGCGCTGCGCCGACCCGCTCTACCGACGATCCGTACGCGTGTCGATGGGGGAGGTGTTCGCCGTCCCGTACGCCCGGCTCGACCCATGGCCCGCGGCCCTCGCCGATCTGCGCACCGCCGGGTTCGACCTGCTTGCCCTCACCCCCGCCGCGGACGCCGACGACCTCGCCACCTACGCCGCGCGCCTGGCCGACCTGCCGGCTCGGGTGGCGTTGCTGCTCGGCACCGAGGGGCCGGGGCTGTCCGCGCCGGCCCAGGCGGCGGCGAGCGCCCGGGTGCGGATTCCGATGGCCCACGGTGTGGACTCCCTGAACGTCGCCGCGACCGCCGCGATCGCCTGCTACCTGCTCGGCCAACGCTGAGCCACCCGCGCGCCCCGGACGGCCAGGCCGCTCCGCAGGGTGCAGGCCGCCCTGGACGGTCAGGTGGCGCCGGAGGGTCAGGCCGCAAGCCAGGTGCAGCCGGGTAGCGGCAGGTTACGCAGCACCCAGAAGGCGATCACCAGCACCGGGATCACCGGCAGCAGGCGGGCCGGGACGCGGGGCAGCGGGCGTCGCCAGCCGGCGGCCCGGGCGACCGCCACGAGCCAGCCGGCGCCCAGAACCGGCGCGACCACGACGAAGAAGAGATTGAAGTTCGCCGCCTCGCCGGGATGGCCGTGGAGAAGCTGGTGTGCGGCGCGCAGCGACCCGCATCCGGGGCAGTCCAGCGATGTCGCCCAGCGAAACGGGCAGACCGGATAGTGCCCCGGATGAGCCGGATCCACCAGGTACACCCGCACGGCGGCGGCGACCGCGATCACCCCGAGTGTCGCGAAACCAGCCAGTCGCGCCCGCGGCCCCCAGATCCGTGGCGCCCAGACCCGGGGCCGTGTCGCCCAGCCCCCCGGCGCCGTCCCCGGGTCAGGCGCGCGGCCCGCCCAGGCCGGCGGTTGTGGCTGCGGGTCGTCCATCGTGGAGGCCACAGCTGAGAGCGTAACCGGGGTGGCGGGGCGCCGGTGTGGCGGTCATTCGAGGTGCAGCGCGCGCTCCTCGGCGGTTCCGGTGCGCCGGACCCGTCCGTCCCGGTCACCGGAATAGCCGTTCTCCTCGCCGTCGCCGACGTCCTCCCTGCCGGTGTCGCGACGCTCGGCCTCCAGGTAGGGATCGGGGTCGGGCACCTCGGCGGACAGCAGCCGGTCGAGGGACGCGCCGCGGCGTTCCTCCCGTGGGGTGGCCGGGAAACGCAGGTTGTCGCTGGGGCGGTCAGGTGCGTCCCAGGTGTCGTCGAGGGGGTCCCGGCCGGCCTCGGTCGAACCGAGTTCGTCACTGTCCAGGATCTCCGCGGGCTCGAGCGGGTCGTCCTGGACGCTCCACTCTCCGGACTGCGCGGCTGGCTGTGTCATGGCGGCCTCCCTGGCCGGCCACCCCAGCACGAGGTCCCGGCGTCGGTGTCGGTGCGTTCGGGCTTTTCCCGGCACGCTCTGCTGCTCCACCTTCCCGTGGTCAGCCCGGTCAACCACGGGCTGACCGCACCGCGGACGAGGCGTCCGGCTCGGTCCGTCCGGCCGGCGAAAACACCGGCCGGACGGACCGCCGAGGTGCGTCGTCGCCGGCCGCCAATCGTGGGGAATCGCTCTTGTCGTGTGTCATGATGCGGCGGTGTCGCAGCCCATGAACATAACTTCCACTGCCACGGCGAAAGCCTGGATGTATCTGGCTGTGGTGGCCTGTTTCGGCCCCTATGTGGCGGGTGGAATACGTACGGAGCAGGTTGTCGTCTACGGCGGTATGCTCCTTTTCCTGCCGGCGGGTGGAATGTATCGGGGGCTCTCCTCGCGACACCTGATGATGGTGGTGCTCTGGGGGTCCTTCGCCGCGTTCGTCACCCTCGACGCGATCGGTGTGACGGTTCTCGGTGACTTCGCACCGGGTTCGCTGCTGGCCGGTATGGACAACTATCTCTATCCGGTCGCCGTGCTGCTCATGGTCGGCCGCTGGCTGGGCTGCGGCTATGACCGGACGGAGGCACTCGACCGGTTCTGTCGGGTGTTCGTCGTACTCATGGTGCTCAACGCCTGTGTGGCGATGCTCGGTCTGGTCACCGACCTGACTCCGGTACTGAGCGCCTTCTGGGGCGGGGTCGCGCTGGACGGGCAGAGCGTGGCGTTGCTGGCCCTGAACAACGGTCGGCTCTCCGGAATCTTCAACCAGCCGGTGGAGGCCGGAGTCGCCTACTCCCTGGCGCTGTTCGCCGTGGTCTATCTCCTCGCCCGGCCCGGGCGGGCGGACCGTCCGATGCTGCTGGCGCTGGCGGCGGTTCCCATCCTGATCGGTGGCGTGCTGAGCGTCTCGAAGATCTTTCTGTTGTGCGGGGTGCCGGTCGCCGTGTGGCAGGCGGCCCGGCTGGGCCGGCCGCTTCGCCGGGTCTTCGCCCTCGGCGGTGTGCTGATGGTGGGGGCGTTCGGGGCGTCCCAGGCCGGGGTGACCCACTGGAACGGCTCCTGGATGCTGCGGATGCTGGTTCCGGGCGCCGGTTCCAACGGACTTTTCGCTCAGTACACGGCCGATCGTTTCCATTCGGTGGGCGCGTCGGCGCGGGCGTGGGGATACGTCCTGGGCAGCCGACCGTGGCTTGGTTACGGCGTCAGCGGCCTCGCCGTGCCGTATGACTCCGCCTGGGCGGAGGCGGTGGTCGTCGGTGGGCTCGTCGGTGTCGCCCTGCTGGCTCTGGTGCTGGTCGTCGTGGTCCTGTCCTGGCGGCGGGTGCGTCGGGCGCGCCCACCCGCGCAGCGCCGCTTCGCCACGTCCGTCACCGTGCTGAGCGTCGTCGGGACGATCGGACTACCCATGATGACCGCCAACCGGGTCGGCCTTTTCCTGTGGGTTCTGCTCGCCCTGCTGCTGTTCGCCGACGATCCCGCCACCTCCTGCGTCCCGGTCGCGTCGCAGCGCGGCGCTCTGTCCGTCGGCCCGGACGGCATCGCTCGCGGTGGCACCGCTCTGGGCGGTGTCGCCGCCGGCGGGATCGCGCCGGGTCGGGTCGCGTTGGACGGGGATGACCGCGGTGGTGTCCCGGGCGGTGCGCCGGCCGGACAGCGGGAGTGGGCGTCCACGCCGCACCGCCGCCAGCACGGCGACCGGTCCGGCAAGGACGTCGTTCTTGTGCCGTAGCGCCGGTGCCTCGACGAACCGCCAGCTGGCCAGCGCCACCAGCAGCGTGCCCGCGAGCGAGATGAGCACCCATGCCGCGACCCCCAGCCGGTACAGGCCGTAGACGGCCAGCAGCTGCTGCACCGGCGCGGAGTAGATGTAGACGCCGTAGGACAGATCGGTGGTGACGCCGACCCGGTGCGGCGCGAGGGTCCGTCCCCCCGGCAGCGGCACCAGTGGCGCCCGCAGCGCCGCCCAGACGCAGGCGTAGGCCATCGGCAGGCTGGCCGCGGCATGCCCGTCCGGGAGCGCGAGCGCGCCGATGGCCAGAGCGGCGGCCAGCGGGCCGAGCCAGGCCCGGTCCGGGATGCGATCGGCGTACACGCACAGCGCCGCACCCGCCAGAAACAGCGACCCGAGCCGGACGGCCGCGGCCACGAACTCGTTGTTCAGCGCGGTCGGCAGCACCGCGGGATCGAGCCAGCGCACCACCCACAGCAGCCACAGCGAACCGGCCAGCGCCCACAGCACCCAGGGCCGACGACGCAGCAGCCCGGTCGCGCCGAGCACGGCGACGCCCAGATAGCACAGCGCCTCCCAGAAAAGGCTCCACAACGACCCGTCCCACGCCACCGGACCGTTCGGCAGCGCCGTGATCGGCACGTTGTCGGGGGTGCCGGCGATGTCGTAGAAGTGCATCAGAAGCAGGCAGTTGGCGCGAAGATAGGAGAAGGGCCCGTGGACGTCGGCGGTGAAATATCCGTGCAGCGTTCCACGCGTATACAGCCAGCCCAGCGGAGCTATGACCAGGGCCGTGAAGACAAGGCAGGCCCAGAATGCCGGAAGAATACGCAGAAAACGGTGCCACAGGAAGCGCCAGGACGACCTGATGCGCAGCCGGCTTCGGGTGATGAGGAAACCGCTGATCGCGAAGAAGCAGTCGACCGCGATCGCGGCCAGGTCGGTGTGGGAGTGCGCGCCCGGAGCCGGTGCGAACCCACCCGCGATCAACCCGTGCTGAAAGAAGACCAGCAGCGCGAGGACGATCCGCAGGAACCCGAAGGAGTTGCGTCGCGGGTCGAAGCTCGATCCCAGCGTGGGCCGCGGATCACAGGTGGTCATGCAGGCATCCCCTCGGCATTCGGCAGGCGGCACCTCCCGGCGAAATATAGCTCTCCGTGGTCTACCAGTCATTGAAGGTGAACGGCGATGGCGTGGGCCCGCGGACCGCCGCGCGGACGCCCGTCGCGCCGGGACGGACACCCTGCCGTCGCTGGAGACCCCGCTTGCCGCCGATACTCAGATGGCGTATAGCGTCCGCTTTGTGGCTACTGTTGCTGACCGGATCCTCGACCAGCTTGCCCAGGTCCCCGAGGGAATGGACGACGGCCGGCTGGCCGCCGCGATCGGGGCGAACCGGGGCACGGTGAACCAGGTCTGCCGGCGACTGGTGCAGTCCGGCCAGCTCAGCCGCACCCTGGGCGACGGCGGCCGGATCGTGAACCGACTGGTCGTAGCCCCGGTGACCCCCGCGGCCACCCCCGTGCTCCCGGCCCCGACGACGGACCCGTCCGCCCCCGTCGGTCCGGACGGGCTCACTGGTCCGGACGGGCCGACAGCCCCCCAGGCGGCGGCGTCCACATCCGCCGAACTAGCGGCGCCCACCTCCGCCGACCTGGACGTCGCCCCCGTCGCCCCCGAGCTCTCCGAGGCCCTGGCCCTGGCCGAGGCGCTGGAAGAAGCGGCACCTCAAGCTCCGATCCTGCCGGTTGAGCCGGTCGTGCCGGTTGAACCCATGAACGAAGTGGCCGCACCCGACCTGCCGGAACCCGCGTCCGAGCCGTCCGAGCTGTCCGAGCCGTCCGAGGCCGACCTGCCGGAACCCACGTTCGAGCCAGCCCAGCCGTTCGAGTCCGACCTACTGGACGCCGACGCGGCCGCATCCGAGCGACCGAAGACCACCGAGCTCGATACCGTCGATGCCGATACCGACGTTGACACCGGCTCCGACGTTGACGCCGCCACCGAGGTCGATGGCCAGGTGGCGGTTCCCGCGCCGGTCGTGGCCGAGCTGGAAGCGGTCGAGTCGGCCGTGGCGGAGCTGGCCGCCGCCGCTGCGGCCAGGCCGGTCGTAGCCGCGCCGGAAGCAGCCGTAGCGCCTGTCGCCGAGCCGTCCGCAGCCGAGCCTCGGGTGGCCGAGCCGTCCGTGGCCGAGCCGCCCGCCGCCGAATCGGCTGTGGCGAAGGCCGGGCAGGTCGTGGCGTTGCCGGCCCAGGACGCTGGGACGGCCCCCTCACAGGACACGGTCGCCGCGATCGGGCAGGCGCTCGCAGCTCTCGACGAGGCGATGGCGAAGCTCGGCGTCCCGGCCTCCAGGCCGAGGGCGCCGAAGGTCACCGATGGGTCGCCTGAAGCGACGACGTCCCCGTCGGCGGCACCCTCCGTGATGGCGGCCGCGGGTTCGGCACCGTCGGGTGCCGCGCCAGCACGGACGACCGAGGTCGGCGGTACGGTGTCCGAGCCCGTCGACCGGACCAGGGTCACGCCCACGAATCCGGTCACCGACAGTGACGTCGGACCGGAGGACGGCGGGCCGGTGAACGTTGGATCGAACGGTGTCGGCACGATCGGCACCGGGTCGAGCAGCGCTGGGCCGAGCACCAGCAGGTCGACCGGCGGCGGGGTGAACGGCGCCTCACCGTCGGACGCCGAGCGCAGCAGCAGCGCCATCGGGAGCCAGCGCGCCGTGAACAGCGACGCCGGGTATGGGGAGCCCGGGGCTCTGGACGACGGACCGGTGGGCACCGGCGCGGACACTCCGTCCGGCCACGGCGCCCCCGCGGACAACGGGAGCGTTCCTCCGGTGCGTCGAAGCTGGTGGCGCCGGATGTTTGTCCGCAACACAGGATGATGTAACTGTGCGTAGTCTACGGTGGCATCGGCGCCGCCGTCAGGACGACGTGTCGAGGACGTCGACCCGGTTGTGCAGGTCGCGCGTCACCGATCTACCAGGGGAGATCATGTCCATGCGAGCGAAGTCGCTCGTCGCCGTCGTTGCCCTGTCGTCGCTGGCGCTCGTCGCCTGCGGCAGCCGGGCCGGCAGCTCCGGCTCCGGTACAACGGCTTCCAACGCACCGACGAGTGCGTCAAACAACACCGCATCCGATGTGGGAGTGACGCCCACGGAGATAAAGGTCGGGTCGATTGCTGGTCTGAGCAGCGGTTTCGGCCCGGACACATTCTCGGCGTCGCTGTACGGGGCGCGGGCCTACTTCAAGGCGCTCAACGCCGCAGGCGGGGTCAACGGTCGCCAGATCAACCTCATCGAATGCGACGACAAGGGCTCGGGCGACAAGAACGCCGAGTGCGCCCACAAGCTCGTTGACGACGACAAGGTCTTCGCGCTGGCAGGTGTGACCGCCTTCAGCTACGGGGGCGCGCAGTACATCAACTCCAAGGGCGTCCCGGACATCGGCGGCCAGCCCGTCGACAACTCCTACGACCAGTACCCGCACCTGTACTCGATCTACGGCAGCTCCTACCCGCGCGACGGTCAGCGTCCCGGCTACAACGGCACGTTGTACGCGGGCACCGAGATCTACCGCTGGTTCAAGGAGAAGCTGCAGGCGAAGGTCGCCGGCGTCGTGTACTACAACGTCGCCCAGTCGCAGCGGTACGCCACGTCGATCGTGAACGGCCTGGAGAAGGAGGGCTACACGGTCGTCAAGGAGGAGATCAACCTCGGCGCCCCGGCGTGGGACTCCGCGGTGCTCGACCTCAAGCGCCGCGGCGTTCAGGTGGTCTTCGACGCGATGGACGACGGTGGCAACGCCCAGCTGTGCAACTCGATCGAAAGCCAGCGGATGCCGTTGCAGGCCAAGGTCGCGACGGCCCAGGGCATGGCGAACAACATCCGTCAGATCTACAACGCGTCGCCGAACTGCCGTAACGTCATCTACGGGACGAGCCAGTCCGCGAACTACTCGGACACCTCCATTCCGCAGGTCGCCCAGTACCAGAAGGACCTTCAGGCCGCGGCACCCGACCGGGTCGCCAAGGAGAACCTGTGGATGATGGAGGGTTACGCGTCGGCCCAGTGGCTGACCGATGCCATCCGCTCCTGCGGTGCGGATGTGACCCGTAAGTGCGTCGAGGCCTTCATGAACAGCGGCAAGGCCTACAACGGTGACGGGCTGCTGATCAACCGCTCGTTCACGCACGACGCGACGCCGTCGACGCAGTCCCGTGCCTGCCTGAACGTCACCCGCTGGCAGGACTCGGCGAACGGCGGCAAGGGTGGCTGGGTCAGCCAGGTCAAGGACATGAACACCAACTGCTTCGACGTCCCGTACCTGCCGTACTCCGCCGGCTGACCGATTCCACCGCACCACCGCACCACGAGCTTCAGCGGGCCTCGTCTTCACCGGGCCTGATCACCGGGCCCCGACCGGACTCCGCGCCTCGGCGCGGTGGCAACCGGTCGGGGCCCGCTGTCGTGTGTGGCGTACCTGGCCCAGCCATGGAACGTCGACCTCAGCTGACCGAGAGCGACGGACGCCATGGCACGGACGCCATGGCGAGGACACCAACGGCCGTGGCCGCAGCGTGAGTCCATGGCCGGGCCGGACTCGGGTCGGGTCGGGTCGCGAGCCGCGGGTCGGGTCGCGAGCCGGTGGGGGGAGCCGGGCCGTGAGCCGTGCGGGGGTCAGACCGAGGCGGTGGTGGCCGTGGCGGTGTAGGTGGCGAACTCCGCGGGAGCGCCGAGGAAGGACCGTTCGCCGCGGTGCAGCACGTAGACCAGGTCGGCCATGGCCAGCGCCTGCTCGGTGTACTGGTCGGCGAGCAGCACGGTGGTGCCGGAGGCGGCGACGGTGGCCAGCCAGCCGAACAGGTCGGCGGCGATCTTGGGGGACAGGCCGAGTGAGAGCTCGTCCACCATGAGCACCGACGGGCGGGCGAGCAGGGCCCGGGCGAGGGCCAGCATCCGGCGTTCCCCACCGGACATCGAACCGGCCCGCTGGGAGAGCCGCTCCTTCAACCGGGGGAACGACTCCAACGCGGGGCTGATGTCCGGATGGCCGCTGGCCTCGGCGATGATCTGCAGGTTGTCGCGGACGGACAGGGTGGCGAACACGGCCCGCTCGTCCGGCACCAGCATCAGCCCACGCCGTGCCCGGTCGACGGTGGACATCCGGGTGATGTCCTCACCGCGCCAGGTCAGGGCGCCCGAGCGCAGCGGGATCAGCCCGGCCAGCACCCGCAGGGTGGTGGACTTGCCGGCGCCGTTGGTGCCCAGCAGCGCCGTCACCTTGCCGGCGGGCAGGGCCAGATCGATGCCGTGCAGCACCTCGATGGTGCCGTAGCCGGCGCGGGCGCCGGAGAGTTCGAGCTCCGCGGTGACCGAGGTCATGATCTCTCCTGAGCCTGCCCGGCGGCGGCGAGCGGCGCCTGGGCGAGGTACACCGACCGCACGGTCGGGTCGTCGCGGACGGTCTGCGGGTCCCCGGAGGCGACGACCTTGCCGCCGACCATCGCGTACACTTGGTCGACGACCGAGAAGACCAGGTCGACGTCATGGTCGACGATGAGGATGCCGACGCCGCGGGCGGCGGTCTGGCGCAGCAGCTGGGCGAGTTTCGCGGTCTCGGCGTTGTCCAGGCCGCTGGCCGGCTCGTCGAGCAGCAGGACGTCCGGCTGGGCGCACAGGGCCCGGGCGAACTCGACCAGCCGCAACGCGCCGGTCGGCAGTGTGCCGGCGACCGTGTCCCGGATGTCGGACAGACCCAGCGACGCGAGGACCTCCTCGACGACCTGGTCCACCGGGCCCTTCGGGGCGAGGCCGGTGCGTTCGAGCAGGCCGCCCAGCGTCCGGCTGACCCGGCCGCGGCCCTGCGCGGACAGGCCCAGCAGGCCACCGGCGTAGTCGCGGCGACGGTTCTCGGCCCCGACGAGCAGGTTGTCCGCCACGGTGAGGGTGGGGAACAGCGACGGCACCTGGAAGGTCTGTACCAGACCGCGCCGGGAACGGATGTCCGGGCGCATCCGGGAGATGTCGGTCGTGCCCAGCAGTACCTGGCCCTCGTCGGGCTGTTCGACGCCGGTGAGCAGGCTGAACAGGGTCGACTTGCCGGCGCCGTTCGGACCGATCAGGCCCGTGATCATTCCGGGTGGGGCGACGAGATCGACATGATCGACCGCGGTCAGGCCGCCGTAGCGGCGAACCAGGCCCACACCCTGCAGGACACCACGGCTCATCGCCGAACCCCCGTCCCAGCACCTGAACCAGCACCCATACCTGTACCCGACGCGGTGCTCGGCCTCGCGGCCGTGCCAGCGGCGGGTGCGGAGCCCGTGGCGGCGGCCGAGCCGACGAGTGCCCCGTCCGACCCCGATCCGTTGGTCGACCCGGAGACGCGGGTGACCTGGTCGGCCTGGGCGGCGGCGTACCGCGCCACGGCGGCCACCAGGGCGGCGCCGAACGGGGTCGGCGCCGGTGCGCCGGCGAGCGGCCCGAGGGCCCCTTCGGACAGGGGCCAGCGCGTGACATGGCCCGATCGGGCCGCGCCGAGCGTCGCCCCGATGCCGGGCAGCCCGGTGTTGCCCACGATGCCGGCGGTCGCCGGTAGATGGCCCACAGCCGAGATGCGCACCGGCACCGGCCGGGGGGCACGCTGGTTGGGGTCGACGAAGCTGTCGGCGAGGTACTGGGCGAGTAGCCGCAGCACACCGCGCACCGCGGAGGCCAGACCGCCCGGCATCCAGCCCAGTGCCAGCGCCAGGATGCCGATGGCCAGCGTCGAGGTGCCGGCGGGGGCGAGCACGTCGATCGTGACGATGAACGCGGCGGCGACGATCGCGCCGATGGCGCTGTCGGCGCCGAACACCACCACCGCGGTGAACCACAGCAGGCTCTGCAGCGGCGCGAAGTCGTCGGCGGCGAACGAGTAGCTGGAGTGCACCAGCAGTGCCCCGCCCAGCCCCGCGACCACCGAGGAGACGGTGAACGCGAGCAGCTTGAGGTTGCGGACGTCGACGCCGACCGCGGCCGCACCGCTGGAGTGGTCACGCACCGCGAGCAGCGCCCGGCCGAGCCGGCCGTGGTGCAGGTTGCGCACCACCAGCAGGCCAAGCCCGAGGCTCAGCAGCTCGAGGATGTAGAAGGCCTTGTCCGACAGGGCGTGTCCGAACACGGTCAGCGGGTCGATGTACAGGCCGCTGGCGAACGTCGGCTGCTCGAAGACGAACCGGCTGACCACCGCGCCGACCGCGAACGTGGTCAGCGCGAGGGTCAGTCCGCGGCGGCGGATCGCCGGATAGCCGGTGATCAGGCCGACCGGGGCGACCAGCAGCGCGCCGACGAGCATCGCCCAGATACCCGGCAACGCCGGCAGGCCGAACAGCTCGCCGTTGGCGAGCTTGAGCGACAGCAGCGCGCCCAGCCCGGCGAAACCGGCGACGCCGAGCGAGATCTGCCCGCTGTACCCGGTGACGATCACCATCGACAGGAAGATCAGCGCCAGGGCCGGCACCTGGAACGCCGAGCGCAGGTCCGAAGGCGCGAACGTCAGGGGGGCGAGCAGCAGCGCGAAACCACCGAGCTTGCCGAGGTAGTCGCGGCGGTACCGCGCCTCACCGACCCGCCCGGACGGCGGCGCGCCTCGGCTGGAGAAGCTCGAGGTCGCCCCCGAGTCACCACCACCGAGCTCCCGCAGTTTCGGCACGGCCAGCAGCAGGATCAGCAGCGCGACGATGAACAGGTTCGACTGCAGGACGGTCAGGATCTGCCCGGCGTCGCCGTCCAGGGTGAACTGGCGCAGCTCGCTCTGCAGGATCGAGATGCCCAGCGCCGTGAGCACCGCGACCGGCATGCTCGAGAGCCGGGCCGCGACGACGACCGCGAAGGTCTCCAGCACCAGCAGTGTGAGGCCGTAGGGGTTGAGCTGGAAGCGGGGTGCCAGCAGCACACCGGTCAGGCCGGCGAGCGTGGTGCCGGCGGCCCAGCCCGCGGCGGCCACCCGGTCGGCGGGAACGCCGGAGAGCTCGGCGAGCTGCCGGTCGTCGACGACGGCGCGGATCTGGCGGCCGAACGAGGTGCGCGCGCTGATCAGGCCGATCACGATCGCGAACACCACGACCATGGCCAGTTCGGCCAGGGCGTCGACGCCGATGCGGGTCTGACCGAACAGCCGCACCGAATCCGCCGGGAAGATGCTCGGCGCGTCGCTTCGCGAACCCAGCCCCCACAGTCCGGCGGTGATGCCGAGGATCAGCACCAGCACACCGAGGCTCGCGACCAGCGATTCGGCGGCTGAGGCGCGCCGACGAGCCAACGGCCGAAAGACCAGCCGTTCCAGTAGCAGGCCGATACCCGGAGACAGCACCCCCAGGGCGAGGACGGCGGCCAGCCAGATCGGCAGGCCCCACTCGACGACCATCTCCCGGAAGACATAGGCGACCAGCGTGGCGATCCCGCCCTGGGCGAGGTTGAGAACGCCGTTCGTGCGGTAGGTCACCAGCAGGCCGATGCCGGACAGCGCGGCGATCGCGCCCAGGGAGATGCCGGCGAGCCCCAGGTCGATGCTGGTCACCGGTTAGCCGTGCCGGGCGGGTGCGGTGCCGGGTGCGCTGGCGTAGGCGTTCTGCTGCGGGTAGGCCTCCGCCCCGGGCTGGGCGGTGGCGCCCTCGGCCTCGAGACCGGTGGTGGCCGCGGCGATGATCAGCGAGTGCAGGTCGTCCACCTGGGCGGAGGCGCGAGCCTGCGCGGCCTGGGTGGCCTCGACCCGGTCGGCGACCAGCAGCGCACTGCCGATGAGCACCAGGGCCAGGCCGCCGAAGCCGCCCGAGACCACGTACGGCAGCTGCATGGAGACATCCGTCTGCTTGGAGACGCCGAGGTAGCAGCCCAGGAGAAGCACACCGCCGGCCGCTGCCACCACCCATCCCCGCAGCGCACGGACCACATCAACCACCAGACGGGTGGTAGGCCGCGCCTTGCCGGGCCCAGCGGTCTGCTCGTCCACTTTCGTCTCCCCCAAGGAGCGTTTCGTCGTCGGTCGTGCGGACGTCCCCCGCTGGCGCCCGTCCCGGTTGAGGATCCGGGTCTCGACAGACGTCAGATTAGTGCGCCCAGCTGCACAGGCATGCCGTCGGGTGGCCCGTGGCCGGACCTGTCGAGCTCCGGTGGCACGGGAAGCTTCGTCGCGTTCGGTTTCAGAGGATAGGTCAACCGTCGCGACGAGCCGGACGCTATGTCCGCTCGCGGACAGTCTGCGGCGCAACCGGCGTGATGTCGACCCAGCCGACCCGGGATGCCACCGATGCCCTGGTCGGGTGGTCGGGTCAGGCCGGAGGGTGCCGGCCCGGTCAGCCGGGGCGGCGGGTCTGGGTGGGGATGTGGGTCGCGGCGTCGAGAACGTCACACAGCTGCGCGGCCGCCGCCTGGCCGACGTCGGCGCAGCGGTCCACCCAGACCTGACGATGTTCACCGGCGTGCCGGTCCTCGACCTCCAGGGGTCCCAGGACGCCGCCCATCGCCGCCTGCAGATGCGCCCACTCGTGCGCGGCCGACCAGCTCGTGAAGGAACCGAGGTGCTCGCCGTCGTAGTCGTAGACATGGCAGGGCCGTGGGCCTGCCGGTAGGTCCGCCCTCATCACAGCCAGCCCTTCGGGGTCGGGGAAGCCATTCATGATCATAGGGTGGGGCGGGTGGGTTGATCAGGTGATGATCGGCACGTTGCGCTGCCGAGGCGGCACGCCGGTGCTACCGGCGGCCCGGCCGTGGTGCCACGCGTCGGCGACGATCCGTTCAATGCTGGAACACGGTGAGTTCCAACCAAGCTCCGCGCGGATGCGTCGGCTGTCCCCGATGAGCGCCTGCGGTTCGGCGACCGGTGGGCAGTGCACCCGGCGGACCGGACGTCCACTGGCCCGGCCGACGGCGGCCAGCACGTCGATGACGCTCACCCCCACCCCGCTGCCCACGTTGTAGGTCGCGCAGCGTCCGGGCGCGGCCATCGTGAGCGCGGTGAGGTAGGCGGCGGCCATGTCCCCGACGTGCACGTACTCACGTAGCGCCCGGCCGTCCCCGTTGACCCGGAAGACGTCGCGCCGGCCGCTGGCGACCGCGATCGCCGCGGGGATGATGCGGCTGTCGTCGGAGTCGAAATGCCCCAGTGCCGCCCCGGCCACGTTGAACGACCGCAGGATCACCCCGCCCAGCAACCCCGTGCCGGCCCGGTGACCCAGCAGCCGTTCGGCGGCGAGCTTGGACGCCCCATAGGGGTTGGACGGGTCGGGCCGGCGGCTTTCCGGCACACCGGTGAGGTCCATGTCGCCGTAGACGGCACAGCTGGAACCGAACACGAACGCGGGTGCCACCCCGGTCCGCTCGGTACCGGCCTCCAGCGCCGTGAGCAGGTTGGCGGTGCCGGTGAGATTGGCCTGGAAGTACCGCAGGGGCGCGGTGCGGGACTCCCGGACCCGGGTCAGCGCGGCCAGATGGCACACCCCGTCGAAGCCACGGGTGACGCCGGCCTTGGCCAGGGTCGGCGACTGCAGCAGATCCGCGACGACGACCTCGACCCCCGGTGCGAACGTGGGGGCCGCGGCCGGGTCGCGGACCATCGCCGTCACCGCGTGGCCCGCGGCGGCCAGGGCGTCCGTGACCACCGCACCGATGAAGCCGGACGCGCCGGTGACGAGTACGCGCATGGTGCGGATCAGCCCGTCCCGGCTCAGGCGCCGGCCCGCACCCGAAGGCCGGGCAGCAGGGTCTCCCGGTGGCGCCAGGCGAGTTCGAGGCAGGCCGCCGCAGACGGGGCGATCGGCTCGGTGTCGACCAGGCGCCGCAGCGCCGCATGGGTGAACGGGATGCCCTCGGTCACCGCCCGGTTGGGGCCCGCGGTGACGACGGATCCCTCCGTGTTGCTCTGCACCATTCCACCGAAGAGCTTGTCGAAGGCGTCCGCGTCGATGACCACGACGGTGAGTATCTCGCCGAACAAGGTCAACGCATCGAGGCCGAGGCCGAAGTACGACACGCGCATCGTCCCGGCCCGCCGGGCCTGCTCGAACGAGCGGAACGGTTCGTCCGTCTCGTAGGTGATCGGGCGGGACGAGCTGCCGTCGTGCTCGGGGTTGCCGAGCAGCTCCTCGCTGAGCTCGCGCATGATGTTGTGCCACAGGTCGAAGTCGGCCTGATGGTGCACGGCGGTGATCCCGGACGGCTGGAACACCCCGGCGGGGATCACGTGATAGACCCCACCGGCGGTGGCCACCGAGCCGGCGCTGCGCCGATGCAGGAAGAAGCTGGCCTGCCCGCCCCGGTCATGGCGGATCGTCAGCGTGTTGATGGACGGCAGCGCCACCCGACGGGCGAAGTCGAACGGGCTGCCGATCCGGGCCCGGAACGGCAGCGCCGGCCACGACAGACCGGAACCCGCCATCGCCGCGGCCGCCTCGTGGGCCACCGTCTCGCACACGTCCACCGCGTCGAAGTAGGTGGTGTGGCCGAAACCGAGGGTGGGGCGGTTGGTCGCGCTCGTCGGCGCGGTGCCGTCCCCGCTGACGTCGACCAGCCGGAAGCTCAGCCGGTTCTCGAACAGGGTCGGCCGGTCCAGATCCCGCATCGCCCGGGTGTAGCGCTGGTAGCGGGTCTGCGCGTTCGCACCGCCGAGCAGCGGACGGCTGCCGGCGGTCTCCGGCTCGTCGCCCTTGATCAGTGGCGGTTCGACGTCGTCGCGCCAGTGCAGCTGGACGTCGTCGATGTCGACCGGCCGGTCCCACACCCAGCCCGGCCGGGACAGCAGCCCGCTGCCGAGCCGGTCGGTCTCCGGATAGAGCCGCACGGCCGCGCGGGCCAGGCTGATCCGGTGGTGGTTGAGGTGGTCACGGGTCAGCCGCCAGGCCCGCTGGCTCGCGGCGATCTGCTCGGCGGCGGCGCTGCGGGGGACGGCCTCGCGGCGCCGGTCGTTCATCGCCCCGGGGGCCAGACCCACGTCCTCGGGGGACAGTGACAGGTTCCGGGCGATGTGACGCAGAGTCGAGATGTCGTGGATCGCCCGCCGACCGCTCTCGACCTTGGAGACGTACGACTGGTCGAAACCGAGTCGATCGGCCAACTGCTGTTGGGTCAGCCCGTGGGCCTGTCGATAGGCCCTCAGGAGCTGGCCGACACCGACGCTGGCCGGAGTGGCCCGCGGCGGAGTCCAGAGCCAGGTGTGACCAGTCACCTGCAGTCCTCTCGTCCGACAAACGTGTTACGCGAAGTGAGCATAACGAGTCGGGCATCTGCGAGCGCAGTGACATAAATCGACCACTCCCCTTCGGGGCCGTGACCCTGCTGGATGGGTCTCATCCGTTTGACAGGCCGTCGTGAAGATCCCAGATGATCACAACAACGATCGCCACCAGTATCCAGCGCAGGAAGCGGATCCGGCCCCAGAAGTCACCCGCAATCCCACGTCCCGCCCGCGCGCCGAACACCAGCAGCGCAAGGAGCGCGCCGCCGACCACGACAAGGAAGATGCCCGCATTGCTGTGGTCCACAGTGAAGACCATCGCATAGTGCCCCGCCGCGCTCTTACCGTCCCCGGTAATCCATCCGCCGCCTCCGTTCTTCTCGTGCGCTCGGTTGTCGATGTGGGCGATGTGTGCCGTGTGGTGCCGACCCGGTGGGCGCGGGGCCGGCTGCCTGGTGGGCGACCGGCCGACGGCCACCCCGGCGGCCCGCCCGGCCGCCGCCGCGCGCCGCGCGGTGACCGCCCGGCGCGCATCTGACGGGCATCGTCCCTACCCTGTTCGGGTGTCCACGGCACTTATGACCGATCGCTACGAGCTGACCATGCTGCGGGCCGCTCTGCAGTCCGGCGCGGCCCACCGCCATGTGGTCTTCGAGGTCTTCACTCGCGCGTTGCCGCCTGGCCGCCGCTTCGGCGTGCTTGCCGGCACCGGACGGCTGCTCGAAGCCCTGGCCGACTTCCACTTCGGACCGGCCGAACTCGACGTCCTGCGGGCCGACGGGGTCGTCGATGAGGCCACGGCGGCGTGGCTGGCCGACTACCGCTTCCACGGCGACATCCACGCGTTCGCCGAGGGCGAGCCGTTCTTCGCCGGCACCCCCGTCCTCGTCGTCGAGGGCACCTTCGGGGAGGCGGTCCTGCTGGAGACACTGGTGCTGTCGATCCTCAACCACGACAGCGCCATCGCCGCCGCGGCCGCCCGGATGGTCGCGGCCGCGGCGGCGCGGCCCTGCCTGGAGATGGGTTCGCGGCGCACCCACGAGGCGGCGGCCGTCGCGGCCGCACGAGCCGCCTACGTCGCCGGGTTCACCGCCACCTCGAACCTGGAGGCCGGTCGCACCTACGGCGTGCCCGGCGTCGGCACCAGCGCGCACGCGTTCACCCTGGCGCATCCAAGCGAAGCCGAGGCGTTCGCCGCCCAGGTCCGTGTGCTGGGCGCCGACACGACCCTGCTGGTGGACACCTACGACGTCGCCGACGGAGTGGCCGCGGCGGTCGCGGCGGCCGGCCCACGGCTGGGCGCGGTGCGCATCGACAGCGGTGACCTGGCCGCACTCGCCCGCGCCACCCGCGCCCAGCTCGATCGCCTCGGCGCCCCGAACACCCGCATCGTCGCCACCGGTGACCTCGACGAACACGCCCTCGCCCGGCTCGCCTCGAGTCCGCTCGACGGCTACGGGATCGGGACGAGCCTGGTCACCGGCTCCGGCGCGCCCACGGCGGGCTTCGTCTACAAACTGGTCGAGGTGGACGGCGCTCCCGTGGCGAAACGCTCGGTGGGCAAGGGCACCCGGGGCGGGCGCAAGCGGGTCCTGCGCCGCCACGATCCGGCCGGTCGGGCGGTGGCCGACATCGTGCTGACCGCCGCCGCGCCCGGACCCGAGCCCACGATCTCGCCCGACGCCGCCCTCTCGGCCCGTTGGGCGGGCGCCGCCGGGTCGTCCGGGGTGACCGAGAACAGTCGCGACCGGGAGCTGCTGCGCCAGCTCGTGGTGGGCGGCAAACTCGCCGAGGAGGGGCTGGTCGGGCCGGCCGGCACCGCGCGAGCCCGCGCGCACCACGCCCAGGCCTTCGCCGCCCTGCCACGAGGGGCCCGCGACGTCGGGTTCGGTCAACCCTGCCTGCCCGTCGTCCACACCGCCGGGCCCTGACCGGCGGGGACCGGCCACACTGGAGGTGTGTCACCGCCCGCCGTCGCCGTCAGCGTGGACCTTGTCCTGCTGACCCTGCGTTCGGGTCAGCTGTGTGTGCTGCTGACCCGGCGGGTGGGCACCGACGTCTGGACGCTGCCCGGCGGGTTCGTCGACGGCGACGAGGATCTCGACACCGCCGCCGCCCGGCAGCTGGCGGCCCGGGCCGGGGTGGCCGCGACCGGTCATCTCGAACAGCTGCGCACCTACGGTGGTCCGCACCACGGGCCGCGGATCTCCGGTGTCAGCGTCGCCTACCTCGCCCTGCTCCCCGACCTGCCCGACCTGCTCGCGACCGAGCCCGAGCCGGCCGGCCGGGCCTGCTGGTGCCCGGTGGACGCCCTGACCAGCCCCCCGGAGCGGGTGCTCGCGCCCGACCATCTGCGGATCGTGGCCGACGGGGTCGAGCGGGCCCGGGCGAAGCTGGAGTACACCCCGCTGGCCGCGGCCTTCTGCGAGGACGAGTTCACCCTCGCCGATCTGCGTCGGGTCTACGAGGCGGCCTGGGGCGTCGCCCTGGACCCGCCGAACTTCCGGCGCAAGGTGCTGTCCACCCCCGGCTTCGTCGTGCCGCTGGGACGACGCACCTCGCCGCCCGGGGGAGGCCGGCCGGCCGAGCTCTACAGCCGGGGCCCGGCGACCGCGCTGCATCCACCGCTGCTGCGCCGCTCGGTCTGACTGGCCGCTCGGTCCGTGGGCGCCGAAGGCGTCACAATAGGCCTCGTGTCTGTCACCGCCGTGTCGCCCCTCGACGTCGAGGAGGTCGACGAGTCCGTCGACGAAGATCGGCCGTGGGTCACGATCGTCTGGAACGATCCGATCAACCTGATGTCGTACGTGACGTACGTGTTTCAGAAACTGTTCGGCTACAGCCGGGCGAAGGCCCATGAGCTCATGCTCGATGTCCACCACAAGGGCCGGGCCTCGGTCGCCACCGGTACCAGGGAGGAGATGGAAACCGACGCTGCACGCCTGCACGCCTACGGGCTGTGGGCAACTATCGCGCAGGACTGACCGCGCCGTCCGCCCGATATCCCGGGTCCGCGCGCCGGGCCCGGGATATCCCGATCCCCTCCGCACACATTCGATCGGCCACGCCGAAACCGGCGCCGGGGAAGCAGTCCCCGGTGGCGGCGCCGGCCGCTATCGCCGGACGTGAAGGTAATACGTCTACGGCCTTGTTCTGGAGCGATGTCTCCGGTCCTCGCGAATCCGACCCGCTTCGTGCCGGATTTCTTGTATTCCTGTCAGGGTGGCCAGATTTTCGCCCCCGCGTGGGCGTTCAGCATCCGTCCTGATGATCTCGTCCTCGGTCAAGCGGGGTGTGCGCGACCGGATCGTCCGGGCTACCCCCTCCGGGCTACCCCCTCCGGGCTACCCCCTCCGGGCTACCCCCTCCGGGGTTCCCAGGCGCTCGCCCAGGTCCCCACAGGTGCCTGGCACGGGCTGGCCGGATGGCCCGATCCGGCCAGGCCGCCGTACGGGTCGCCCGCCGGGTCGCGGCGGCGGCTGGACTAGGCTGGCGTCGGACGCGCGCTGGACGAACAGGACGTGAGGACGTGCCCGCAGATGGCTTCCGGCGCACCAGGGCCGGCATCGAGCTGAGCCTGCCCGAGTTGGAGGCGGCACTGCTCACCGAGCTCGTCGGTCAGATCGACGGCATGCTCGAACCACCGCCGGTGGAGGATCCGTTGGAGGCACTGGTCGGGCTGCGCGACACCGCCCCACCGCCACCGGATGACCCGGCGCTGTCCCGCCTGCTGCCCGACCCGTACCCGGACGACCCGATGGCCTCGGGGGACTTCCGGCGCCGTCGTACCGACGACCTGCTCGCCCGCAAGCGTGAGGCGGCCCGCCGGGTACTGGCCGCGGTGCCGGCTCCCGGCCGGGTGCTGGTGCTCGACGAGATCGCGGCGCAGGACTGGCTGACCACGCTCAACGACCTGCGTCTGGTGCTGGGTACCCGGCTGGGTCTCACCGACGACGACTCGACGGGCGAGCTCGAACACCTGGCCGCCGACGACCCGCGCCGGCCGCTGGCGGCCGTGTACGGGTTTCTCACCGAACTGCTCGACGACCTCACCCGGGCGCTGGGCTGATCGACCCGAGTCCGATCACCCGGGTCAATCGTCGCAGCCGTGAGCCCATCGCCCCGTCCGCGTCGTACGGTGGGCCAGTGCTGCGAATCGACCGTGCCTGTTATGAGGCGATTGTCGCTCATGCCCGGCGTGACCACCCGGACGAGGCGTGTGGCGTGGTCGCCGGGCCCGCGGGCTCGGACCGGCCGGAGCGGTTCATCCCGATGGAGAACGCCGAGCGCTCACCGACGTTCTACGCGTTCGACTCCATGGAGCAGCTGCGGGTCTGGCGGGAGATGGACGATCGCGACGAGGAGCCTGTCGTGATCTACCACTCGCACACCGCGACCGAGGCCTACCCGTCGCGGACGGACATCTCGCTGGCGGGCGAGCCCGGTGCCCACTACGTGCTGGCGTCGACCCGGGAGCCCGACAGCATCGAGTTCCGCTCGTTCCGGATCCTCGACGGTCAGGTCACCGAGGAGCCGGTGGAAATCGTCTGACCTGTCCGGGCGTTATCCTCCCGACGTCGCCCGCCGGACACCGTCGTCCGGAGCCCGCACGTCCCAGCTGTCGCCGCCCGGGTCCAGGGGTCCACGAGGTCCAGGGTCACGGGGTCCAGGGTCACGGGGCGTCGGCGGGCCCAGGCGCCGGGTCCGCGGTGCCGCCCGGGCGTCCAGCAGCGATGCGAGCCCGAGCAGCCAGCGGTCAGTAGCCAGCAGCCAGCACAGTTCGAGCAGTCAGACACAGCCGCGAAGGGAACATCATGGCAGTCCAGGTCCGTGTGCCGACGATCCTGCGTACCTACACGGGAGGTGCGAAGCTGGTCGAGGGCGCGGGCGACACGGTCGCCGATCTCTTCCGTGACCTCGACACCCGCCACGACGGTCTGCGTGGCCGGCTGGTCACCGGGGATGACGGCGCCGAGCTGCACCGGTTCGTCAACATCTACATCAACGACGAGGACGTGCGTTTCCTCGGCGGGCTGGACGCGAAGCTCAAGGACGGCGACGAGGTGACCATCCTGCCGGCGGTCGCGGGCGGGGCGGGCGGGTTCGTGCGTCCGCTCGCCGCCGGCTGAGCCGGCCAGATCGAAGCGGCAGGTCCGACTGATGCGATACGACTCCCTGGCCGACTCGGTCGGCCGGACCCCGCTGGTCGGGCTTCCGCGACTGTCGCCGTCGCCGGAGGTCCGGCTGTGGGCGAAGCTGGAACAGGACAACCCAACCGGCTCGATCAAGGATCGAGCCGCGCTGTGGATGATCGCGGACGGGGAGAAGCGTGGGCTGCTCTCCCCGGGCGCGACCGTGCTGGAGCCGACCTCCGGGAACACCGGGATCTCGCTGGCGATGGTCTGTCGCCAGCGCGGCTACCGGCTGATCTGCGTGATGCCGGAGAACACCTCGGTGGAGCGACGTCAGCTGCTGGCGATGTGGGGCGCCGAGATCAGGTACTCACCGGCGGCCGGTGGTTCCAACGAGGCGGTCGCCGTCGCCAAGCGGCTGGCCGCGGAGAACCCCGACTGGGTCATGCTTTACCAGTACGGCAACCCGGCCAACGCCCAGGCCCACTACGAGACGACCGGGCCGGAGATCCTCGAGGATCTGCCGGAGATCACCCACTTCGTCGCCGGCCTGGGTACCACCGGCACCCTGATGGGCACCGGCCGGTACCTCAAGGAGCACGTGCCCGGCATCGCGATCGTCGCCGCCGAGCCGCGTTACGGTGAGCTCGTCTACGGCCTGCGCAACATCGACGAGGGCTTCGTGCCCGAGCTGTACGACCCGTCGGTGCTCACCACGCGGTACTCGGTCGGCCCGCGGGAGGCCCTGCGCCGCACCCGCGAGCTGGTGCAGGAGGAGGGCATCTTCGCCGGCATCTCCACCGGTGCCATCCTGCATGCGGCGATGGCCCTGGCGGACCGGGCCGTCCGGGACGGGCAGTCCGCCGAGATCGCCCTCATCGTCTGTGACGGTGGCTGGAAGTACCTGTCCACCGGTGCCTACGCGGGCACCCTCGAGGAGGCAGAGGCCGCCCTGGAAGGCCAGCTCTGGGCCTAGGGGCAGCCACGCTGGCCCAGGGCTCGGCCGCTGGCCCCGGCGGGGCGGCGCCGAACCCGGGCTGGCCCGCCCCGGGGGCGGGCCGCCAGAGCGGGTGTCAGCTGGCCGCTGTCAGGATCGGGCCGAGTTGGCGGGCCAGCTCGCGAAAGGCCCGGCCGCGATGGCTGATCGCGTCCTTCTCCGGGGCGGTCAGCTCGGCGTTCGTACGGGTCTGGCCCTCGGCGAGGAACAGCGGGTCGTAGCCGAAACCGGCCGCACCCCGGGGCGCGGCGAGCAACTCACCGCGCAGCTCGCCGTGGGTGACCAGTTCGACGCCGGCGGGCGTGACCAGCGCGGCGGCGCAGACGAACGCGGCCCCGCGGCGCGGCGCGGGCACGTCGTCGAGCTGCGCCAGCACCAGGGCGTTGTTCGCCTCGTCCCGTTGCTCACGGGTGCCGCCGCGTAGCCCGGCCCAGCGCGCGGAGCGCACCCCGGGCATGCCGCCGAGCTCGTCGACGGTCAGGCCCGAGTCGTCGGCGACCGCGGGCAGGCCGGTCAGCTCCGCGGCCGCGTGCGCCTTGATCAGCGCGTTCTCGGCGAAGGTGATGCCGGTCTCGGCCACCTCCTCGCCGTCGGGCAGGCCCACCAGCTCCACGTCCAGGCCGCTGGCGGCGAGGATGCGGCGCAGCTCCACCAGCTTCGCCGCGTTGCGACTGGCGAGCACCAGCCGGGTCGGCCCGCTCACCGCGCACCCGCCGCGGCCCGGTTACCGGACGAACCGGCACCGCCGCGGCCCAGGGGCGCCGGCCCGGCCGGGGCCGGACCGGCCAGCGCCTCGCTCTGGAGAGCGGACAGCTGCGCGCAGCCGCGCACGGCGAGGTCGAGCAGGCTGTCGAGCATCGCCCGGTCGAACGGCGCGCCCTCCGCGGTGCCCTGCACCTCGACGAAGCCCTCCGCGCCGGTGCACACCACGTTCATGTCGGTGCCGGCGGTGGAGTCCTCGGTGTAGGCTAGGTCGAGCATCGCCTCGCCGCCGACCACACCGACGCTGACCGCCGCCACACTGGTGGTGATGGCCTGCGGCCGGCCCAGCCAGCGGGCCGCGTCGACGAGGGCGACGTAGGCACCGGTGATCGCGGCGGTGCGGGTACCACCGTCGGCGAGCAGGACGTCACAGTCAATGGCGATGGTGTTCTCGCCGAGGGCCGACAGGTCGATGCAGGCCCGCAGGCTGCGGCCGATCAGACGGGAGATCTCGTGGGTGCGCCCGCCGACGCGCCCGCGCACCGACTCCCGGTCGTTACGGGTGTTGGTGGAGCGGGGGAGCATCGCGTACTCCGCGGTGACCCAGCCCAGCCCGCTGCCCTTGCGCCAGCGGGGGACGCCGGTGGTCACCGACGCGGCGCACAGCACCCGGGTACGGCCCGCGGTGATGAGCGCCGATCCCTCGGCGTGCTCCTGCCAGCCGCGCGCAATGGTCACCGGACGCAGCTCGTCCAGCTTTCTGCCATCAACTCGAGTCACGTCGTGACCCTACCGGCCAGGCCGAAGGTGGCGATCAGACCTCGAAGGTGGCGCCGGAACTGGCGACGGTGAGGTGGCCGTCGAACGCCGCGGCCGCCTCCTGCTGCGACCGGGCCGCGTTTCCCCAGGGCACCAGGTGGGTGAGCACCAGATGCCCGACGCCGGCGCGCTGGGCGTGCTCGCCGGCCTCCCGGCCGGTCAGATGCAGGTCGGGCGGGTTGTCCTCGTCGTCCAGGAAGGACGCCTCGCACAGGAACAGGTCGCTGTCGCGGGCCAGCCGCACGAGCCGGTCACACGCGCCGGTGTCACCCGAGTAGGTGAGCACCTTGTCGCCGTCGGTGATACGCACGCCGTAGGCCTCGATCGGATGGGCGACCCGGGTCAGATCGATGCGGTACGGCCCGATGTGCAGGCAGCCGGCGCCGATGGTCCGGAAGTCGTAGATGTCGGCGAGACTGTCCTCGGGCCACTTCTCGAACGCGCCGCACAGTCGTTCCTGGGTGTTGATCGGCCCGTAGACGGGCAGCTTCGGCGGCATGCCCTCCGGGTGGTAGCGCCGGGCGTAGGAGTTCGCGACCAGGTCCAGACAGTGGTCACCGTGCAGGTGGCTGAGCAGGACGGCGTCGATGTCGCGCAGGTCGCAGTGCCGCTGCAGCTCGCCCATCGAACCGTTACCCGCGTCGACGACCAGTCGGAACCCGTCCGCCTCGATCAGGTACGACGAACAGGCCGAGGCCGGGCCCGGGTACGTGCCGGAACATCCAAGAATGGTCAGTTTCACCGTGGCACCACCGGACTCTGCGGGCTGGAATGACTCTGCGGGCTGACGAGGTTTTTCGGGCCGAGATGGCCGGACTGGCCGGGAGTACCCGGCTCGCCGGGCCGCGGCACGCCGCGGACGGCGAGCAGCTCCGGGCCGAGGAAGCGACGGCCCACCCGGGTGAAGGACGTCGGATCACCGGTGGTCAGGAAGCGGTGTGTGGGCGGGGGCAGATCGGGGTCGCGGAACAGGCCCTCGCGGGCCAGTACGCGGTAGGTGTCCTTCGCCGTCTCCTCGGCGCTGCTTACCAGTGTCACGCCATCCCCCATCACAAGGCCAATCACACCGGTCAGCAGCGGATAATGGGTACAGCCCAGGATCACGGTGTCAACGTCGGCTTCCTGCAGGGGCGAAAGGTACGCCTCGGCGAGGCCGAGCAGCTGGCGTCCCGCGGTGGTGCCCCGCTCGACGAAGTCCACGAACGCGGGGCAGGCGGCGCTGGTCAGTTCGATGCCGGCGGCCGCGGTGAACGCGTCGTCATAGGCCCGGCTGGTGATCGTCGCGACGGTGCCGATGACGCCGACGCGACCGCTGCGGGTGGCCGCCACCGCCCGCCGGGTGGCCGGCATGATCACTTCGATGACCGGGATGTCGTAGCGTTCGCGGGCGTCGCGCAGGCAGGCGGCGCTGGCGGTGTTACAGGCCAGCACGAGCATCTTCACCCCCTCGGCCACGAGACGGTCGAGGCATTCCAGCGCGAACCCACGGACCTCGGCGATCGGACGTGGTCCATACGGGGCCCGTGCGGTGTCACCCAGATAGACCAGCGGTTCGTGCGGCAGCTGGTCCAGAATCGCGCGGGCCACGGTGAGACCGCCGACCCCGCTGTCGAACACTCCGACCGGCGCGCCACTCATGAGCGATCAGACTAAGCCGGAAACCCGGTGCTCACCCTGTGGCTGTCATCACGAAACCTTTGTCGAACGCCGGACACATCGCTGATGTCAGGGATCGTGGCGATCTGTCCGGTGCGGCGCGCTCCAGTCATCTCCTGGTGCTACCCACTGGCGTCGCTGTCCGTGCGGTGTCCGGACGATGTGTGGCTCGGTCGACATTCGCGTGTCCGACATCTGTCGGGAAACGCGGACAGGCACGGCGGGGACGCCGGCTGGCCGCCGGTGTTGGCATACGGGTTGAAGGATCGCAAAGAGGGTGTACGCTGAAACTGTCTGTGATCGATCAGTGACTACAAGCTATCGAGCAGGTAGGTTGAGGTCGCGGCTGTGGTGTCCGGGTCGTTCCCATCCGTCCCCGGCTCGCGATACCCAGTCGCTTCTCGGTCCGGGCGGCGCCGGTCGGGCATCCCCAGGGAGGTCCGACCGGCGCCGTCAGGCCGAGAGCGTCGCAGGTCAGGCTGGCGGCGCCGGCCGATCCAGGGCTCGTCGGTGACGGTCCAAGCCTGTCGGATTGGCGTCGATCGATACCGCGGCCGTGCGGGCGGGGAGTAGGAAGGGGCAGGTGGCCGGCTCACTGAACCGACCCTGATCGGGTCCAAGCGTCGTGGGGGTTGACATCACAGCCTGGCTCGTAAGCCCGTGTCTCGCGGTCGAACCGCATGCGGACGAGTGGTCCCGGAGCTGGGACTACGCGAAGTCCGACGGTCTGGTCGACGCGGACGGCATGACCGCCGACCCCACGGGTCCGGCGGATACCGCGGGTCTGGCCGGGGGTCTGGCCGTCGCCGCCGGGCCCGCCGGCGCCGCGGGCCTGATCGACACCGCGGGGCTCGCCGGCAGCACGGATCTGGCCGGCCTCGCCAGCGTGGCCAGGCCAGGCGCGGACCGACGGGGCCGGGCCGGTCGGGACCCGGCCCGACGAGAGCAGATCAGGCCAGCCCCGCGCGGCGGCGCGCCGTCTCGGTGACGGCGGCCCAGTCCTGCTCGGCTTGGCCGTGCGCGAGCGCCTCGACGAAGACGTCCCGGAGAACCCCGCCGAACGGCAACGGCACGTTGTGCTCCAGCCCGGAGGTCAGCGCCAGCTGGACGTCCTTGAAGCCCAGCGGCAGGCGGAAGTTCACCGGCTCGTAGCTGCGGCTGCCGATCATCGCCCCGTATCCGGCGAAGATCGGACCGGTGAACAGGCCATCGGTGAGCAGCTCGAGGAACTGGACCGGGTCGAGGCCGCCGGCCTCGATGACGGTGGTCGCCTCCGCCATCGCCTCGATCGAGCAGGCGATGAGATAGTTCCCGAAGATCTTCGTCAGGTTCGCCGCGGACGGCTGGTCGCCGACGATCCAGGTGCGCCGGCCGAGCACGTCGAACAGCGGACGCACACTGTCGATGTCGGCGGCCGCACCCGCGGCCACGACGACGAGGTTGCCCGCGGCGGCCGCCTCGGTACGCCCGAACACCGGGGCGGCGACGTAACGCAGACCCCGGTCGGTGTGCGCGCGCAGCGCCCGGTCGGCCAGCGCCGTGCTGACGGTGGCCATGTTGACGTGCAGCGCGCCGCGCGGGGCCGCGTCCAGCACGGCCGGGTCCAGCAGGCGTTCGGTGACCGCCCGGTCGTCGGCGAGGATGCTCAGCACGACACCGGTCGCGAACGCCTCGTCGATGGTGGCCGCGGTGGCGCCGGCCGCCCCGAGCCGCTCGACCGGCTCGGGGGAGCGGTTCCAGACCAGCACCGTGTGACCGGCCTCGAGCAGGTTACGGGCCATCGCGCCACCCATGCCGCCGAGGCCGATGAATCCGATCCGCATGTGACCACGCTCCACCGGGCGACGAGCCAGTGTCAAGCCGTCGGCGCGGCATCCCGTAGGACGGCCAGCGCGGTCGTCACCAGGTGGCGCATGAGCGCCGGGTCGTCGCCGCGGTAACGGGCGAGGAAGTCCTCCGGCGCGAGGATCCGCCGTCCCGCCGACTCGTGGGTGCTCTCCCAGGTAGCGAGGTCACGGACCCGGGCGGTGCGGATCACCATGTACGTGAGGTCGTCCGGGCCGAAGTGGTCCGACTCGATGACCTCGACGGGACGCAGCGGGCCGAGCCGGGCCCGGATCTCCTCCCATGCCTCCCGGCGGATGGTCTGCTCCAGCGACGACTCGCCGCGCTGCACATGCCCACCGGGGATGTCCAGCCCGCGGGCCAGCTCGGCGACGACCAGATGCCCGTCGTCGGTCACAGCCACCACGGACGCGCTCGTGACCTGCTCGAAGGGCGGATCCGGGGAGGGGCCGAGGCAGGTGAGGGTCGAGGGCCGCTCACCGGTGCCGCGCACCTGGCGCCGATCGGCGCGCGCCGGATCGGTACCCGGGTGGCCCGCCTGCGCGGCGGCCGGGTGGTCGGTGCGCAGGTTCTCGGCGTCCATGCGGGGACATCTCCTTCTACAGGTCGGGCTCGAGGTCGGAATGTGCCCACCCGTCAGCGCCAGCGGACTGCCGTGGACCACGACCGCGGCGACTCGGGGTACCAGGTTCGCGGGAATGGTCTCGCCCCGACCCGGGAACGTGGGGATACCGATGGCGATGTCGGTGAACCCCCATGAACTCACGGTAGTTATGTGTGAAGCAGGTGCGGAGCCGAGCTGGAGCCGGAACTGGTGTGCCGGCACCGCCACGCCCCGGTGGTCGCCGGTTCCACCCGTCCGCTGCGCCTCGGCCAGGTCTTATGTCGCACGTGCGGTTGGCGTAGTACTGCTGGTCAGCACCGGTTCATCCGCTGTCCACCAGCGACTCCTAATGTCCCATCTCGGCCGGATCACCGGTCGGTCGGCGGGGACGGGACAGGGGAGTGTCGATGAGCGCAGCGGGGGGTGCCCGGCGACGGGCGTCGGGACGGCGCGGAGTGTCGCGACGGCGGGGGATGGTGGCGGTCGCCGGGTTGGCGTTGGCGCTGCCCATGGGGCTGCTGACCGGGCCGGGGGTGGCCCTGGCTGGTCCGCCGGCGTCGGGCGCGGGTTCGGTCGTTCCCACGGTGGTGCGCACGGGGACCCTGCCCGACACCAGCCTGGCCAGTTTCGCCAACGCACTGCTGCCCGGGTCCGTCCCCGACGACCACGGGGTCAAGCTCGGTGGGATCGGCAGCGACCTCTACCCGGCCGGCGCGCCGAACGAGTTCTGGACGATCACCGACCGCGGCCCGAACGGCCAGATCCAGATCAAGGTGGACGGCAAGAACCGCCGCACCTTCCCGGTGCCCGGCTTCGACCCGGCCATCCTGCGGGTGCGGGTCGAGGGTTCGACGATCCGGGTGCTCACCGCCGTGGCGATCACCACCACGCACGGCAAGCCCGTCACCGGCCTGTCCAACATCGACGGCGTCGACGAGACCCCGTACACCTGGGACGCCACCACCAAGCTCGCGTTCGACCCGAACGGCCTGGACACCGAGGGCCTGGTCCGCACCCGTAACGGCGAGTTCTGGGTGGTCGACGAGTACAGCCCGTCGCTGCTGCGGATCAGTCCGACCGGTCGCGCGCTCGCCCGCTACGTCCCCGCCGGGGTGAGACTGACCGGGGCGGACTACCCGGTGATCGCCACGCTGCCCGCCATCCTCGGCAGCCGCAAGATCAACCGTGGCTTCGAGGGCATCACCCTCGCCCCCGACGGCCGCACCCTCTACCTGGCCGTGCAGAGCCCCCTGCAACTGCCCGACGCCGACACCGGTGACGCCTCCCGCAACACCCGCATCCTGCGCTTCGACACGTCCGCCACGAAGGTCACCGGCGAGTACGTCTACCGGTTCGAGGATGTGACGACCTTCGACCCGAGCGCCGAGGGCGACCCGTCCGAACTGAAGATCTCGTCGCTGGCCGCGGTGAACGACCACACGCTGCTCGTCGACGAGCGCACCGATCCGGTCGCCCGGCTCTACACCGTCGACCTGCGCGGGGCGACGAACATCCTCGGCACGAAGTGGGACACGGCGACGACCAGCCCGTCGCTGGAGTCGCTGGCCGACCCGTCGAGCGCCGACGTCCGCGCGCTGCGCAAGACGCTGGCCGTCGACCTCGAGGCCGTCCCCGGGATGCCCGACAAGATCGAGGGTGTGGCCGTGCTCGGGCCGCGCGGCATCGCGGTGGCCAACGACAACGACTTCGGCCTCGGCACCTTCGACGCCGCCGGTCGACTCGTGGACTCCGGGGTGCGCAGCCGCATCCTCCTGCTGCACCTCAACCGCCCCCTGGCCTGATCGATCCGGCCGAAGGCCGTCGGCGCGCGGGCGGGTGGGCTCAGCCGGGCAGGTTGAGCAGTTCGATCGCGGGGGACTCGTGCTCGTGACCGAGCACCGAGAGGGTGCCCGCGCCCAGCACGAACCGTGCGCCGGCGCGCGGCGGCAGGCCCAGCCACCGGGCGATGAGCACGCGCAGCATGTGCCCGTGGCCGACGAGGGCCACGTCGCCGCGCTCCAGCCAGGGGCGCAGCCGGGAGAGCACCGCGTCGGCGCGGGCACCGACCTGCTCGGGGGTCTCACCGCCCGGTACGGGCGCGTCCCACACCGTCCACCCGGGGACGCTCTGACGGATCGTCACGGTGGTGACGCCCTCGTAGTCGCCGTAGTCCCACTCGGCGAGGTCCTCCCAGACGAGACGTTCGGGCACCGGCGGGGAGACCAGACCCGCGAGATCCGCGGTGTGCCGGGCGCGGCGCCGGGGGCTCGTCGCCGCGAGCACGAACGTCAGCTCGTCCAGATGGGCGGCCTGCGCGGCGGCCTGACGCTCGCCCTCCTCGGTCAGCGGGACGTCGGTCCGGCCGGTGTGCCGACCGTCGCGGCTCCAAGCCGTCTGGCCGTGCCGCAGCAGCACCACCCGGCCCGGTGCCGGGGCGCCGCTCATCGGCTGGCATGCCGCCGACGGCGTCGGCGCACCCCGCCGACGAACAACACCAGCGTGCTCGTGGCCAGGACCACCCGATCCCAGCGGACCGCCCGCACGACCCTCGGCTCGCCCGTGTCGACACCGGGTGGCGCGTCGGAGGGCACCCCGGGGGTGAACGCCGTCTCCGGGCTCGGCGCCGGAGCCAGGCCGAGTACGGGGCCGTAGCGCTGGCGCAGCTCCGTGGTGCGCACGCGCAGCTGCTCCTGGGCGCGCTCGGCCACCCGACGGGGGCTGACGATCTCCGCGATGGCGTCGATCGTCTCGGCGAGCTCGGCGCGGGTCTCCTCGATCTGCTGCTGGATGGCGGCCGGGTCCTGCGGCACGAATGTTGCCCTCTCGTCCGGTGCGGGTGGCGGCGCGACGTCCCGCGTCGGGTGTGGCCGGCCTGTTCCGATCGTGCCAGACCTGCCACCCCCCGGCGAGGCAAAACGTCGCGGCGCGTGCCAGGACATACCTCTCATCCGGCGCCCAGCCCGCCCGGTGGTGGCACTGAGCAGGGCGGACCCGGTCGCCACGGCTGGCCGCCGCGGGTGCACGGCGGCGCCGGTCGGGGCCGGAACGGGCCGGCCGGCCCGTCGGGAGCGGGCCGTCCGGCGCCTGGGGGATGACGCGGCGCGGACTACGCTTGAGACCGGGTGTGACGGCCTCGGACCAGGTCAGACCGGATATGGGGGGACAACCCACGGCCGGGTTCGCGACGGCTGACCCCGATCGGGATATCGGGCCGCTTCTCACTCGTTGGCACAGGCAGTTCGACCCGGGTCTGTCCCGGGCGTCCGCGGCACGTTCGACCAGGAACGGAACGGACATGTTCACGATCGCCCATCGCCTGCGCGCCCCGTCGCAGCCGGCGAGCCGCGTGGTCTCCACCGCGCTGCGGCTCGTCCTCGGTGCTGTGTGGCTGGCCGCCGGGCTGCTCAAGATCAACGATCCCGACGGGATGCTGCGCTCGGTGCGGGCGTTTCGGATCCTGCCGGAGTCGCTGGTCCAACCGGTCGCCTACGGCGTGCCGTTCCTGGAGATCGCGCTCGGCGTGCTGTTGGTGCTCGGCCTGGCCGTGCGGGTCAGCGCGGTCGTGTCGGCGCTGATGTTCGCGACGTACATCGCGGCCATCGCCTCGGCGGCGGCCCGCGGCCTGCGGATCGACTGCGGCTGCTTCTCCTCCGGCGGCGATCTGGGCGCCGACGCGCCCACCCACTACACCTCCGAGCTCGTCCGCGACAGCCTGCTGCTGCTCGTCGCGCTCGTGCTCGTGTGGCGGCCCACCGGCTACCTCGCGGTGGACCGTCTTCTTGACAGACCGGTCGACCTCGACACCTCGCACGACCCGAACCAGGACGAATCCGCTCTGGATGATCCCAGCCAGGACGATCCCAGCCAGGGCGATCCCCGCCTGGGCGACGCCAGTCTGGACGAAGCCGGCTCGGGTGATGGCGCCACGTCGACCGCCGACCACCGCAGGAGTGACGTAGATGGCTTCGAAAGTCTCAAAAAGTAAGCAGACGGCGAGCGCCGAGGATCGCCGGACGAAGGCGGCCGCCGCCCGAGCCGCGGCGGCCGCGGCGGAGCGGCGGCGGCGCAACCTGATCGTCGGCGGGGCCGTCGTCCTCGTGCTCGCGCTGATCGCCGTGCTCGGTTTCCTCGTGCAGAACTCGCGGGAGGAGTCGAAGCCGGTGGTGTTGCCGGCCCCGGCCACCGGCACCGACCACGGCATCATCGTCGGTAAGGCCAGCGCGCCCGTCACGGTCGACATGTACGAGGACTTCCAGTGCCCGGCCTGCGAGGCGCTGGAGACCCAGACCGGCCCGACCATCGGCACCCTGCTCGACCAGGGCAAAATCAAGATTGACTATCACATGATGTCGTTCCTGGGCCCCGAGTCGGTCCGGGCGGCGAACGCGGCGGCCGCGGCGGCGAACGAGGGCCGGTTCCGCGAACTGCATGAGGTCCTCTACGCCAACCAGCCCGAGGAGAAAACCGGTGGTTTCACCAACGCCACCCTCATCGAGCTCGGCGCCAAGGCCGGCCTGACCTCGCAGGCCTACAAGGACGCGGTGAACAACGGCACCTACGACGGCTACGTCCACAAGGTCGACCAGGACGCGTCCAAGGCCGATGTCACCGGCACCCCGACGGTGATCATCAATGGTAAGCGGCTCACCAGCGCCGAGCTCACGCCGGACGGCTTCACCGCCGCCGTCAACGCGGCGGCCTGAGCACCGCGGGTCGCCGGCCGACCAGATGACCCGGCCCAGCCCGGCCTGGGCCGGGCTGGGCCGGGCTGAAACGGGAGTGGGGCGAAGCGGAGACCACGCCCGGTCGGCGGTCGGTTTGCCGATCTGCCCGGGCCCCGACTACCTTGTCGGGCCATGACCGAGACCGCCACCGCCGCCCGCCTGTCCGCCGGCGACCCCGCACCGCTGTTCACCCTGTCCGACGCCGAGGAACGCGAGGTGTCGCTCGAGTCGTACCGAGGCCGCCGGGTGGTGGTCTACTTCTACCCGGCCGCCTCCACCCCGGGCTGCACGAAGCAGGCCTGCGACTTTCGGGACAACCTCGCCCTGCTGGGCGATGCCGGCATCGACGTGCTCGGTATCTCGCCGGACAAGCCGGCGAAACTCGCGAAGTTCCGCGACGCCCAGTCACTGACCTTCCCCCTGCTGTCCGACCCGGACCGGTCCGTGCTGGCGGCCTACGGCGCGTTCGGGGAGAAGACGATGTACGGGAAGAAGACCGTCGGGGTGATCCGCTCGACCTTCGTCATCGGCGCGGACGGCGCGATCGAGGTCGCGCAGTACAACGTGCGCGCCACCGGTCACGTCGCCAAGCTGCTACGCGACCTGAGCCTCGCCGCCGACTGAGCGCGGCTCAGCTGGCGGGGCGCAGGTCCCAGCGCAGCAGCACGTTGTCCGGCCGGCCGGGGTCGACGAGCACCGGGATGCGCCGTGGGCGCCCGGACGAGGCGACGGCGAGGGCGGCGAGGTCGACGTCCGTGCCCGGGGCGACGGCGGCGCGCACCACCGGATAGGGCTGGCCGCCCGGCTGGTCCACCAGCAGGTGGACCTCGGCGACGGGCCGGCCGTTCACCCGGGCGCCGGTGTCGCGCAGCGCGTCGACGGTCGCGGTGGTCGCCCGTCCGCTGTCGATCAGCCGCAGGGCCTCGTTGCGTTCGGTCAGCGCCTGCGCGGCGGGCTCGGCTGGCGTGGGCGGCGCGGGCGGGGTGGACGAGTGGGGCTCGGGGGTGGCCGCCGCGGCGGAATCCGGGATGTTCGGGTCGGTCATGGGTCGGTCTCCCCGTTCTCGCGTGCCGGTCTCACCTGCCGGTTCGCGAGCGGGTCCAGCGCGCTACCGGGGCTGGGCCTGGCGGGCCGCAGCAGGCTCAGCGTGCCGTAGCGGGGCCCACCGTGCGGGTCGGCCAGCCGACAGCTGTCACCTCATCGACGCGGGGTTATGTGTCCCGTCCCCGGCGCGACAAACCCCGCGCGCGGAATCGGGACGTATCCGGACCGATGCGACGGCGCAGCGTGGCGGGTCTCCGGTGCTTCGCCGAACCGGTCGGTAAACCGCTTGCCCGGCCTCGCTACCCTGGTGGCACGCGGGAGTGGCGGAATGGCAGACGCAGCAGGTTTAGGTCCTGCCGCCCACTGGGCGTGGGGGTTCAAGTCCCCCCTCCCGCACCCTTGCGCTGTCGCACTCGGGACGAGCCGGGCGGTGCGCAGGTCGGCGGTGCGCAGGTCAGCGGGCCGTCCGGCCGGCGTGCGTCTAGAGGTCGCCGCTGCGGCGCAGGCCGGCCAGGGCGAGTGCGCCGGGGACGACCGGCAGCCAGAAGCTGATCACGCGGTAGACTAGGACGGCGGCGAGCATGGTCGCCGCACTGCCGCCGGCCGCGGTCAGGCCGAAGGCCAGCGCCGGCTCCAGCGCGCCGACCCCGCCGGCTGTCGGTGCCGCTCCGGCGACTATCGAGCCGACCAGGTAGACGGTGGCGACCGACATCAGCGTGACGCTGGCACCGAACGCCCACACCGTGCAGGCGAGCGCGAGGATCTGGAACAGCCGGGTAGCGGCCTGCGAGGCGACCAGCAGCGCGGCCCGACCGGGGGAGTGCGCCAGGGTCGACAGGTGGCTGCGGAACACCCGGGCGGCCGGGCGCACGACCACCCGGACCCGTGGATGCGCGACGGTACCGGTGACCAGCGCCATCACGATCACGACGGCGATCGTGGTCGGCCCCGCACCCAGATCGTGGACGGTGGTACGGACCGGGCTGACCACCGCCGTGCCGATGCCGGAGTCGCTGAGGGTGCCCGCGACGATCGCGAGACCCAGCAGGTGGGTCACCGCGCCCGCGCCCTTCACCGAGGCGACGGCGGCGAGTGCGGCCGGCCGGGTCATCCCACGCCGTTGCAGGAACCGCAGGTGGACCGCGATCGCGCCGAGGCCTGCGGGGACGATGCGGTTCGTCGCGGCGGCGGCGAGCTGCACGGCGGTCACCATCCGTAGTGACATGCGCAGGCCGCTGGCGGATCGCAGGGAGACGCCGTTGGCCACGTAGAACAGGGCGGTCGCGCCGGCGCAGGCGGCCAGCCAGTGCCAGCGCGGAGCCGGCACGCCGGACAGCCGGGACGCGGCATCCCCGCGGAACTGAATGCCCAGGACGACCAGCAGGATGCCGGTGGCTATCAGACACGCCAGGGTGCGCCGACGTGAACGCGCCCGAGCGGTGGACGCGTCCGGCATCACCAGCGCCAGCGGTTCGGCGAAGACATGACGGTACGGATCCTCGGGGCCGCAGAGATGCGCGGCCGGGGAGGCGGCGGGTGAGGAGGAGATTGTCATGCCCGCGTCACCAGGGACCGCGGCGATCTCGCCGACACGCGAGCCGAGAACGACCGGAATCTCGATGGCAACCCCCGTCGGGCTGGTGCCGTGGCCACGATCGTGGCGCGGCGAGCTGTGATCACCGTACGCGAGTTGCCTGAACAGGGACTGAAGTGCCCACACTGTTGTGCTGACGGCTGCCCATCCAGAACGTACGTATCGCAGACCCGACTATCGCCGACAGATGCTGTCGGCGGTGCGCCACTCGCTCTGCGCCACGTCATGCGACCTCCCGCCCGGTCAGTTCGAGCTGGATTGCATTACTTCATAATAATAAAAGCGGATATTTTGGACTACCTGTGAAAGGCCGGCCCCGAGCTGGGTGCGGCGCCCGCGCTCCCGCTCCGACGCCCGGGCGCTCAGGTGCCGCAGGTGACCTCCATGGAGCCCTCCTGTCGCGGGGGGTCCGGCTGGCGCGGTAGGTCGAACCACACCTGTTTGCCGGGTCCCTGCTCCCGTGGGCGGTCCACGATCCCCCACTGCAGTGCCAGCGCCGCCACCAGACGCATACCTCGCCCCGACTCGTCGTCGTCGGCCAGCCGCAACGTGGGATGCAACGAGCTCCCGTCATCGACCGCGATGCGGATGCGGTCGATGCTGAGGGTGACGGTCAGCCGTAGTGCGCCGCGGTCACCGACGAATCGGACCGCGTTCGTCACCACCTCGCTGATGAGCAGCTGGGCGACCTCGATCGCCTCAGCCCGGTTCCAGGCGGCGAGCAGCTCGGTGACAAGCCGGCGGGCCCGCCCGGCGGCGCGGGGTTCGGCGGGCAGGTCGAAGCGTGCGGTCAGTACTCCGGCCACGCCTCACCTTCCGTGGGATCGAGCGGAACGGCTCCGGCACGCGGTGTCGTCCTCGCGTCGGGCACGCTGCCCGGCGACGCGTACCTGCCTCCTTGTCCGGCACCTCAAACCTGCGCCGATCGTGGCCACGGGTCGTCTCTCCTTCACCGGTCGCACCTGGATACCGCGTGCGACCCCCCCAGCAGGGGACGACGCGCCGCGGTGGACAGCGAGATCCGCGGCCGATCGACTCAGATCACGTCGATGCCATCGAGGACCGATTCCTGCCGCGCCAGCCACGCCCTGGTGACCTCGTCGACCTGGGCCTGGTCGACGAGGGCGGCCGCCGGGGAGAGCCCGTTCGTGCCGCTGTGGGTGCCCGTCACGGGCTGCGGGGGCCGCGGTGACAGTCCGGGCAGTGCCGGGGACGCGTGCCGCTGAGCGGGCTGCTGAGCCGGGCGGACCGTCCGGTGCTCGGCGGCCCGGCGCGCGTTCGACCCCGCGGCCCCGGCGCCCGCCCCTCGCGGGGCGTGGGTGGGCTCGGGCGGGGTCCGTCGGGGCACGCCGAGCCGATCGACGGGCATCGCGGCGGGTGGGCGTCCCTGCGGCCCGAGTTCCGCCAGCCCGGATTCTCCCGGCCCGAACCCATTGCCCGGCCCGAACCCATTGCCCGGCCCGAACCCGTTGCCCGGCCCGAACCCGTTGCCCGCTCCGAACCCATTGCCCGGCCCGAAGCCGGTGACGGGCGCGTCACGGTCCGCCGCACCGTTGCCGCCGTCGCCCGTTCGGGCCGGGGCCAACCCGGAGCGGCCGGTGATCTCGACCGGTCCGGAGATCGGCGGCGCCGGACGGGAGGTGGGTACCGCGATGCCGTCCGGGTAGTGGGGCACTGCCGCGCGATCGGCCGGACGTGCCGGTGACGCGGCGCCGGGTGCCGGGTGGTATCGGCCGTCCAGCTGGGCGGCGGCGGGAGCCGGTGTCACGGGCAGCGGGGGCGCGGGTGCTGGTTCGGGGGCGGCCAGACCCGGCAACCGGGGCACCGCGCCGGTGGGCCGAGGCTGACCGGGTGCCTGCCGAGCAGGCGCGGGTGGGAAGGGAACGCCGGACCCGGAGGGCACCGGGCCTGGTCGTGGGCCGGCCGGCGCGCCACGGCCAGGATCGTCGAAGCGGCGCGCCGTGGTGGGCTGGCGCACTGGCGGGGCCGCCGGGCCGGCGGGCTGATCGCCGGGTCTGGCGCCACCCCGACGTCGGACGTCGTCGGGGTGGCGCTCGCTGTCGCGCCGCGTGCCCTCGGTGTACGGGGCGTCCTCGCCGTAGGGGACGGCGCCGTAGGGGACTTCGCTCACGGGCCGACGCTCGACGCCGCGCGGATCGCCGGCGTATCGGCGTTCGTCGCCGTAGCGCTGCTCGTCGCGAGGGCGGCGTTGCGTGTCGTACCGGGTCGCGTCTCGGCGCCGAGCCTCGTCGCGGTGGCGGGCGTCCTCGCGGTGGCGGGCATCCTCGCCGTACTGGCCGTCCGGCTCGGGTCGACCGTTGCCGTACTGGGCTTCCTGCCCGTACTGGCTGTATCTGGCGTCGTCGCCGGGGCGGGCGGCGGTGGGATAACGGCGGTCCGTCTCGCGGCGGGGATCCTGGGACCACGGGCGCTCGGACCGGTCGGCCGGCGGGTAGTGCGCCGCGGGGAGCTGATGCTGATCGCGACCGCGATCCCGCTGGCCGAACTCGCCGTAGCCGGACTGGTCGATGCCGACCGGCGGCGCACCGGCGGTCGCGGCGAGGGCGGCCGGTGCCATCGGCATGGGCGCGGCCGGGGGAGGTGCGGACGGCGGCGGTATGGACGGCATGGGTGCGGACGGCGGTGGTGTGGACGGCGGTGGTGCGGACGCCGGCGGCGGGGCGATGGGAACAGGCGCGGTCGGCGGGGGCGGCAGGATGCGGCCGACCGGTGGCCGTGGCGCCGGCAGCTCCTCGGAGTGATCGCCCGGCGCGCCGGCGTGCAGGCCGAGCGGCGCGAGATCGGCGTCGCCGTCCTGGCTGGGATCGTCGGGCGCGATGCCGGTGATCGCCACGATCGAGGCGCAGGGCCAGAGCCGGTCACAGCTGAGGCAGAGCTCGAACTCGTTCGGCTGGTGCAGGTCGATTAGTGTGATCAGGGAGTTGATATGTTCGATGATCTTTGGACCGACCAGTACCGGCCCACGCGCGATGACGTCGAGCTCGGAGCGTAGTCGCCCGTGATACTGCTCGACGTCGGCAAGCCGCGGATCGTCCATCACAGGCAGCATGCACCATAGCGGCCGAGAAGGCGCGAACGGTGTAGAACGAAAGAGGGTGTTGTTACGGACGCCTTACCTTCCGCGCCCGTGAACAGGCCCAAAGCGGCGCCGAGCGTCCAAATTTCGTTACGTGACGTAACGGCGGTGGGCCCCTGGGGCCCCGCCTCGCCCCGCCCGCTGCGGCCGCACGTGCGCTCTGGTCCGTCGACGTTTCGGCTCCCAGCTGATCAGGAGCGTTCCGGCCGCACCTCGTCGGTGCGACGCACCTGGCGCATCAGGCCTTCCTGCAGCCGGGCGAACTCCTCGATGTAGGGACTTTCGACCTGGCCGGGAGCGCCGCCGGGCTTCTCACCCGGTGCGGAGCGGTCGAAGGACTCGAAGCCGGCGAACTGGCCGGCTCCGTTCGCCAGTGGCATCCGGTCGGCCTGGCCGTCGAAGGCCGGGTAGTGGCCGGCGGCCTGCTGTGCTCCCCGGTCGCCGGGGGTGTCGTAGCTCGGCCCGTACGGCGGCATGGGTGGGGTGCCCGGCGCCGCGGGGCGATCCTGGGCGTTGTCGAACGCCGGGTAGTGCGCGCCGTTCGCCGCGGCCGCCCGTTCGGCGGCGCCCCCGTCGTAGCCGTAACCGCCGGAGCCGTTCGCGTTGGCCGCACCCGGGGCGATCGACAGCGGGGCGCCGTGTCGGCCGTCGCCGTTCGGGTCCGCCTGCTCGGTGGACAGGAAACCCTCGGCCGCCGGGTAGATGCGGGCGGAGAGGCTCACCGACATGGGATCGCTGCCGTAGGTGATGACGTCGACCTGGTCCTCCGCGCTGATCCCGCCGTTACGGGCGAGATCGACGAAGCGGAACAGATCGGCCCAGCGCAGTCCATCGAGATCGACACTGATGCGCAATGCCATGGTGGTGCCCCATCCCTGAGGTTCGTGACGTGCCGACGGTTCGCAGGCGCCAACAGACAAGCGATGAGGTGCCACGGCACGTCGCCCGTCAGCGCCAGCCCGGGCGGCGATGGGCGGCAGCTTATACCCCGTTGGGAGAGCATTCCCGCTCCGGTATGGTTCAGCACTCTCTGCGCCGTAAGAAGTCGCCAGTGGAATCGGACTTGAGTGACATCCCTGTGGCATCCCGGTGGCGGACGGGTAGTGTCCCGACCTGTGACTGTTGTGTCCGGCGGTGTCAACGGAGTCGACCCGATGACGGGGATGGACGTCCCGGCAGGTGTCACCCAGGCCGGCGGCCTGCCGATTCGGCTGCTGCACGACCGCGTGCTGGTGCAGCCGCGCGAGGACGCCGCCGACCGGCGCTCCAAGGCGGGCATCGTGATCCCGGCGACCGCGCAGATGGGCAAGCGGCTGGCCTGGGCGGACGTGGTCGCCGTGGGCACCGCGGTGCGCACCATCCAGGTCGGCGACCGGGTGTTGTACGACCCCGAGGAGCGGGCCGAGGTCGAGCTCCACTCGACCACCTACATCCTGCTGCGGGAGCGGGACGTGCACGCGGTGGCCGCCCAGCGCGTCGATGACGGGCTGACCGGCCTGTACCTCTGAGCGGCGCGAACCTCGCCTGATCCGCGCCGCGGGTGGTCCGCCGCGGGTGTCGTTGGAGCCGTGCGGGGACCGCCTGTCGTCACACCCGGGCCGCAATGGTGTACGGTGCCGCATCGGTCGGCATACGAGTGCGCCGCCCGGGCCGTGGTGGCCGGTCGTGAATGTGGTGGGCCAGACACCGCGCCGGCTGGTCCGCTGTCTGGCCTGACGCGGTTGTGACCCGTATCCTTCGCTCGGCTTTGGAGATCCGCGTTCCGGCCGGGACCCTTGGATGTGGTGAGGCACCGGGAATGCGGACACGGGCCCGGTAGTCACTGCGTCCCCGGGTTTGCTGCGTACGGTAGCCGTCCGATGTCTTCGGGTGCCGGGTTGTGGAGTTTCGTGTGTCCGGTGGACCCGGTCCCATCGGTGTGGTCATCGGCCTTGGCATGGCCAGTGGGCGAGCGACGGTAGAGAAAGGGAAGGGAACAGGACGCATGGCGCGTGACTTCGACGCTCGGCGAAGCGCGGACGTGGAGGACGACGAGCTTCAGGAGCAGAGCCTGGAGACGCTGAAGGCGCAGCGGGCTGGTGCGGCCGCGGATCTCGGCGACGACATGGACGCTCTCGAGGCCGAACTCGACCTACCGGACGCGGAGGTACGCGACGAGGAGCTCTCCCTGCGGGTCCTGCCGCGTCAGGCTGACGAGTTCACCTGCACCCGGTGCTTCCTGGTGCAGCACCGCAGCCAGCTGGCCGACCCTCGGCGGGTGGTCTGCTCGGACTGCGCGGCCTAGTCGGCCGCCGCCCTGGCGGCGAGGTGACTCGTCCCATCCCGTCCCGCCTGCTCCGGGCGCCGGCCGATGTGCTTGGCGTCCGGAGGCCGACACGGGTTGCCCCTCCGTCTAAGTAGCTGTACCACTACCCAGGGCGAGATTGCCGTGGGGGTGGTGTGGAGTGCGGGACGAACAGGCACCGATAGCCGGTGATGTGCTGCCCGGTGGTGTTCCGTCAGGCCATGCCCTGGCGCGGCTGCCGCTGGTGCACGGCAACTTCGTCGTTCCGTCGGCGCCGGCCGGATTCGTCGACCGGCCCCGACTGCGGGCCGATCTCGACGCGGCGATGGCCCGGCCGCTCACCGTTCTGTCCGCGTCCGCCGGCTGGGGCAAGACCACGCTGCTGGCCTCCTGGTCGGTGGGACGTTCCGGCCGACCGCCCCTGGTGTGGATTCGGCTCGACCCGGCGACCCGATCGGCCGCCGAAAGCGAACCGGGCCTGGCCCTGTGGCCGCAGCTGCGTCACGGGCTGCGGCTCGCGGGCATCATCGGGCCGGACGCGCTACGCGACGGCGACGAGTCGGCCCCGGCGACCGCGACCGACTACCGGCCACTGGCGAACCTGCTCGCCACCCGGACGGAACCGGTCGTCATCGTGCTCGACGACGTCCATCGGGTGCGCCACGCCGCCGATCTGGGCGGGCTCGATCTGCTGCTGGAACACGCGGGGGACAGGGTGCGCCTCGTGGTGGCCGGCCGTTCGGTGGCGATGGCCCTGCACCGCCCACGTGCCGACGGCCGGGTCACCGAGTTCGGACCGCGCGACCTCGCCTTCTCCGAACGCGAAGCCGTCGACCTGCTACGGCTGCACCAGCCGGACCCGTGGACCGCCCCACCCGACACCGTCGCGGATCTGGTGGGCGCGACCGAGGGCTGGCCGACCGGTCTGCGCCTAGCCCTCGCCGCCGGCGGTCCCCCCGAACCCCGGGACACCGCCGGGGTGTCATCCGGGGCGGCGCCCGCACCGGTACTCGGTCGGGCGCAGGACGTCCTGGCCAGAGCACCCGACATCGCCGACTTCCTGCGGGCGGAAGTGCTCGATCGGCATTCCCCCGAGGCGCGGCGCTTCCTGTTGCGCACCAGCCTGCTGGACGAGGTCACCGGGCCGCTCGCCGAGGTCGTGGTCGCCGACGGATCGACGTTGCCGGGTGCGGGCCGACTGGCCGACCTCGCCGAGCACGACGGCTTCGTGGTGGAGCTCGCCGGTGACCGCGGCTACCGCTACCACCGGCTGCTCGCGGCGATGCTGCGCGCCGACCTCGCCCGCGACCGCGGTGAGGACGTGGACGAGCTGAACCTGCGGGCGGCGCTGTGGTTCACCGCGCACCGCCGGCCCCTGGACGCCATCCGCCACGCCGTCCAGGCCGGCGACTGGTGGTACGCCGCCTGCCTGCTGCTCGACGGGTCCGGGCGACCGGAGCAGGCCGGGCTGGTCGGCGCGTTGCTGGGCCCGACCCACGTGCTGGACTCGACCCTGGCCGGGCTGCCGGCCGCCCCCGCGCACTGCGCGGAATGGGCACTGGTCGTCGCCGTCCGTGCGCTGCGGGCCGGCCAACCGGACCGGGCCGGTGGGGCGCTGCGGACCGCCCGGGAGGCGATCGCGGTCGCCCCGGCGTCGCGGCGGCGCTGGCTGGGCGTGCAGGCGGATCTGATCGACCTGAGCCTGGCCGAGCTGACCGGCGCGCCCGAGCAGATGCAGAGCCTGGCCCGCCGGCTTCTGCGTCCACCGGCGACAACCCCGGCAGCACCGACAACTCCGACCGCTCCGGCAACGGTGACGCCATCGACGGACGCGCCGGCATCCGAGCCGCCCGTGTCATCCGGGCGATCCGTGGCACCGGTGGGGCTGGCGGCGTCGGCGGCCAGGACGGCGCTGCCGGTGGACGTCGACGAGATCGTGTACGCGCTGGCCCGGTGCGGCCGGGGGCGCGCGCACCTGTGGCTCGGTCGGCCCGACACCGCGGCGGACGATCTTCTGGCGGCGCTCGACGCGGCGCGGTCGGCGGCTTCACGGGCGGTCGCGACGTCCGCCGGCGGTGCCCTCGCTCTCGCCCTCGCCCTGCGTGGTCGGCTGCGGCTGGCCGAGTCCCACGCGTGCGACGTGCTGGCGCTCGTCGGGGGGACGGCGCGGCCCGCCGAACCTGACCAGGGGCTCGACCGGCCGGGTGCGGCCGCGCCGACCGGTGTGCTCGAGGCCCATCTCGCCCTCGTGGTGGTGGCCCTCGGCCGGGTCGACCGGGAACTGGCCGCCCGGCACCTGCGGGCCGCTCGGGCCTGCCAGGGCAGTGGTCATCCGCCGGGGCTGCTCGACCTGATCACGATCTGGCAGGCCAGGCTGCTGCAACGGCTTGGCCATCCCGACGATCTGCGGGCCGCCCGGCGGCTGCTCGGCGGTCAGAGCCGACCGACCGGTCCGCCGCTGTGCGTGTCACTGTGGCAGGCCGCCGAGATCGACCTGCTGCTGGCGAGCGGCAACGCCCAGGCGGCCCGGGCGGTGCTCGAACGCGGCGCTCCGTCGCGCCAGGCCGACCATGTCCGGCTGCTCGCCCGGGCCCGGGTCGAACTTGGCTGCGCGGATCTGACGGCCGCCGATCAGGCGGTGTCGGCGCTGCTGCGGGCCGGCGGGGGAGGCGGGCCGACGGTGACGGCCTGCGTGTTCGCCGCGGTCATCGCGGCCCGTCGCGACGATCATGCCCGGGCGACCGATCTGCTCGCCCGGGGGCTGGCCCTGGCCGAGGACGAGGGCTTCGCCAGCCCCTTCCTCGACCTCGGGAGCGAGGTGACGGCACTGCTCGACGCGCATCCCGGGCTGTCGAGCGCGCATCCGAGGTTCGTCACCGAACTACGCGGGATGCTGACCCGGGAGAACGCCACGGTCCCGACACCCGGGAGGGCGCCGTCCGGGCGGCCCGTGACCGTGACCGAGAGGATGACGATCGGGGCGTCGGTGCGGGGGGAGGCGCTGCCCGCCGGATCGCCCTCCGGCGGCATGCCGGCGCCAGGCCCCCGCCCTGGGCCGTCGTCCGTGCGGGCCGCGCAGCAGGCGGGGACTGTCCGGGTCCCCGCACCGGCCGGTCCGCGCGCACCGATCCGACCTGGCGGCCCGGTGGGCGTGGGCGAGGCCCCGAGTCCGAGTGGTGCGGGCGGCCTCGGGCGGCCGTCCGGGCCGGGAAGCTGGGAGCGCGGACCGGCGACCGGCTCAGCGACCGCGAGCTCGCGGTGCTCAGCTACCTGCCGACGATGCTCACCACCGCCGAGATCGCCGCCGAGCTCTACGTCTCGGTCAACACGGTGAAGACACATCTGAAGAGCATCTACCGCAAGCTCGACGTCCCCCGCCGACGAGACGCCGTCCATCGTGCCCGTGAGCTGCATCTGCTCTGAGTCATCTACTCGGAGTCATCCGCTCGGAGCGGATGGTGGCGCGGGCCGCCGGGCGGCTGACGGTCAGCCCGGCCGCCCGCGGGGTCCGTCGCCCACGGGTCAGCCGGACTGACGGCTGCCCTGCCAACCGGGGTCGATGGCGCCGGGCTGGGTGGGGCGCTCGTCGTCGGTGAGTGACTCCGCGGTCGGGTCGATCTCGGCCGCCACCGAAGCGGCGTGGGCCAGGGGTGCGCTGGCGGTATCCGCCACCCGGCCGGGCGCCGACATGTGGTCGAGTGCCGGGGCGTGGTCGAGTGCCGGGGTGTGGTCGAACACCGAAGCGAACAGGTGGCGTTCGAGGTCGCGGTACGGCGGCGGGGTCGTCGGGACCGGCCCGAAGGCATCCCCGTCCGTCCCGGGGAAGTCGCTGGTCAGCTCGTCCGGGCGGGCTCGGGCCGCTCGATCGGGGAACGGGACAAGCGGCGCGTTCTCACGTGCCGCCGGCGTCCGAAGGACGGCCCGCAACACGCAGATGACGCCGGTGGCGATGCCCGCGACCATCAGAATGAGGCCGAGGACCTGAAGATCAATTCCCCCTGGCCGCCAGGTGAGGGCGTAGCGCAGCGCGGCGCCCACGGCGACCAGGAAGACCGACAGTCCCAATGTCATCGTCGTTCACCCCGTTTACCCCGTTCATCCCGTCGCGGTGGCGGGATCGCCGCCGTAGGGACGAGGGAATCGGTGGCGCGTGGCCGCATCACTCGATCCGCGTCCGGTGCGGGTCGCCGCATAGGCCAGGAACCCCGCCGCCGGCCGGCGGAGGTGATGCGTCTTCCGTTCTGGTGCAGCTGTCTTGTTCCCTGCGTGACGGCGTCCCATGCGCTCTGACGTTGCGCGCGAGACGTATCACCCGACGTGAGGGGTAGGGCCCGGGCGGACGGGGACCAGTCTGGGCTGTGGGCCCGGAGAAGGGCCGCGCCTGTTCGTGGGACGGCCGGAAGAGGCCGGGGCGGGCCACGAAGCGGCCGTAGGGCGGCCACGGGAAGCGCCTGAACCTCTACCAAGGTAGCCCAATGGGGGGGTACACGGGAGAGGCGAGCGTCACGCAAACGAGTGTTCTGCGGGGTCTACGACGTAACCCGGACAAGAGATGGCCGGTTGGGGGCGTGTTTCTCCCACCTGAGTGGTGGGTTTGTCCGGATAACAGACGAGGGGCGTGGGTCAGTGCTGGCGTAGCAAGGTAGGCGGGCCCTACGCTTGCCGAACATGTCCACCGTCACCGGAATTTCATCCGGTGACGTAGCCACCACCACCGGGCCCCGCCCGGTGCACATCTGCGTATGACCCCCGGAGGCACACGTGAACGACCGAGTCCCCCGCCCGGCTGATGATATCGGTGAGGACCTACCCCATCAGCCGCGAATCGGCGTGACCGTGGACACACCAACAGACCTCGGTGTGGTGGGACGTATGGCGCGGCATGCCCCGGTGAGCCCATCGGCTTCGCCAGTCGCACCGCACCGTGCCGCGGCCACCAGGCATCCCGCACCGGCCACGGGTGCGGGCGGCGCCGCCGCGCGACCACTGTCTCACACCCGGGCCGCGGGGCCACTGACAGGGGCCCCTTTGGGGCGCGGCGAGGTTCCGCTGGCCGGTGCCCGGAGCGCGGCCGGTGCCCCGGTGCGCCCCGGCGCGACGGCGGCGCGCGCGGGTGCGCCGATGCCCCGCGACCTGGCCCTCGGTGCCGCGGAGCTGCGCGGCATCCTGCGGGTGGTCGAGGACTGTGAGCGGGCCTCGTCGCTGGCCTCGTTCCGGGAACTCGCCCTCGATGGCATGGCCCGCCACCTCGGCTACCGGCACTCGGCCTTCTTCCTCGGTTCCTCCATCGAGACCGCCTTCCAGGACGCCCGGCCCACCGGCCATGGTCTGGCCCTGCGGCTGGCCGGTCCCTACATGGAGCGTTACCGCGAACTCGAGGCGCTGAGCAACCCGGAGAGTCTGCGTTCGGTCCGCGAGCGTGGTCTGGCGACGCTGGATGACCTCGGCGTGCCGGAGCGGCCCGAGGTGCGGATGCGCCTGGAGCGCTTCCTGCGCGCCCACGGGATCCACGCGAAGCTGCTCGTGCGCCTGTTCGGCCCGTCGAACGTCGGCGCGCTGATCTCGTTGCTCGACTCCCGTCCCGGCGCGTTCGGCCCGCGGGACCGGGCCGTCGGCGCCGTCCTCGGGCGACACCTGGGCAACCTGCTGCGCTTCTACATCCGCACCGACCCGGGGCCCTCGGTCGCCGGTCGGCTCTCGGCGCGGGAACGCGACGTCGTGCGGCTGGTGGCCGAGGGTCGGTCGAACCGGCAGGTCGCCGAGGCACTGTGCATCAGCATCGACACGGTCAAGCACCACCTGACCCACGCGTTGGTCGCGACGGGATGCACGAACCGCACCCAGCTCGCCATCGCCTGGCAGCGCGAGACCAGCGCCTTCGCACCGCCGAGCCCGCCCCGGCCGTGACGATCCGCGCCGCTACCCGTCCGCTTCGGCCGGTGCCCGCGGCCGATGGATCGTCTGGACGTCGTACGTCCGCGTCAGCTCGGCCTCCGGTCGGCCCGACGCGCTGACGTCACCGCGGACTGGCACGTGCACGTCGCGAAGGCACGATGTTGCTGGCTGGCGAGCTGCCCTGGCGCCGCACGGTGCCCACTCTCGTCATCGCCGGCCGGCTCCGCGCCGGTACCCAGCCGGTCGCGCACCTGGTAGGTGCCCGGGCCGGCGACCACCCGATCATGGTCGCGGTGACCCCACCCGCGCCCGATGGTCACCTGCCCGCAGGTGCGTGCTGCGCAGCCCGCCCGATCGTGGGCGGTCGGCCCCTGGTCTGACCGCCCGCGATCGGGGTCCGAGGCGCGCCGGGAGTCGTCCCACCCCGCCTGATCGCCGTCTCGCCTGGCGTTCCGTGGCCTTCTCCGACGGTAATCAAAATCTTTTTTTGTACTGGTTAGACCATTTTTTGCTGACCTCACGGAGATTGTGCCGGGAAAGCGTCGGCCCGACCGCGCGATGGTATGTCCGGATAAGGATACCCGTAACTGGTCAGGTCTCGTAGATCGTTTGTTTTTTGTTCCTCGGCTGGCTGGGATGCTTT